>NZ_CP139145.1:609287-913930 GCF_034048115.1 Pseudarthrobacter sp. IC2-21 | reverse complement strand
CCGACGTAGCTGAGGTAGGAGACGAACTGCATGACCGGGAAGATCATGCCGGAGACGAACTGGGCCCCGAAGCTGGCCTTGTACAGAGCCTCGTTCCGCTCTTCAAAGCGTTCCAGCATGTCAGCGTCACGGCCGAACACCCGGACCAGGTCGTGACCGGAGAAGGACTCCTCGATCTGGCCGTTGAGCTCGCCCGTATTCTTCCACTGGGCGGCAAAGAGCTTCTGGCTCCGGGAGCCGATCAGCCCGGCGGCCACACCGGAGAGCGGAAGCGCGATCAGGGCGATCAGGGCGAGCTGCCAGGACACGATGAACATCATGATGACAATGCCGATGACCGTCAGGAGGGAGCTGATCAGCTGCGCGAACGCCTGCTGCAGTGCCTGCTGGACGTTGTCGACGTCGTTCGTCACGCGGGAGAGCACGTCGCCGCGCTGGCGGGTGTCAAAGTAGTTCAGCGGAAGCTTGTTCAGCTTCTTTTCGGTATCGTCACGGAGCCTGCGGATCACCTTCATCACGATGCGGTTCAGCACGTACCCCTGCAGCCACAGGAAGATGTTGGCCACGAAGTACATGAGCAGCACGATGGCAATCAGGACGGAGAGTTTTTGGAAGTTGATCCCGGTGCCGGGCACCAGTTCCATCTTCGAGATCATGTCCGCGAAGTTTTCCTGGCCTTGCTGGCGCAGCCCTTCAACGAACTGTTCCTTGCTCGCACCGGCGGGCAGCTGTTTGCCCACCACGCCGCCGAAGATCACGTCCATGGCCTGGCCGAGGATTTTGGGGGCGATGACGTTCAGGACCACCGACACCACCACCAGTGCAACAACGGCGTAGATGCCCATGGCTTCGGGCTTCAGCAGGCCCAGGAGGCGTTTGGCGGAGGGCCAGAAGTGTTCGGCCTTCTTGGCGGGCATGCCGCCGAACATGTCGCCGTCAGCCTCGGAGGGTTTGAACTCCTCCTCGAAGAATTCGTCGTCCTCCAAGAGGTCCTCCGGTGTTGCCGCGGATTCGGTCTTTTCGAGGTTCAGGCCGGTGGCGTCTTTCTTGGCGGCGCTCATGCCATTTCCTCCACGCTCAGCTGGGATTCAACAATTTCCTGGTAAGTGGGCGAGGTTTCCAGGAGCTCCTCGTGGGTTCCGCGGTCAACGATCCTGCCGTTGTCCAGGACCAGGATCTGGTCCGCGTCCGTGATGGTGGTGATGCGCTGGGCCACGATAATGACGGTGGCATCGGCGGTGGTGCGCTTAAGGGCCGCTCGGAGCCGGGCATCCGTAGCCACGTCCAGGGCCGAGAAAGAGTCGTCAAAAAGGTACACCTTGGGCCGGGTCACCAGGGCCCGGGCAATACATAGCCGCTGCCGCTGGCCGCCGGAGACGTTGGTGCCGCCCTGGGCGATGCGGGCGTTCAGGCCGTTCTTCTTGGCGCGCACGAAGTCCTCGCCCTGGGCGATCTGCAGTGCGTCCCACAGCTCCTGGTCCGTGGCTTCGGTCTTGCCGAAACGCAGGTTGTGCTCGATGGTGCCGGAGAAAAGATAGGGCCGCTGCGGGACCATGGCAACGCGTTTGGTGATCTCGGCCCGGTCCAGGTCACTCACGGGGACACCGTCCAGCAGGACCTCACCCTCGGCAATATCGTAGAGGCGCGGGAGCAGCGACAGCAGGGAGGTCTTGCCGGCACCGGTGGAACCAATGATGGCCACGGTCTCCCCCGGCCTGGCAGTGAAGCTGATGTTGCTCAGCACGGGCGATTCGGCGCCGGGGTAGGCGAAGGTGACGTTTCGGTACTCCACCACGCCCTCGAGGGCGGCGGGTGTTTGCGGACGTTCGGGATCGTGAATGGAGGGTTCGACGTCGAGCACTTCACCGATGCGGTCCGCGCAGACGGAGGCGCGCGGGATCATCATGGCCATGAACGTGCCCATCATGACGGCCATCAGGATCTGCAGCAGGTACTGAAGGAAGGCGGTCAGGGCGCCCACCTGCATGTCGCCGGAATCCACGCGCTGGCCGCCGAACCACAGCACCGCGGCCGTGGACAGGTGCAGGATCATGCCGATGGCCGGGAACATCAGGACAAACAGGGCCCCGATCTTCAGGGAGACATCCGTCAGGTCCTTGTTGGCAACGCCAAACCGGTCCGTCTCGTAGGGTTCGCGGACAAAGGCGCGGACCACCCTGATGCCAATGATCTGCTCACGCAGCACGGCGTTGATGCGGTCGATCTTCTTCTGCATGGCGCGGAACAGCGGCATCAGCCGGACTACGAGGTAGCCCACCACCACAATCAGCACCGGCACGGACACCCAGACCAGCCAGGACAGGCTGAGGTCCTCGCGCAGTGCCATAATGATGCCGCCGATGCACATGATGGGTGTGGCCACCATGAAGTTCAGCCCCATCAGCACCAGCATCTGGACCTGCTGGACATCGTTCGTGCCGCGGGTGATGAGGGTGGGGGCGCCGAAGGCGTTCACGTCCTTCGCCGAGAAGCTGGTGACCTTGCGGAACACGCCGCGGCGGAGGTCCCGGCCCACGGCCATGGCCGTCCTGGAGCCGAAATAGACCCCGGCGATGGCTGCCACCACCTGGACCAGGGCCACGAGGAGCATCACGGCCCCGGTGCGCCAAATGAAATCGGTGTCCCCGCGGGAGACGCCTTCGTCAATGATCCGGGCGTTGAGGCTGGGCAGGTAGAGCGCTGCGATGGTTGACGCCAGTTGGAAAACAACCACGGCCACGATGTACGGCGTATACGGCTTGGAATAGCGCCGTATGAGGGTCAGGAGCATGCCCACGGGTCCTTAGGGAGAGAGCGCGAAATGATGGGATAAGTCTTAGCAGCAGAGGCCGACATTATTAGCCTACCTACTGTACAAAATCCGTTGTCCGGCGGATATACGCCGGGGCAGAATCATCCCCGGGGGCGTACGGGAGCCGGTGTTCTGCCGCGAAACGGCCACCGGGCCCGTTCGGGGGACTCGGTGGCCGTTCGGGCAAGCAATTACGGGCGGTCAGTGACGGGCGGACGCAAGGCCCGCCGTCGAACGCTCGCCGTCAGCGTTCGGTTGGCCGTCGGGATTGCTGTCAGCCCTGGTGCCGGGCTTGGTGTCCGGCTGGATGTCCACCGTGCGCCGCAGCGGGCGTTCCTTGATGAACAGCACTGAGATCAGCGCCACCACGGCCACCACGGCGGAGATCAGGAAGACCTCTGCAGTGGCATCACCGTACGCGGCGCGCATGATCTCGCGGACAGGTGCGGGCATGTCCACCAGGTCCAGCGAGGCCCCGGCCGAGCCGCCGGTCACAGGGATGCCGGCCGCGGCCAGGCCCTCCGTGGCGAGCTGGGTGACCCGGTTACTGAGCACGGCGCCGAGGACGGCGACGCCGATGGCCCCGCCTACCGAGCGGAAGAAGGCCACGGACGCGCTGGCTGTGCCTATGTCCGAGGCCCGGACGGTGTTCTGGACGGCCAGCACCAGGTTCTGCATCAGCATGCCCAGGCCCACGCCCAGGATGGCCGTGAAGATTCCGGCCTGCCAGAGCTCCGTGGTGTGGTCCATGGTGCCGGCGAGGCCCAGGCCGCCGATGAGCAGGATGGAACCGCCGATCAGGTAGCCCTTCCACTTACCCGTGCGGCTGATCAGCAGGCCGGACACAACGGAGCCTGTCAGGTTGCCTGCAATCATCGGCAGGGTCAGGAGACCGGCTTCGGTGGGTGTGGCACCGCGCGCCACCTGGAAGTACTGGCCCAGGAAGGTGGTGGAGCCGAACATCGCAATGCCCACTGCCACGGAGGCGAGGATGGCCAGGGCGGTGGTTCGCTCGGAGATGATCTTCAGCGGAATGATGGGCTGTTCCACCTTGGATTCCACGAGCACCAGCAGGGCCAGCAGCACCAGGCCGCCGCCCACCATGGCGGCCGACTGCCAGGAGACCCAGTCGTAGTAGGCGGGGTTGCCGGCGAAGGAAACCCAGATCAGCAGGAGGCTCACACCGGAGGTCAGCAGGATGGAGCCGAGCCAGTCGATCTTGGCGGGGCGCCTGACGTGCTGGATCTTGAGGGTCAGCTGCAGGAGGATGAGGGCGACGACGGCGAGCGGCACGCAGACGAAGAAGGTCCAGCGCCAGCCCAGCGGGCTGTCCACGATGAATCCGCCGAGCAGCGGGCCACCGGCGGTGCCGACGGCCATCACGCCGCCCATGTAGCCGGAGTATTTGCCGCGGTCCCGCGGCGGGATCATGGTGCCGATGATGGCCTGCGCCAGGGCAGTGAGCCCGCCCATGGCAACACCCTGGATAACGCGGGCGGTGAGCAGCAGCGGGATGGTTTCGGAGAGGCCGGCCATCACGGAACCGGCCACAAAGATGACGATGCTCAGCTGGACCAGGATCTTTTTGTTGAAGAGGTCCGCCAGCTTGCCCCAGATGGGGGTGGTGACGGCGTTGGCCAGGAGGGCGGCGGTGATGACCCAGGCGAAGTCGGTCTGGGTGCCGTGCAGGTCGGACATGATGGTGGGCAGCGCGTTGGCCACGATGGTGCTGCTGAGGATGGCGGTGAAGAACGCAGCGAGGAGCCCGGTCAGGGCTTCCATGATCTGGCGGTGGGTCATCGCCAAGGGTGGCGCGGCGGGTGGTTGGCTCGACATAAGAGTCCTTCTAGGGGGTCGGTGTGGTGATGGGACCGGCCGCCGTTGCCCGGGCTGATTGTTTGATTGCCTCGGAAAGCCGGGACAGGACCCGCGCGGTGTCTTCGGCGTCCTCCTGGCTCCAGTTGCTGAGGTAGCCCTGCAGGGTGGCCGTGCGCTGCTCCTCGATCTGACGGAGCTTCTCCACGCCTGCCTGGGAGAGGGCAACCAACTGGGCGCGCCCGTCGGACGGGTCCTGCCGCCGGACAACGTACCCCTGCTCTTCGAGGTCCGCGATGTGCCGGCTGAGGACGGGGGCCGATACGCCCAGGCGCTCCGCAAGGTGCGTGGCGCGGGACTCCCCCTCCCCCACATACCGGAGCACACCCTGAAGCGCCACACCGGTGTCCTGCCCGCGGAAGCTCGCCGACGCGACGCATCGGACCACCCGCTGCAGATCGAAGATGCGGTAGACCAGATCCGCTGCGGTGTCCGGCGCGACTGCCATGATGAATTACTCCTCAGTTGTTTGCCTCAAGCAACTATATCGCTAAATGGTTACTTTGGGAAACTAATAGGAGGAGGCGACCTTTAGATGCCCAGGTGCGTGGGCGCGAACATTTTGAGGAGCGTTTCGACGACGACGACGTTCGGCCCGTCAGCCGCGAATCCCGCCTTGAGCGCGTCCCCCACATCCTCGGGGGCCACCCGGGTGGCCGGCACACCGAACGCTTCGGCGAGCTTGACGAAGTCCGGGCGGGTGAGCTCGGTGGCCGTGGCCTTGCCAAAGGCGCCCACCATGTATTCGCGCAGGATGCCGTAGCCGCCGTCGTCAACAATGAGCCAGGTGACCGGGACGTTGTGCTGTTTGGCGGTGGCGAGTTCGGCGATGGAGTACATGGAGGACCCGTCACCGGAGACGGCGAGGACCCGTCCGGGCCGGCCCAGCGTTTCAAGGCCTACCGCGCCGCCGATGGCTGCCGGGAAGCCATAGCCGAGGCCGCCTGCTCCCTGGGCGGAGTGGAACTGGCCTTCCCTGGCATCCCAGCAGCTCCAGCCCCAATAGGCGGCGATGGTCATGTCCCAAAAGGTTTGCATATCGCCGGGCACGGCCTCGCGGATATCCGCCATGAACTTCAGTTCCTTGGCCAGATCCTGTGATTCCAGCCGGGCGCGCACCTTCGCAAGGGACTCCTGGACCAACGTTTCGGGGGCGACGCCATGCCAGCTGCGGACTGTTTCGGCCGCGCTGATTCCGGCGGCACCGCTGCGGACCGGTGCCGCCAGGGCTTCGTCGAGGGCGGCGAGCGCCTGGCCGGCGTCAGCCCGGATACCCAGGCCGGGGCGGTTCGATTCGAGGACGCGCGGTTCGGCGTCGATCTGGATGATCCGCCCGCGGGGCTCGAACGTGAAGTAGTTGGAGGTGACCTCGCCCAGGGAGGAGCCGATCACGATCAGGACATCGGCATCCTCCAGCACGTCGGTCATGTGCCGGTCCTCGATCCAGGACTGCAGCGACAGCTCATGGTTCCAGGGGAACGCGCCGTTGCCGCCAGGAGTACAGATCACCGGTGCCCGCAGCTTTTCGGCAATCGACAGCAGGGACTTCTCCGCCCGGCCCCGCCGGGTGCCCCCGCCCGCGATGATGGCGGGGCGTTCCGCCGTCGAGAGCCACCTCACGGCTTCGCGGATCAGCTCCACCCGGGGAGGGTTGTCCGCGGCTTCGGCCAGCGCATCCTCCACCGGGGGGACCATGATGGGATCCAGCAGCACGTTCTGCGGGATTTCCAGCCACACCGGGCCCTGCGGCGAGGAGATCGCCTCGGTCCAGGCGTCCTGGATGGCCGAGGGGATGCCGGAGGCGTGCTGGATCAGGCGCTGGCTCTTGGTGACGTTCGCGGCTGAGGCCTTCTGGTCATCGAGCTGGTGGAGCATGCCCTTGCGGCGGGCCCCCAGGCCGTCGAGCGGGATCTGGCTGGCCACCACCACCATGGGCACGCCGGTTGCGTAGGCCTCCTGCAGCCCGGCCAGGGACGTGAGCGCGCCCGGTCCGGTGGACAGGAACAGCACCCCCACCTCCCCCGTGGCACGGGCGTAGCCGTCCGCGGCGAAAGCCGAGTTGTTCTCCACCCGGGAGGACACAAAATGCAGGTTGCCGCGGCCCATCGCGTCGAACAGGCCCAGCGCGTGCTGGCCCGGGATGCCGAAGACTGTCTTCGCGCCGAGGGCTTCGAGGGTCTCGACCACGAGGTCCCCGCCGTTGCGCTGGCCGGTGCTGCCTGCTGCCGGGGAGGCGGCAGCATGCGTGCCGGCGTCGAATTCAGTCATCTAGGGCTCCTTTGTAACGGCGGCGAAGCCGGCGAGTTGGTGCGGTTCCCGGCCGAGGGCCTGGGCAGCGTAGCCGTTGGCGGCGCCGAAACGCCCGCCGTCCACGGCATTGTCCGCCATGAGGGTGATCAGCTCGTAGGCCACGTGGCTCGCGGCCACGCCGGTGATTTCGGCGTGGTCGTAGGCGGGGGCCACTTCGACGACGTCGGCGCCCACCAGGTTCAGGCCGCGGAGCCCGCGGATGATTTCCAGGAGTTCACGGCTGGTGATGCCGCCCGCCTCGGGGGTTCCGGTGCCGGGGGCGTGCGCAGGATCCAGGACATCGATGTCCACGGAGATGTACAACGGCCTGCTGCCGATGCGGTCGCGGACCTTGGCCACCGTCTCCAGGACGCCCTGGTAGTAGACGTCGGCCGAAGTGACGATGCCGAAACCGAAGCGGTGGTCGTCGTCGAGATCCTTCTTGCCGTAGAGCGGGCCGCGCGTGCCGATGTGGCTGATCGCTTCGGTGTCCAGAATGCCTTCTTCAACGGCCCGGCGAAACGGCGTTCCGTGCGTATATTCCGCGCCGAAGTAGGTGTCCCAGGTGTCAAGGTGCGCGTCAAAGTGCAGCATGGCCACCGGCCCGCCTGCCCGTTCGGCTGCGGCGCGGAGAAGCGGCAGCGCGATGGTGTGATCCCCGCCGAGGGTCACCAGTTTGCTTCCGGCAGCCGTGAGGTCCAGGGCGTTCTGCTGGATGGTTTCGATGGCTTCGTTGATGTTGAACGGGTTGACGGCCATGTCGCCGGCGTCGGCCACCTGCACGTTTTCGAACGGGCTCACGTCCCAGGCGGGGTTGTAGGGACGCAGCAGGCGGCTGGCTTCCCGGACATGGTTGGCGCCGAAGCGCGCGCCGGGCCGGTACGAGACGCCCGAGTCGAAGGGGACGCCCACCACCGTCACATCGGCCTTGGCCACCTGGTCCAGGCGCGGCAGCCGGGCGTACGTGGCGGCTCCGGCGTAGCGCGGGATGCGGGCGGAATCGATGGGGCCGAGGTTCCCGTTGGCTTCGATGCGCAGTTCTTCCACGGCGGGCCTCTCCTTCAAGAAATGCTGTTTGATGTGTGACTGCCATCATAGACCCGGGTTGACCTATGCGCACCAAGTGTTTACTCCACAGCCCGTCCTGTCAGCGGCTGGCGGCGGGTACCAGGACCCAGAGAACCTCCACCGGTTCGTTGGTCGGATTAACCCATGTATGGGGTTCGCGGCCCGGAAACGTCACGGTGTCGCCGGAGGTGAGGTCGAATTCCTCGTTTGTCATGATCAGGCGGATGCTGCCCTTGACCACATGCAGGACGTCAACGTCGCAGTCCACGGCATACAGTTCGGCTTCGCCCCGGCCGTGCGGCGCGATGACGGCCTGGATGATCTGGATGCGCCGTTCGGAGCGGGCAGTCAGCAACCGCTCCACGATGCCTTCGCCGCCGAGCGAGATCCGGGGACCTTCATCCCGCCTGGTCAGATGGGTTTCCGGGGCGGCGAACAGGTCGCCGATGGAGATGGAGAGAACCTGGCACAAGGTCACCAGCGAGGCCACGGAGGGGGAGGTCAGGTCCCGCTCCACGCGGCTGAGAAATCCCTTGGTCAGGCCGGTGGCGTCGGCAACCTGTTCTATGGTCAGACGCTGCGACTGCCGGGCAGCGCGGATTCTGGACCCGATGGCCACCGGAACGTTGCTCGGCTCGACTGGCAGTGCCTTCATGTGCGGACCTTTCGTGGCCGGCGGTCCGGCCCCATCTCTGGAGCAATCCTAGTGGCCAACCGCCGGCAGACCGCGGCACGCACCGCGGCAGTCAAACAGCGTCCGCAACGGCAGGCGCACGACGGCGGCACCTCGGTTCCGTCGCAGGGAAACCGAAAGTGCCGCCGTCGTCCGTTCTATTCAGTGTCCGATTCGGCCTCGCGGAATTCGTCGTCATCCAGCGGAACCACGCGTTCCTCGGCGTCTACTTCCACCGGGGGTGTGGGGATCACGGCTTCTTCGGCGTCCAGGAACTCGTCCTCGGCATCCCACTCGTCTTCGTTGATGGGGACATCCTCTGCGTAGTCGTAAGCGGGATCCGCTTCTACTGCGTCCAGGTGCGGCATGTCCGGTTGGGGTCCGGCGGTGTTCATGATTCAACCTCCGTTTGATCGCCTGACGTGCTCATGCAGTGGGAGCCACCAAGCTCCACATCTTCATCAGAGCACCGCCCGCCAGCCCGGTCAAGGGCCTTTGGCACCCCCTCGGGAGTGGCCCGTACCGCCGCCGATTTTGAGGTAAACCGAAACCCGGCAGTGAGGTCTGCCAGCCGAAAATCCGCGGTTTAACGCGGTAGTCTGGACGCTGCAATGGGGCCGAACCATGCCCTATCCAGCACAGGAGTTCCAGTGTCTCACCCCACCCATTCAAACCAATCCAAGCCGACAGACCAGGCGCCGCCGGGAACCGGCAAGCCCACCCCGGCCGACCTCCGCCGCTGGCGCCAGTACCTGGCGGATGAACGCGCAGAGGCCGCCGTCTATCGCGATCTGGCACAAAACCGTGACGGCGAAGAGCGCGACATCCTGCTGGCCCTGGCCGAAGCCGAAGGCCGGCACGAGGCCCACTGGCTCCAGCTCCTCGGTGAGCACGCAGGCAAGCCGCGGCCCGCGTCCTTCCGCAGCCAGCTGCTGGGCTTCCTGGCCCGCCACTTCGGTTCGGTCTTCGTCCTGGCACTGGCCCAGCGCGCCGAGGGCCGCTCGCCCTACGCCAAGGATCCCAACGCCACGGACGCCATGGCGGCAGATGAACAGATCCACGAGGAAGTGGTCCGCGGCCTGGCCACCCGGGGCCGCAACCGGCTTGCCGGGACTTTCCGGGCCGCCGTCTTCGGGGCAAACGACGGCCTGGTCAGCAACCTCTCGCTCGTGGTGGGCATGGCCGCTTCCGGGGTGGCCAGCGGTGTGGTGCTTCTCAGCGGCATCGCCGGACTCCTGGCCGGCGCCATGTCCATGGCGGCCGGAGAGTTCGTTTCCGTGCGCTCCCAGCGGGAGCTGCTGGCGGCCACCCGGCCCACGCAGATCACGCTCGCCGCCGCGCCGAACCTGGACCTCGAACACAACGAGCTCCTGCTTGTCTATCTGGCGCGTGGGATGTCCCGCGAAGCAGCCGAACACCGCGTTGCCGAACGCATGGGGCTGCTCAACTGCGACTGCGATCCCAGCCTGTCCCTTCAGCCCGAGCTTCCCGAGACCGAGGACGAGCACGAAGCCGTGGGGACCGCGTGGGGCGCCGCACTGTCCAGCTTCTGCTTCTTCGCCTCCGGCGCCGTGGTGCCCATCCTGCCGTTCCTGTTCGGCCTGACCGGCGTGCCCGCCCTGGCGGTGGCCGGCGTGCTCGTGGGGCTGGCGCTGCTGGTAACCGGCGGCATCGTCGGGCTGCTGTCCGGGACCTCGCCTCTGAGCCGCGGCCTGCGCCAGCTCGCCATTGGCCTGGGGGCGGCCGCCGTGACCTACGTCCTGGGCCTCGCCTTCGGCACGGTGGTGGGCTAACGCTGTGGTGGGCTAAACGCCCAGCACGGCGAGTGCTTCGGCCACGCTGTCCACAAGGAAGATCCGGTCTGCCATGGGCCTGCCTGCCGCGAGCCGGTGCAACATCGGCCACGCGGGCAGTTCCTGCTCCCAATGGCGCCTGCCAACCAGCACCATGGGAGTGACTGCTTCCCGGGAACTGTAATAGTTTTCGCATGCGTCCTGGAAGATTTCCTGCACGGTACCTGCCGCTCCGGGCAGGAAGATCACTCCGCCGTCGCACAGTTCCAGCAGGATCGCCTCCCGGATTGAATTGGCGAAGTACTTGGCGATGTGCGTGGCGAAGTAGTTGGGCGGCTCATGCCCGTAGAACCAGGTGGGGACACCCAACGAGGGGGTTCCGTCCGGATAACGTTCGACGACGGCCGCCGCCTCGCGTGCCCAGGCGGACACCGAGGGCCGGAAGCCGGGCACGGCCCCAAGCCCGGCCAGCACCTCCTGGAACCCCGCGTCGGGAATTCCGCTGAGGTAGGCGCCGAGGTTGGCGGCCTCCATGGCGCCCGGACCGCCGCCTGTTGCCACCAGCCTGCCGGTCTGGGCGAGGAGCCGTCCCAGCGCTGCGGCCTGGGCGAATTCCAGGGTGCCGCGGCGGGCTGTGTGGCCGCCCATCACCCCTACTGTGGCCCGGCCCGCGCGGAGCTCCGAGCGCATGAACTCGTCCAGTGCGTCGCCGATGGCGTGATCGTGCAGCGCCGATGCCAGGGTGGCGTCCAGCCGGTGCCGCTGCCCGGGACGGATGCTCCAGTGATACACCAGGGCATCCGGAAGTTCCTCATAGGGTGCGTGATCCAGTCCGGCGTACAGTTCCTGCGGGGTGTACAGCCCTGCCCGGTAAGGATCAAACGGCACACCTTCAAGCTTGGGAAAAATCAGGGCACCGCGGCGCCGCAGTCCTGCTTCGACGTCCTGATCGAAGGTACAGCCGAGGAAAATGGCGCCTTCCGCGTCCAGTCTTTCCAGCGCGGCCGTCCGGCCGCGCAGGTCCAGGGACTGGGCGTGCCAGCCGCGCATCGACACGGCGCCGGCCGCCACCAGGCGGTCGAAGCCCTCAAGGCTTTCGACCTCGATGGTCCGCGGGCTGGGGACCAGACCGCCGGCACGGTTCATTCCGTAAACCTAGCGGGAGAGTCCGGCAGTGCCCGTGACGTGTTGCTCCAGCCTGAGCAGGGTCTCCTCGATGCTGGCAGGGTGGCGGCGCAGGTAGCCGGCCAGCCGCAGGAAGAACTTGCCCCGGACCGCCCTGGCGTCCCACTGTTCGGTGACGCGCGTCCCGGCCGTACCGGCGGCATCCGTGGCCGGCTCAAGGAGGTAGCGCCAGATATGGCCGTAGAAGTGGCGCCAGGCAATACGCCGGCCTTCCTCGAATTCGCAGACCGTGTTGAGGATTTTGTAGTCCACTTTCATGTTCATCTCCATGCCGAACCGCGCACCGAGGACCAGCCGCTCCGGACCGCGCGGCTGGGCGCCCTTGACGGTGCCGGAGCCATCGATCACGCTGTGCAGCGCCGGCGTGGCCAGTACCTCAAAGATCTGTTCCGGTGCTGCGGGGATGAATCTCTCACGGGACACCAGGTAGCGGTTGTTCATGCCCCCAGCCTAGGGCCTCTATGGCTGGGGTAGCTGTTCCCCATGCTGCGTTCCAACCGCGTCCGACGGCGGCGTCCGCGCCTGAGCCGGAGCGTGCGCCGGCAGCGGCGCATGACATTCCGGAACTCGCAGCCCTGATCGTCCCACCCCCGCGCAGACCCCTTGACCGTAGCCTGGCGCGGGCGTAAATTTGTAATCAATCAATTAGTTGATCAACAACCAGGTTGATCAATGGGTTGAGATGGAAATGAAAGGCCCGCAGCACAATGGACTCCGACGACGGCACCCTGGACTCGGCCTTTATGGCCCTGGCCGATCCCGTGCGGCGGCAGATCGTTGCCCGGCTGAGCCGGGGGCAGGCCACAGTCAACGAACTGGCGGAACCCTTCGCGATCAGCAAACAGGCGGTCTCGAAGCACATCCAGGTCCTCGAGCAGGCCGGGCTCGTCACCCGCACGCGTGACGCCCAGCGCCGGCCCGTCCATCTGAATCCCGCACGGCTGGAGGCACTCACAGCGTGGATCGACCAGTACCGGCTGGTCCGCGAAGAGCAGTTCCGCGGCCTCGACGCCGTGCTCCGATCCGTCGCCGCAACCGGCGGCGCACACCCCAAGGAATCATCATGAGCAATCCACTGAACCTCAGCGTTCCTGAGGGACTCCCCTTCATCGACTACGACCGCGAGTTCGAGTTCCCCGTGGCGGACGTCTTCCGCGCCCACAAGGACCCCGCCCTGATTACCCAATGGCTCGGTCCGCGCGGCCTGAAGATGGAGATTGACCACTACGACTTCCGGACCGGCGGCACCTACAGCTACCTGCACACCGGGCCCGATGGCGTGGCCTACGAGTTCAGCGGCGTCTTCCACACGGTCCGGGAAAATGAGTTCGCCATCCAGACCTTCGAGTTCGGTGGCTACCCGGACGTGGTCAGCCTCGAATTCATGACTTTTGAAGACCTCGGCAACGGGCGCACGCGCTTGCGCGGCCACTCGGTTTACCCCAGCGTGGAAGCCCGCGACGGCATGGCCCAGTCCGGCATGGAAGGCGGCCTGACAGAAGGCTACGAGCGGCTTGACGAGCTGCTCAGCGGCGCGAAAGTCTAGGACCACGAAAGCACGACGGCGGACGGTTCCCTTCGGTGGAAGGCGACCGTCCGCCGTCGCGCGCACGAAGAGGCGCTCCAGGAGAGTGCCCGGATCCTGGTCTGACGTCAGGACAATACTCACGGCCGATTTTGTAGGCGGTTAGCCGATTATCCGCCCTTGACCTTCGCTGGACGCCTGATAACATCAAGAAAAGGGCTCATGTCCTATCAAAAGAACAAAGGGTGACATACTCGGCACGTCCCGGTGGGCGGCGCCCAGTTGGGCCCTGGAACACGGGGAACATTCAGTGGCGAATCAACTTGGTCTCACCATCGACCGCTCCTCCCCCATCCCCTTGTATCACCAGGTGGTTCAGGGGATAGAGGCGGCCATCCACAGCGGAGTCCTGGAACCGGGCAGCCGGCTCGACAACGAAATCGACCTCGCGGCACAGCTCAACCTGTCCCGGCCCACCATGCGCAAGGCCATGGACGAATTGGTCCGCTCCGGCCTGCTGGTCCGCAAGCGGGGCGTGGGAACGCAGGTGGTGTCCAGCCAGGTCCGCCGCCCGCTGGAACTGTCCAGCCTGTTTGACGACCTCACGAACAACGGCAAAAAACCCACCACCGAGGTGCTGAGCTTCTCCCACATGGAAGCCGACGCCGCCACCCTGGCCACCCTGCAACTGCCCGCCGGCTCGAAGGTCTACCACTTCACCCGGCTGCGCAAGGTGGGCGGCAAGCCGCTGGCTCTGATGGAGAACTGGGTCCGCGATGACATCGCCACCATGGATGAGGCCATGCTCGCCGCGGAAGGGCTCTACTCCATCCTGCGCCGGGGCGGCGTCAACTTCCGCCTGGCCACCCAGCGGATCGGCGCCATGATCGCCAACGACTATCAGGCACCGCTGCTTGAGACGGAAGTGAACGCGGCCCTGGTGACCATGGAACGCACCGCTGTGGACGATACGGGGCGGCGCGTGGAGACCGGCCACCACGTCTACCGCGCCGATTCCTACAGCTTTGAAATGACACTCGTACAGCGCTAACGCAAGGACTTTTGCCATGACCAACTGGGTCTACCCCCTGGGCTCCGCCACTGACGGCAACTGGGACATCTCCCTCGGCACCTCAGATTCCGCCACAGCCGTGGAAGGCTGGGCCCATACGGGACTGAAGGTGGCCACCCTCGCCGCGGGCGCCGCCGTCAGCCTGCCGGCGGCCGGCGAGGAACGCATCGTGATTCCGCTCAACGGCGCCTTCACCGCGACGGTGGACGGCGTGGACTACCCCCTTGCGGGGCGAACCTCGGTGTTCCACGGGCCCAGCGACGTGCTGTACTCCGGTACCGGCAAAGCCGTTACCATCAGCTCAGCCGACGGCGGCCGCGTGGCCGTCGCGACCGCCCCGGCGAAGGCCGCGTACCCCACGCGCCTGGTCACCGCCGCGGAGACACCCGTGGAACTGCGCGGCGCCGGAAACTGCTCCCGCCAGGTCCACAACTTCGGCACCCCGGCGGCCCTGGAGGCGGACCGGTTTATTGTCTGCGAAGTCCTCACTCCGGCCGGCAACTGGTCCTCCTATCCCCCGCACAAGCATGATGAGGAGAAGGACGGCGAAACAAACCTCGAGGAGATCTACTACTTCGAGACCCGGGTGTCCGCAGGCTCCGGGGCACCTGCCGACGCCGACGCCATCGGCTACCAACGCGTTTACGCCTCGGATGAGCGCCCCATCGACGTGGCCGCCGAGGTCCGCACCGGCGACGTGGTGCTGGTCCCCTACGGCTGGCACGGCCCTGCCATGGCGGCACCCGGCTACGACCTGTACTACCTCAACGTCATGGCCGGTCCCGGCCCGGTGCGGGAATGGCTCATCAGCGACGACCCCCACCACGGCTGGGTGCGGCAAAGCTGGGACGGGCAGGACATCGATCCCCGGTTGCCGTTTACGGCATAGCAGCGGAAAACAATGCCCCGCCGGAACAGGTTCCGGCGGGGCATTGTGCGTAACTGGCGGCAATCAGGTGGCCATTGGCAGCGCCACTTTGACGGGCGCGCCCGTCACCAGGGATTCCTGGGCAGCATCGGCCACGCGGGATGCGGCCACCGCGTCCTGGGGCGTGCACGGGTTTTCCCGCTCGCCCAGGATCAGCTCCACAAACGCAGCCATCTCGGACCGGTACGCCTGGTCGAAGCGCTCCGCGAAGGTCTGGTGCGGTTCGCCGTCGGGAAAGGTGATCCCGGCTTCGGCCGAGGCCAGCGCCGACTTCGAATCCAGGCCCACCATGACTGTCCGGTTGGATCCCTGGATCTCCAGACGGACATCGTGGCCGGCCCCGTTGTAGCGGCTGGCGGAGACCGTTCCCACGGTGCCGTCGTCGAACGTGATCACGGCCAAGGCCGTATCCACGTCGCCCACGTCGCCGATGGCCGGATCACCGTTGTTGGAGCCCTTCGCATAGACTTCCACAATGTCGCGGCCGGTCAGCCAGCGCAGGATGTCGAAGTCGTGGACCGAGCAGTCCCGGAACAATCCGCCGGACGTGGCCAGGAATTCCACCGGCGGGGGCGTCATGTCGCAGGTGACGGCGCGCAGCGAGTGGATCCAGCCCAGCTCGCCGGCCTGGTAGGCGCGTTTGGCTTCGAGGTAGCCGGCGTCGAAGCGGCGCTGGTGGCCGATCTGCACCACGCCATTGTTGTTCCCGATATAGTCCAGCACCGGCAACGCGTCGGCTACGTTCATGGCTACCGGCTTCTCGCAGAACACCGGAATGCCGGCATCCACTCCGGCCCTGATGAGTTCGGGGTGGGTCGCGGTTCCGGTGGCAATCACCAGGCCGTCCACGCCCGAGGCGATCAGGTCCGCCACGGAGGGCAGGAACTCCGCGCCGAGGCCTCCGGCGATGTTGCGTGCGTGATCTTCCGCAACATCCGTGAGCCTGAGCCGGGCGCTGATCCCCTGCGGGTTCAGCACCCCGTTGAGCGAGGCAATGTTGTTGGCGTGCATCACGCCGATGCGTCCCACCCCCACCAGGCCGAGAATGACATCCTTCATAGTGTTCCTTCGTAGGTTGAAGTGCTAAGGGATCGTGACCGGCCGGACGGGTGCCGGCCGGTCGGTGAAGGCTGCCCGGAACGCTGCCAGGGCGGCCTCACTGTCGCCGCTGGCCCATGCTTCCAGTCCGACGGTGCCGTCGTAGCCGGCGTCGGCGAGCGCCCGGGCGACAGCCTGGTAGTTGACTTCGCCGGTGCCGGGCTCACAGCGGCCAGGGACATCCGCCACCTGGATCTCGCCGATGTGCGGCAGGGCGGTCCGCACCAGTTCAATCAGGTTCCCCTCGCCCAGCTGCGCGTGGTAGAGGTCCAGCATGAGCTTCACGTTGGGGTGCCCGGTCGCTTCCACCAGGGCCAGCGTGTCCTTGGCACGGGCCAGCGGGATGCCGGGGTGGTCCAGGACCGTGTTGAGGTTCTCCAGACAAAAAGTCACCCGGTGCTTCGCTCCCAGCGCTCCCAGGCGCTCCAGGGTCCTGGCCCCCGTGATCCACATGCGGCCGGTGGACCTGAAGACGGGATGTGCGGCCTTCCCGTCCACCAGTTCCGCGGAGTGCACCACCAAGCGGCTGACACCGAGCTCCAGGGCCGTGGGGATCAGTGACTCAGCCGTACGGACGACGTCGTCGGCAGTGTCCGGATCCACCAGGCTGCCCGCGGTGTATCCCGTCATGGAGGAAAAGACCGCGCCGCTTGCCGCCAGCGCCTTCACGTCCTTGGTGCGGGAGTCCCACAGTTCAACGTCGAACCCGGCATCGTGGATCCGCCGCACGCGCTCGGTGAAAGGCAGGTCCGTGAACACCATCTCCGCGCAGACAGCCAGCCGCATCATGGCCTCACCTTCGCCGCCGAAGGAACAGCCGCGGGAGCGCCCTGCTTCACGGAATCGATGCAGGCCAGTGCCATGGCGAGGGCACGGCGCGCGTCTGCCGGTCCCGGGGTCAGCGTGAAATCGGCCGACGGCGGCGGCGTACCGTCGCGCCGTGACCGCACCGCGGCGGTGAAGTCGGCGAGTTCATCCGTATAGGCCTGGCGGAAGAGTTCCACGTTGAGCCGCGGAGTGTCCGCGGAGAGGCCGTCGGCCGTGTAGCGGCGGGCCGCTGTTTCGGTGGACCGGCCGGCCTGGACCATGCCCTTTGAACCGAAGACCTCACCCCGGACGTCGTAGCCATAGAGGGCGCTGAAGTTCGCTTCCGCCACGGCGATGGCGCCGTTGCTGTAGCGGACGGTGACCACGGCGGTGTCCAGGAAGCCTTGGTCGCGCAGGGCGGGTTCCACCAGGGCGTCGGCCACGGCGTAGACCTCCACGGGCTCAGCGCCCTCATTGAACCAGTTCAGGGTGTCGAAGTCGTGGATGAGGGTTTCCAGGAAAATGGTCCAGGCCGGTACCCTCGCGGCGTTCGGGATGCTGCCGGTCCCCGGATCGCGCGTGAGCGAGCGCAGGAGCTGCGGCGTGCCCGCCGTCCCTGCGGCAAGGTCCTTCTTGGCCGCCTGGAAGTCGTCGGCGTAGCGGCGGTTGAAGCCTATTTGGAAGTGCACCCCGGCGGCCTCCACGGCGGCAAGGGCGGCGTCGAGCTCGTCAAGGTCCTGCGCCGCAGGCTTTTCGCAGAACACGTGTTTCCCGGCGGCGGCTGCCTTGCTGGTCAGGGCGGCATGAAAACGGGCCGGACTGGCGATGATCACGGCATCGATCGCGGGATCGGCCAGGATGTCCTCGGCACTGGCCGTGACTTTGGTTGTGCCGAGCGAGGCGGCGAGCGCCTGGGCAGATTCAACGTTTGGGTCGGCGATGGCGGCGAGCACCGCATCCGGGACCCGGCGGGCAATGCTTTCAGCGTGGAACGCGCCCATCCAGCCCGAGCCGATGAGGCCGATCCGTACCGGGGCCGGGTTGGGGGCGGGGGTGGGGGTGAGATAAGCCATGGGCTGGTCCTTTCATGGGGCTGGCGCGTGGATGGTGTCGCTGGTTTGGGAGAATTAGTGCCGGGCCGCGGCCGTGGTTGCTTCGCCGCGGAACACCAGGCCGAGCTGGCTGCGGATCTGATCGGCCACTTCCAAGGTGCGGATGGAGGCAGCCAGTGTCCGTTGGCTGGCTTCCCGGCTGCCTGCGCCGATGGCCCGTGCAACGGCCGCGGCCTCATAGTGCAGGCCTTCGAAGTGGCCGCCCGCGGGTTCGTCATGGCGAAGGCGGGTGCCGTCGGGGAAGCGGACCTCGAAGCCGCCGGGCATGTTGAAGGGCCCGTCGATGGTCAGTGTCGCCTTTGAGCCCACCACTATGGCTGCCGTGGGCGTGAAGTTGTGCACGTGAGTGTTCACCATGGCCTGCGCGCTGCCGTCGAACGTCATCATCGCGGACAGCTGGGCATTCACGCCGGACTGGTGCGGCTGACCCATGGCAGCCAGTTGCTGCGGGCTGCCCAGCACCTCGGTCACCAGTGCCAGTGGATACGTGCCCAGGTCCAGCAGCGGGCCGCCGGCGAGGTCAGGATTGAAGATGCGGTGGGCGGGGTCGAAGTGCTCGCCATACTCCGCAACCACTGTGGTGATGGTCCCCAGGGTGCCGGCGTCGAGGATCTGGCGGATCACATCGAACTTCGGCAGGAAGAACGTCCACATGGCCTCCGCGGCGAACACGCCGGCGGCCTCGGCCCGGCCGGCAATATCGCGTGCCTGGTCCGCGTTGAGGCCGAGCGGTTTCTCGACCAGCACGTGCTTGCCCGCCTCGATGGCCAGCAGTGCGGCGGCGTGGTGGCCGGTGTGCGGCGTGCACACGTAGACGATGTCGATGTCCGGGGCCGCGGCCAGTTCCTCATAGCTCCCGTACGCGGCCGGCACGTTGAACGTGTCCGCGAAGGCCTTGGACCTGTTCAGTGACCGGGACCCGACGGCGCCAATCACCTGTCCGGTGTGCGCCTGGAGGGATTCGGTGAAGCGTTCGGCGATCCAGCCCGGGCCCATGATGCCCCAGCGCAGCACGGGGGCGTCACGGGAGTCCGGGACCCTGGACGACGGGAGGGCGGTGGCGGTCATAGATACTTGACCTTCGTGGCCGTCCCGTCGCTGTGCAGCGACTGGATCATGGCTTGGGCGACGAGTGCGGCGTTCAGTCCGTCCTGGGCACCGGCGAGGGAAGGCTTGTCTCCCGCGGCAAGCGCAGAGATCCAGGCCTGCAGCTGCAGCCGGTACGCGTCGGCGAAGCGGGGTCGCCAGTCCGCAGGGATCTGCTCCTGCCTGGTTCCTTCCTGCTCGATGCCCAGCAGGGCGGAGTTCTGCAGTGCCGTGATGCCGCGCTCCGAAACAACCTCGCAACGGGTGGTGTAGCCGTACTGGGCATTCAGGAACAGTTCCAGGGTGGTGAGGGTTCCGTCGGCGGTCCGGAGCGTCATGAATGCCGGGTCCGGCAGACCGGCCTCCGCGTGCCGGGTGCTGTTGCCGGCCTGCCAGGACACTTCCGTGATGGGAGAGCCCAGCAGCCAGGGAATGATGTCCAGCTCATGGATGGCCGAGTTGGTGATGGCCGATTCCGCCGTGGTGCCGGGAGCCGCGGCGGCGTTCCGGCTGATGCAGTGGACCATCAGCGGCCCGCCCTGCGCCCGTCCCCGCACGGCCTGCCGCAGTGCCACGTAGCCCGGGTCGAAGCGCCGCATGAAACCGAGCGAAAGCAGGGACGCTCCCGTCGCGGCCACCATATCGGCGTCCGCAGCCACCACTTCCAGGCTTTCCAGGACGGTGGGTGCCAGCGGCTTTTCGCACAGCACCGGCGTCATCGTCTCGAAGCACTCCAGGACCAGGCCGGCGTGGGTGGAGTCGTGTGAGGCCACCACCACGGCGTCCACCTCGCTGGAGTGGATCAGCTCCGAGGGGTCGGTGGTGATGCGTGCCGACGACGGCGCTGCCGCAGCGGCGCGGTCAGCATCCAGATCTGCCACGAAGGTGACCTCGGCACCACCGATGTTGGAGGAGAGGTTCCTGATGTGGTCCGCGCCCATGATTCCGGCGCCAATGACACCTACCCGGATCGGCATGATGTTCCCTTCGTTGATGTTCGTGTGTCTCGTCCCGAAGCAGGGCGCAGGCGCACAACGGGGTACTCCCGGGGTGTCCGGAGTACCCCCCGGGGTCGCTCTGCCCTAAGCGTGCTTCGGGCCCCCTGGCGGGGCGGTGTCGGTGACGTCGGCGACTTCGGCCTGGACTTCCTTGAGGGCCTCGTTGTGGCCGCCGAGTTGTTCGAGTTCGTGGGCGAGTTCGGCGAGTTCGGCACCGCCTGCCATCTGGGCGGTGAGTTCGTCCAGGGTGATGTCTTTTTTGTCGTAGTAGCCGATTGACTTGCCGCGCTTGAGCAGCAGGAACCGGTCCCCCACGGGAAAGGCGTGGTGCGGGTTGTGGGTGATGAAGATGACCCCGAGGCCGCGGTCGCGGGCCTGCAGGATGTAGCGCAGGACCACGCCGGACTGCTTCACACCCAGGGCCGCCGTGGGCTCGTCCAGGATCAGGACCTTCGCCCCGAAGTACACGGCCCGGGCGATCGCCACGCACTGGCGCTCACCGCCGGAGAGCTGGCCGATGGGCTGCTCCACGTCGCGCAGGTCAATGCCCATGTCCGCGAGTTCCTTCTTGGTGATGTCCTTCATCTGCTGGACATCCAGGCTCTTGAACGGCCCGAACCCGGAGGTCAGTTCCGAGCCGAGGAAGAAGTTCCGCCAGATCGGCATCAGGGGCACGACGGCCAGGTCCTGGTAGACGGTGGCGATCCCGACGTCGAGGGCGTCACGGGGCGAACTGAACTTCCGTTCCTCACCCATGATGTTCAGCACGCCCTCGTCATGCTGGTGCAGGCCGGCGATGATTTTGATCAGCGTGGACTTGCCGGCGCCGTTATCTCCCAGCACGCAGGTGACACGGCCGTTATCGACCGCCATGGTCACATCACTCAAGGCGATGATATTCCCGTAGTGCTTGCCCACGCCCTCCAGGGAGAGCAGGTGGACCGGGGTGTGGGTCAGCGGATCCGTTTCATTGTGCAGCAGGGTCTGCTGGTCGATCTGGTTGGCGTTCATTCTCTCCGGCCCCTTTACTTGAGTTCCGCGCGGCGCTTGACGATGAGGTTCACGATGGTGGCCAGCAGCAGCATCAGGCCCAGGAAGAACTTGAACCAGTCCGGGTTCCACTGCGCATACACGATGCCCTTGTTGGCCATGCCGAAGATAAACGCGCCGATCGCGCCGCCCACCGCCGAGCCGTAGCCGCCGGTCAGCAGGCAGCCGCCGATCACCGCGGCGATGATGTACAGGAACTCGTTGCCCACACCCTCCCCTGACTGCACCGCATCGAAGGCGAACAGGTTGTGCATGCCCAGGATCCAGCCGCAAAAACCCACTGCCATGAACAGGCCGATCTTGGTCTTGGTGACGGGGACACCGACAGCGCGGGCAGCATTCGCGTCGCCGCCGGCCGCGAAGATCCAGTTCCCCACCTTCGTGCGCAGCAGCACCCACGAGGCCACCGCGACCAGGATGATCCAGAAAAACACGGTGATCTTGACCTCGACGCCACCCACACTGATCGAGGAAGCAAACACCGCCCGGGCCGAGTCGAAACCGTCCAGCTTCGAAATCGACGGCGAAGACACCGAGCCGCCGATCAGCCGGGTCAGGGCCAGGTTCAACCCGGTCAGCATCAGGAACGTCGCCAGGGTCACGATGAAGCTGGGCAGCTTCGTCTTGATCAGGATCCAGCCGTTAATAAACCCGATCCCGAGCGAGACGACGAGCGCCAGGCCAACACCGACCCACGCATTCATCGAGAAATTCCAGCTAAACAGGGACGCCGTCAGAGCCGAGGAAATCACCGCGACGCCGGTCGAAAGGTCGAACTCGCCGCCGATCATCAGCAGCGATACCCCCACCGCCATGATCCCGATCGTGGAACTGCCATACAGGATGGTCGCCAACGCGTTCGGCTGGGTGAAGGTCTGGGACACCAACGCGAAGAAGATAAATAGAACCACAGCTCCTACGAGCGCGCCAACCTCAGGGCGGCCCAGGAGTTTTTGGAACGGGCTACGTTGCCCAATGCGCTCGTCACCACGTGTCCCGGCCGCTGGGGCCGGTGCCGGTGGCAGGGTTGCTGTATTTGCCATAGGAATAACTCCTTGTTGGTCGGGCTGTGCGGCGGTCATCCGCCGCACAGCCCGAGGCCTGGATCTAGCGGACGCCCTGCTGGGCGAATTTGAGAACGTTGGAGGCGTTTGCCTTGTCCACGATGGTGGGACCGGTCAGAACCGGCTGTCCGCCGCCAAGCTTGAACCCGCCGCGCTTGGCCTGCCAGAGAGAGTCAACGGACATGTAGCCCTGGAGCCACGGCTGCTGGTCAACCGTGAAGAGTACGGTTCCATCCACGATCTTCTGGGCAAGGTCGGCGTTGAGGTCGAAGCTGGCCACCTTTGCGGAGCTGCTGGCGTCCGTGACCGATTTGAGGAGGGTCAGCGTGATCGGGGCGCCGAGGCCGATGATCACATCGGCATCCTTCGCGGCCTGGAGCTTCGCCGTTGCCGTGGACTGGACCGAGGTCATGTCCTTGCCGTCAACGTAGAGGATCTCTGTGCCGGGCACCTTCGCCTTGACACCTGCACAGCGTGCTTCAAGGCCCACGTGGCCCTGCTGCTGGATAACGCAGACGGGGTGCTTGAAGCCCTGCTCCGCGAGCTTGCCGCCCACGGCCTGGCCTGCCAACTGCTCATTGGAACCGAAGTGGGTGAAGGCGCCAAGCTGCGCCGAGACGGACTCGCCCGCGTTGAGGCTCACTACGGGAATGCCTGCGTCGGTGGCCTTCTTCAGCACGTCCTTGAGGGCGTCCGGGGTGGCAAGGGTGACCGCGATGCCGTCAACCTTCTGGTCTATGGCCTGCTGGACAAGCTGCGCCTGCCGCCCTGCTTCGGGATCGCTGGTGTAGAGCAGCTCCACGTTGTCTTTCGAGGAAGCCTCCTCGGCGCCCTTGCGGACAATGTCCCAGAACGTATCGCCCGCCGCAGCGTGGGTGATGAGGGCCACCTTGATCCGGTCCGTGCTGGCGACCTGGCCGCCGCCGGCCGCGTTGCCGGTGTCGACGGCTTTGCCGCCCTGGCTGGAACAAGCACTGAGAGCCATCATCGGAACGACGGCCGCCACCAGGGCCGCCTTCCGCCACGAAAAGTTCTTCACGATTTATCTCCTTTGATCGGGGTTACGGCCCTGCAGCTCCGCAGGTGCTCAAAGCCCTCTACACCGATCATGGTGACTCAACTCACAGATGTCAATACTTTGTCCTGACATTAGGATGTTTGTACGTAATTTTACTTCCCGGGCACATTCACCGGGCGGGCCGGGATGTAGTGCCGCGGACCACCAGGCTCGGGTCAATCAGCCTCCGCTGCGGGCTGACCGAAGGGCCCGCAATGCGCTCCAGCAGCACTTTTGCCACCTCCACGCCCACCAGGTCGCTCCGGTTGTCCACGGAGGTCAGCTCCAGATAGCGTGACTTCGCCAGGACGGAGTTGTCGTAGCCGATTACGGAAATGTCCGCCGGAACTGCCCGGCCGCGGGCCTTGATGGCACCGAAGGCCCCCAAGGCCATCGTGTCGTTGGCGGCAAAGATCGCCGTGGTCTCCGGGTGGTGATCCAACAGCCAGCACGCAGAGGCGTAGCCATCCTCCTCCGAGGTACCACCCGAGTCCCCCGCGATCCGCAAATCAGCGCCGGAGTCCCGGGCCCTGGCTTCGAAGCCCGCCCTGCGATGGGCTGCGGCGCCGCCCGCCCCCGTGAGGTGTCCGATTTTCGTGTGCCCGAGCCCGAGTAAGTGTTCGGCCGCCAGGGCGCCGCCGGCGTCGTCGTCGTTGGTAATGAGGTCCACCTCGGCCGGCACGCCGTTCCGCCAGCCGGCCACAAGGGTGGGAACCCCGGTGCCGGTCAGCACGGTTCCAGCCGGCTCCGCTGCGATCACCAGCCCATCGACATGCATGGCCAGCAACCCGTCAGCCGCTTCCCTGATGCGATTTTCCCCCGGCCGGGAATCGGCAAGCATTACCTGGTAGCCGTGTTCCGTGAGTGCCGATTCCATCCCGCGAAGCAGGTCCACAAACCAAAGGTTCCGGTAATCGTCGATGACCAGGCCGATGCTTTTGGTCCTGTTACTCGCCAGGGCGGTGGCGGCCCTGCTGGGCCGGTAGCCGAGCTCAGCTATGGCGCTGCGCACGGCCGCGCGGCGCTTCTCACTCACCCTGTCCGGATTCTGCAGCACCAATGACACCAACGACGGCGAAACACCCGCCAGCTTCGCCACGTCGTACAGCGTTGGGCGCCGAGCCTGGGCATTAGGGGGTGCCATCGCGGCCACCTTTCTGTTCTTCGTGAACCTCAAAGAATGATTGACAGGACATATAGACATGACTACGCTCGAGTCAGCCTACAAAATTGTAGCGCTACAAAAAGCCGTTGGACGTCCCGCCACGGCTGAATTTCAAAGGAGAAATCAATGGCTGAAAGCCTTGGCGTCGCAGTCATCGGCGCCGGAATGGCCGGCAAGGCCCATGCGGCGGCCTACCGGACAGCGTCCACCCTCTACAGCCCGGTCCTCCCCGAGGTGCGACTGGTCTCCATTGGTGACGTGAATGCCGAGTTCGGCTCGCTGGCTGCCCGCCGCTTTGGCTACGAGCGCCACGACACCTCCTGGCAGGCCATCGCTGAGGCTGACGACATCGACGTGGTCAGCGTGGTCATTGCGAACTCCCTGCACCGCGAAGTCGTGGAGGGCCTGCTGGCCGCCGGCAAGCACGTGTTGTGCGAGAAGCCGCTCAGTGATTCACTCGACGACGCCCGCGCCATGGCGGAGGCCGCCCGCAATGCCAGTTCCATTGCGCGCATCGGGTTCACCTTCCGCCGCACGCCGGGCATCGCCTATATCCGCGATCTCATCCGCACCGGTGTCCTGGGCAACGTCCTGCACTTCAGCGGCCGGTACTGGACCGACTACGGGTTCAGCCCGTCCGCACCCATGAGTTGGCGCTACAAGGGCGGCCCCGGCTCGGGTGCGCTGGCCGACGTCGGAAGCCACCTGGCATACGTTGCCGAGTTCCTCTGCGGGGACATCCAGTCAGTCACCGGTGGCCGGCTCAGCACAGTCATCGGCAAACGGCCCCTGCCGCTGGGTGCCGTCATGGGACACGATCATGCAGCCGTCAGCGACATTTTTGAGGCTGTGGAGAACGATGACTACGCAGCATTTTCCGCCGAGTTCGAAAACGGCGCGGGCAGCTTCGAGGTCTCCCGGGTTGCGGCCGGGCATGCCAACAGCCTGAACTTCGAAGTGTTCTGCGAGAACGGAGCGGCCAAATTCGACCAGCGCCGCCCTGCTGAAATCCAACTGTTCCTCAACGACGGCTCCGGCAACGAAAACGGGTACCGCCAGGTCATCCTCGGTCCGGGCCACCCGTACATTTCCGGCGGCCTGGCCATGGATGCCCCTGAAGTGGGTTTCGGCCAGAACGACGCCTTTGGCTACCAGGCCCGCGCGTTCCTTGAGGAAGTGGCCGGCCTCAGCGAAGCCGAGTCGCTTCCCCGCTGCGCCACCTTCGACGAGGGCGTCCGCAACATGGAACTGCTGGGCGCCGTCAGCGAATCGGCCCTGAACCACGGGAAGAAGGTCACGCTATGAAACTCGGCGTCTACAACGCAATCCTGCACGACCGGCCGCTGCCCGAGGCCCTCAAGGTCATCGCGGACCTGGGCCTGACGGGCATCGAAATCAACACCGGCGGCTTCCTGCCCGCTGTCCACGTGCCCACCTTTGATGACATCCTCACCAGCGACGCCGCCCGGGACGACTACCTGGCTGTCTTCGAGGGGACGGGGGTTTCGATCGCCGGCCTGAACTGCAACGGCAACCCGCTGCACCCCAAGCGGGAGATCGGCGAAAAGCATGCCGAGGATATCCGCCGCTCCATCCGGCTGGCGCACCGGCTGGGACAGAACCGCGTGGTGACCATGTCCGGCCTGCCCGGCGGCGAGCCCGGTGCGACCGTGACCAACTGGGTGGTCAACGCGTGGAATTCCGCAGCGCTGGACGTATTGGACTACCAATGGGACGTGGCGGCGGAGTTTTGGAAGGAAACCGACCGGCTCGCGGCGGACCACGGCGTCAAGGTTGCCCTTGAACTGCACCCGCAAAACATCGTCTTCAACACCGCGGACGTCTACAAGCTCATCGAGCTGACCGGCGCCACGCACGTGGGTGTGGAGCTGGATGCTTCGCACCTCTTCTGGCAGCAGATGGACCCGGTGGCGGTGGTCCGCGAACTCGGCCCACTGGTCTTCCAGGCGGCCGCCAAGGACGTCCGGGTCAACACGGCCAACGCCGCCCTCTACGGAGTGCTGGATAACAGCTTCCGCCGGCTGGCTCCGGACGAGAACCGCACCAACCTCGGCGGCGACGAGTGGGCCAACGAATGGCCCAAAAACTCTGCGTGGGACTTCGTGGCCCTGGGCCGCGGGCACAATACGGCCTTCTGGACCGAGTTCCTGCGCGCGCTGCACGAGGTGGACCCGAACATGCTGGTCAACATCGAACATGAGGATACGTCCCTCGGCCGGATCGAAGGGCTGCAGGTGGCAGCGAAGGTCCTGCTCGACGCTGACGCCGCACTTGCCGCGTCACTGAACCCGACGGCCTAGCCACACCCGGCCCGCAGCCCGACAGCAGGGGCGTCGCTTTCGCGGCGTCCCTGCTGTTGTGTCTCCTGAGCAGTCCCCCAACGCCTGTAGCACCGTCTCTCACTTAATGCGGGTTTTCCCGCATCCCTCTCTCACCAGTGAGAGAGGGATGCCGTTTTTCCTGCGTTAAGTGAGAGAGCGTCCTGGGCCCCCGCACCCGCTGGAGACAAAAACGCCCGACGCCGGCCGGCGTCGGGCGTTTTTGCGTCACCCTGGTTCTTGCGTCACCTTAGGCGGATACGCCGGAGCGCTGCTTGAACAGGTGCTCCAGCTCCTCCAGGGATTTGTCCTTGGTTTCCGGGACGACGCGCTTGACCCAGAGAATGGCACCCAGCTGCAGTCCCACGAAGATGAAGAACGTGGCCGAGACGCCGATCCACGAAACCATCTGCGGGAAGAAGAACCCGATCAGGAAGTTGATCATCCACAGCACAAAGACGCAGATGCCCATGGCGATGCCCCGGACGTGCATGGGGAAGATCTCCGACATGGTCAGCCAGGTGACGGTGCCGATGCAGCCCTGCATGGAAGCCAGGAACGTCACCATGAACAGCAGCACCAGGTAGCCGCGCAGCGTACTCTCCGGCAGCGCCATGGAGATGACAGCGATGGCCGTCAGGGACGACGCCGTGCCGCACAGTCCCACAATCAGCATGGGTTTGCGGGGCACTCGCGCCATCAGATACATGCCGACGACGACGGCGGCCACCGACGTGATGCCGTTGAGCACGTTGGCAATCAGGGCGCCCCGGTCACCGAATCCGGACGAAGACAGGATGGAGGTCCCGTAGTACATGATGGCGTTGACGCCGCTGATCTGGTTGATGATGGCCATGCCGAGGCCCACCACGAAGATCCTGCGGATCCACGGAACGGTGAGGTCCTTGAATGTGCCCATCTTGGCCTGGTAATCCTCGCGGGCTGCCTGCCGGACCTCGTCGAACTCCGCTGAGACGTCGCCGGCGGCGCGGGTGGAACGCAGTACTTCCAGCACTGCCCCGAAGCGGCCGGCCGAGGCCAGCCAGCGCGGGCTCTCCGGCAGCACCAGCATCCCGAACCACAGGATGACGGCAGGGAGTGTGGCGATCACCAGCATCCAGCGCCAGACGTGGGTTTCGTCGGGAAAGAGGTTGCCCAGTACTGCGTTGAAGGTGAAGGCGAGGAACTGGCCGGTGACGATCATCAGTTCGTTTTGGGTGACGATGCGGCCGCGCTGGGCCGCCGGCGACATTTCCGCGAGGTACACCGGGACAATCACGGACGCGCCGCCCACCGCGAGGCCCAGCAGGGTCCGGGCCGCAATGAGCAGTTCGGTGCTTGGTGAGACGGTGCAGGCGATGGTGGCCACAATGAAGATCAGGGCCAGGCCCATGATGGTTCTGCGTCTGCCGAAGCGGTCGGAGAGCCGGCCTGCGCTGATGGCGCCGAAGGCTGCGCCGAACAGGAGGGTGGAGGTGACCAGTCCTTCGGTCAGCGGCGTCAATCCCAGGTCCCGCTGCATGAACGGCAGGGCGCCGTTGATCACCCCCGTGTCATAGCCGAAGAGCAGTCCGCCGAAGGTGGAGAAGAGTGCCACCTTCCGCATGAACTTTTTCGGGTTGGCGGGCCTGGCCGGCTGGTTCTGTTTGGAGCTGCCGGCGGCGTCGGCTTGGACTGTGCCGGGATTCGTCAGGGTTTGCTTCGCGTCGCCCGCCACTACTTGACCTTGTCGATGTACTGGCCCATCGTCTCGAGCTGGTAGCGGGAGACCTCCTCGGCGTTGTCGTCCTCGGCGAAGACGCTGGAAACCATCACGGTGTTGTCCTTGTCCAGGAAGCCGATCTCCCTCAGCCCGCCAAAGAACTCGTCCCAGTTGACGTCGCCGTCGCCGATTTTCAGGTGCTGGTGGACGCGCACGGCGTTTCCGGGCGGGTTGGTGATGTAGCGGAGCCCGTGCGAGGCGTGGTGGTCCATCGTGTCAGAGACGTGGACCAGGCGGAGTCTGTCCCCGGCGGCCCGCATGATCTCCAGCGGCTTATTGCCCATGTGGAAGGTGTGCGAGGCCACGTAGACCATGCCGATGTTGGGCGAGTTGACGCCCCTGATCACGCGGATGGCGGCCAGGCCGTCTTCGACGAAGTCGTCCGGGTGCGGGTCGATCAGGACGTCCATTCCTTCACGCTCGATGATCGGCAGCAGTTCCTCCATGGAGCGGTAGAAGGCGCGCTCGGACTCTTCGGCTTTCTCGGGCCGGCCGCTGAATTCGGTGTTCATGGTGCTGACGCCGAGGTCCACGGCAATCTGGATGGCACGCTTCCAGTAGCGCACGGCCGCCTCGCGGGCATCCTCATCCGGGCCGGACCAGCGCAGGACCGGAAGAACCGAGGCGATCTCCACACCGGCGTCCTTGCAGGCCTTGTTCAGCTGGACCACCAGTTCATCGTCGGCCTTGGGGTGGTTGTAGAACGGGATCATATCTGCGTGCGGGGTCAGCTGCAGGTACTTGTAGCCAAGGTCGGCGGCCACGCGCGGAAATTCCAGCAGGCTGTGGCTGTGGTGGAACGGGGTGGGGTCCAGGGCGATTTTCATGGTCACTCCTTTGTGGTTCGGAAAACTTCGGTGCTGAATGCAGGGGCGGCCTGCCAGGCTGCTGCCGGCAGGCCGCCCCTGGTTTCAGCTAGCTGTAGAGGTCCGGCTTGGTGTTGAGCTGGACCTTGACCTTCTCGCCTGACTTCTGGGCCTCCACACCGGCTTCGCAGCAGGCCGCGGTGGCGTAGCCGTCCCAGGCGTTGGGGCCGCCGATTTCACCGCGGAGCGCGGCGTCCGCCCAGGCCTGGACCTCGACGTCGTAGGCCGCGCCGAAGCGCTCCTCGAACCCGGGAGTGACGTTGCCGCCCCATTTGCCGGCGGACTGGACGTACGGTCCGCTGTCCCCGCCGATGCTGACAATGCCGTCCTCGAACGACGCCTGCGTGGCCACCTGGTAGCCGAACTTGGCGTTGACATAGATCTCGACGTCGGCCAGGACACCGGATTCGGTTTCCAGCAGGACGTGCTGGGGGTCGTGCTGGCCGTTGGGGGCGTTGCGGGTCGGCTTGCCAAGACGGACCTGGACCGAGGTGATTTCCTCACCGGTGAAGTAGCGGATCGCGTCGAACTCGTGGACCACGGAGTCGTTGATGAGCATCTCGTTGGTGAAGCCCTCGGGGGTGCTGGGGTTGCGGTGCTGGTGGTGCAGCATCAGCAGCTCCCCCAGTTCGCTGGTACGGATGATCGAGCCCAGTGCCGCGTACTCGGCGTCGAAGCGGCGCATGAAGCCGACTTGGATGCGCTTACGGCCGGCAGCGACCTCGGCCTGGACCACCTTCCACGCACTCTCCGCATCCGGCGTCAGCGGCTTCTCACAGAGAATCGGGAAGTCCTTCTCCAGTGCTTTGTACAGGATTTCCTCGTGCAGGAAACCCGGGGTGGCGATCAGCACGGCGTTCACGTCACCGTTGTTCAGCGCTTCGTCGGCGCTTGCCAGCGCCACGGCGCCGTCGATCCCTTCGATGGCGGCCTGTGCCCGCGCAAGATCAACGTCGACGACGGCGGCTACTTCAGCGCCGTGGATGCGCGTGCTGAGGCGCTTGATGTGGTCCGCACCCATGCGGCCGGCGCCGATAACGGCTACGCGGAGAGTCTTGGTCACTGTTCTGTCCTTCGTGAGTTCGGTTGAGTTACTGGACGCGGGTGCGGGAACCGCAGGAGAGCAGGTAGTTGCGGGTGCGCTTGGCGATGGGCATCGGCACGTCGAAGGCGACCGGGTACATGTCCTGCTCCACGATGCCGAAGATCGGACGGTTGAGCGCCTCGACGGCTTCGATGACGGCCCGGAGGTCCGGCAGTCCGTTGGGCGGCTCGGTCATCACGCCGGCGAGGTTCGCCGCAGCCCAGGTCATGTTTTCCGCGTTGACCTTTTTGAGGACGTCCGGGTTGATCTGCTTCAGGTGCAGGTAGCCGATGCGGTCCGGGTAGTTTTTGATCAGTTCCAGGCTGGAGGCCCCGCAGTATTCGGCGTGGCCGGTGTCCAGGCACAGGTTCAGGTACGTCGGGTCCGTGGCGGCCAGCAGGGTTTCGATGTCCTGCTGCGCACCGACGTGCGAGTCCGCATGGGAATGGAACTGCTGCTTCAGGCCGAAGTCCTCCAGCAGGACCTTCCCCATGCGGTTGTGGCCCGCAAACAGGTCCGCCCAGCCTTTCTCCGTGAGCTCACCGCTTTCGACGGCCTCGCCGGTGACATCGTCACGCCACATCGCCGGGATGACCACGATGTGTTCGCCGCCCATGGCGGCCGTCAGTTCGGCAACCTTGCGGGCGGGCTCCCAGGCTTCGTCGTACTGTTCGGCGCCCCGGTGGAACGCGGTGAAGACCGTTCCGGCCGTGACCTTCAGGTCGCGGGCCTTGAGCTCTTCGGCAAGGCGGGAGGGATCAGTGGGCAGGTAGCCGTACGGGCCCAGTTCGATCCACTTGTACCCGGACTCCGCAACCTCGTCCAGGAAACGCTCCCACGGGGTCTGCCGGGGGTCGTCCGGAAACCAGACACCCCAGGAGTCGGGGGCGGTGCCGATGATCAGTTTGTTCTCGACGTCTGTCATGACAGCGTTGTCTTTCTGCAAGGAAGTGTCAGTTGGAAGGGAAGTTGTAGCTTGCGCCGGAGGCGTGGGTGGGTTCGGGCCAGCGGGAGGTGACCACCTTGCCGCGGGTGTAGAAGGACACGCCTTCGGGGCCGTAGATGTGTTTGTCGCCGAACAGTGAGGCCTTCCAGCCGCCGAAGGAGTGGTAGGCGACCGGGACGGGCAGGGGCACGTTGATGCCGATCATGCCCACCGTGACGGAGCGCTGGAACGTGCGGGCGTTGGCGCCGGAGGAGGTGAAGATGGCGGTGCCGTTGCCGTACGGGTTGGCGTTGATCAGGTTGATGCCGTCTTCGAGGGTGTCAACGCGGACCACGACGAGGACCGGTCCGAAGATTTCCTCGGTGTACGCAGTCATTTCCGTCTTGACGTGGTCCAGGACGGTGGGGCCCACCCAGAAGCCGTCCTCGTGGCCGGGGACGACGAGGTCGCGGCCGTCCACCACCATCGCGGCGCCTGCGGTTTCCGCCTCGGTGACGATCTTTACGATGCGTTCCTTGGACGCCGGGGTGATGACGGGGCCCATTTCGGCGCCGGGTGCGGTGCCGTTATTGACTTTGACGGCGAGGGCGCGTTCCTCGACCTTTTTGACGATCAGGTCTGCAGCATCGCCGACGGCGACCGCCACGGAGATGGCCATGCAGCGTTCCCCGGCGGAACCGAAGGCGGCGGCGGCGAGGTGGTCGGCGGCGTTGTCCAGGTCGGCGTCGGGCATCACGATGGCGTGGTTCTTCGCCCCGCCGAGGGCCTGGACGCGTTTGCCGTGCTTGGTGGCGGTTTCGTGGACGTACTGGGCGATCGGGGTGGAGCCGACGAAGGAGATGCCGTCGACGTCCGGGTGGGTCAGGAGCCCGTCCACGGTTTCCTTGTCACCGTGCAGGACCTGGAACACGCCGTCGGGCAGGCCGGCTCGCTTCCACAGCTTGGCCAGCAGCATGGAGGCTGAAGGATCCCGCTCGGAGGGCTTGAGGATGAAGGCGTTGCCGGTGGCGATGGCCATTGGAGCCATCCACAGCGGCACCATCACGGGGAAGTTGAACGGCGTGATACCGGCGACGACGCCGAGCGGTTCGCGGAAGGAGAAGACGTCGATGCCGGTGGAGACCTGGTCCGAGTAGTCGCCCTTGAGCAGCTGCGGGATGCCGCAGGCGAACTCGATGACTTCCAGGCCGCGGCCGATTTCGCCCTTGGCGTCGGAGAGGACCTTGCCGTGCTCGGCCGTGATCAGTTCGGCAAGATCATCCACGTGCGCGGCGACGAGCTCGCGGAACTTGAACAGCACCGCGGTGCGCTTGGCCAGGGAAATGTCGCCCCAGCTGTCGGCTGCCTTGCGGGCCGCGGCCACGGTGGCATCCAGGTCGGCCCGGTTGGCCAGGCGGAGTTCACCGGACACGGCGCCGGTGGCCGGGTTGTACACCGGCTGGGTACGGGCGCCCTCGCCGGCGGATTCGGCGCCGTTGATGAAGTGGTTGATGGTGGTGGTCTCAGTGGAGATGGCAGTCATGGGACTCTTCCTTGAGTGGTCGAAGGATGAAGTGAAGGGCTTTAGCCGAGCAGCTTGCGCTGACGCTTCTTGTGGTCGGTGTAGGTCTGGTAAGCCTGCCTCGTCGAGTCGAGGACCGAGACCTGCGAGACGGGCACGTCCCACCAGGATTCGGAGCTCGGCGCGTCCAGCAGCGGGTCGGATTCGACGTGGATAAGGATGGGACCGCCCCGCTCCGGGGCCGCCTTGGCGTCGCGGATGGCCTGCTCGAGTTCGGCGATGACCTTCTCCCCCGGCTCGATCCGGATGACCTTCACGCCCAGGGATTCGGCGTTCAGTGCCAGGTCCACGGGCAGGGTTTCGCCTTCGTCGAAGCTGTGTTGCTCCTCGTTCAGGGCCCGGTACTGGGTCCCGAACCGCTGCGAACCCAGCATCTCGGACAGGGAGCCGATGGAGGCGTAACCGTGGTTCTGGATCAGGACCACAATGAGTTTGATGCGTTCGGCGACGGCGGTGACCAGTTCAGTGTGCATCATCAGGTAGGAGCCGTCCCCCACCATGACGACGACGTCGCGCTGCTCGCCGCCGCGTGCGGCTTCGGCCAGCGCAGCGCGTTTGACGCCGAGTCCGCCGGGGATTTCGTAGCCCATGCAGGAGTAGGCGTATTCCACGTGGTAGCCGAACGGGTCACGCACGCGCCACATCTTGTGCAGGTCACCGGGCAGCGATCCGGCGGCACAGATCACGACGTCGGCGGCGTCCATGGCCCGGGACGTGGCGCCGATGATTTCGTTCTGCGCCGGCAACGGGGTGTAGCGGGTATCGAAGGCCTCGTCCACGGTGGCATCCCAGCGCTTCTTCTCGGCCGCGATCTGCTGCTCGAGGTCTGCTCCCACCCGGTAACCGCCCAGGGCTGCGTTGAGTTTGACCAGGGCCTTGCGGGCATCGGCCACGATGGGCAGGGTGCTGCCGTGCTTGTACGCATCGATCGGCGCGACATTGATGTTGATGAAGCGCACGTCCGGGTTCTGGAACGCGGTCCGCGACGCGGTGGTGAAGTCCTCGTAGCGCGTGCCGATCCCGATGATCAGGTCCGCCTCGGCAGCAATGGCGTTCGCCGCCGTCGTGCCCGTGGAACCGATCGCACCGAGCGAGAACTGGTGGTCCCACGGCAGGACGCCGACACCGGCCTGAGTGTTGCCCACCGGGATGCCGGTCAGCTCCACAATCTTCGCGAGTTCGTCGTTGGCGTAGGCGTACAGAACGCCGCCGCCGGCGATGATCAGCGGACGCTTCGCGGCGCGGATGGCCTCAGCGGCGCGGCGGACGTCCTCGTCGTCGGCGTCGGGGCGGCGGATGCGCCACTCCCGTTCGGCCAGGAATTCCTCGGGGACGTCGAAGGCCTCGGCCTGGACGTCCTGGGGCAGCGAGATGGTCACCGCGCCCGTCTCGGCCGGGTCGGTCAGGACACGCAGGCCGTGATGGAACGCCGAGAACAGCTGCTCCGGCCGGGAGACCCTGTCAAAGAACTTGGACAGCGGCCGGAACGCGTCGTTGACGGTGATGTCATAGGCGTAGGGCTGCTCCAATTGCTGCAGCACGGGGTCCGCGGCCCGGGTGGCAAACGTGTCGGACGGCAGCAGCAACACCGGCAAACGGTTCGTCGTCGCCAGCGCAGCACCGGTCAGCAGGTTGGAGGAACCCGGTCCGATCGAGGTGCTGATGGCGAAGGTCTGCCGGCGGCGGGTGTGCCGTGCGTAGCCCACGGCCTGGTGCGCCTGCGCCTGCTCGTTCCGGCCCTGGTAGTACGGCATGATGCTCGGGTCCTGCTGCTGGTACTGCTTCAGCGCCTGGCCGACGCCGGCCACGTTGCCGTGCCCGAAGATGCCGAACGTGCCGGGGATCAGGCGTTCCCGGTAGTCCACTCCGTTGATCGAGTCCACGGTGTACTGCTTGGACAAATACTCGACGACGGCCTGGGCCACCGTCATTCGGCGGGTTGCTGTTCCCACGATAATTACTCCGATACTTTCGCTGATGACTGCAGCACAGGCGTCTTGAGCAGGGACGCGGCGGTCGCGACTGCTCCGGCAACGTCGCCGTCGGCCGGGTAGAGCAGTGTCCGTCCCACGGTCAGGCCTTGGACCCCGGGCAAAGCCAGGGCTGCCTGCCAGCTGGCAAACACCTCGTCCTGCGTGCCGTCCGGGTCCCCGCCCAACAGCACGGTGGGCAGCGTGGTGGCCGCCATGACCCGCTCCATCTCCGCAACCACCGGGAGTTTCATCCAGGTGTACGCGCTGGTGGAACCCAGGCCTTCGGCGATGGCCACCGACTTGATCACGGCATCCGTGCTCAGGTCATTGCGGACCCTGCCGTTCTGCCACGAGGAGAGAAATGGCTCCACCATGGCGATCAGCTTGCGCTCGGCCAGTGAATCGATGACCTTGGCCGTGGCTTCCAGCATGGGCACCGTGTCCGGGTCGCCCAGGCAGATGCGCGTGAGCATCTTCCCGCCGTCGGCCCCCAGCGCCGCTAGCGCAGCCGCGGTATGGCCGGTGAAACGGTCATCAATTTCGTTCACCAGGCCGGACAGTCCGCCGCGGTTCATGGAACCGAAAAGGAGCTTGCCTTCCAAGGCACCGAGGAGGAGCAGGTCATCCATGACGTCCGGAGATGCCAGGACGCCGTCGACGGCGGGGTTGGAAAGGGCGATCTGCAGGCGGTCCAACAGGCCACGCCGGTCCGCCATGGCCACGGGATCGCTGCCGACCGCGAGGGCGCCGCGGGCGGGGTGGTCAGCGGCGACAATGAAGTTCTGGACGCCGTACTTGAGGCCTGGATGGCGGCGGCGCGAGGCGGCTGCCCGGGCTACGGCGTCGGGGTCTTCCAGCCGCAGCGCACTGAGGTGCTCATAGCGGCGGGGATCGTCGTTGAGGTTCAAGACGCTGCTCCTTCGGAAACTGCTTCAGGGGATGTGCCGGCGCCGGCGAACTCGGGGACAAGGCGGCCGCGTTCGGCCAGCAGCGAGGTGACTTCCTCCGGCGTCGGCATTGCATCGGCACAGGAGAGGCGCGAGGCCACGATGGCACCCGCCGCGTTGGCGAAGTCCAGCACCTGGGCGAGCGGCCAGCCGGACAGCAGCCCATGGCAGAACGCACCGCCGAACGAATCACCGGCGCCCAGCCCGTTGACGGTCTCCACCGGCACCGGTGCGGAAACGACGCGCTCCGTGCGTGTCTTCGCCATCACGCCCTCTGCGCCAAGCTTGACCACGGCAATCTCGACGCCGGCGGCCAGCAAACGGTCGGCCTGCTCATCGGGGGTTCCCGCCCCGACGGCGACGGCACACTCCTTGTCGTTGCCGATCGCCACCGTCACGTGGGGCAGAATCCTGGCGACCTGTTCCCGGGCTTCCGTTTCGGAAGCCCAGAACATGGGCCGGTAGTCCAGGTCCAGGACGGTGAACTGGCCGATTTTCAGTTGGTCGCGGTCCCGGGCCTCATGGGCGGCGAGGTGCGCTTCCCGGCTGGGCTCCTGGCACAAGCCGGTCACGGTGGACCAGAAGATCCGGGCGTTCCGGATGGCGTCCAGGTCAAGCTCTTCGGCGTGGATCTGGAGGTCCGGTGCGGTGGGGAAACGGCCGTAGAAGTAGAGCGGAAACTCGTCCGTGGCCGGCTTGATGGCGCAGAACGTCACAGCGGTGGGCCATTCTTTGACCGGGGTGACGAAGGAGTCGTCCACGCCGAACTTGCGCAGTTCGCGGTGCAGGTAGGTGCCAAAGGCGTCATCGCCGGTGCGGGTGATCACTCCGGTCCGCCGGCCATGCCGGGCGGCTGCCACCGCTACGTTCGAGGGCGAGCCTCCGAGGTACTTGCCGAAGGACTGCACGTCCTCCAGATCCACACCGATGTCGTTCGGGTAGATATCAACGCTGATGCGCCCGATCGTGAGCAGTTCGTGGTTCACGGTGATCGCGGACCTTTCTGTTGTGAACTCTTGCGGGACTGAGCTCCGGTGCCTGGGGGCCGTACGTGAGCGGGGCCACAACCACTACTCTGCACCAGATTTCATGTCCTGTCAAAGGTTTGTACTGACATAACTACAACGAAACGTAGTCTTTGAAAAAAGTACTCCGGGCAGTCCGCCAAGAGCCGGGCGAGGCCGCTATTTACCGGGCACTGCCAGTTCTCCCGTGACATACTGCGCGCGGCCGAAGCCGAACGACCAGTCGCTGGCCGTGTTTTCCACGTAACCCAGGAAGACGTCCTCCCCGGCAACGCCAACTTCGGCCAACCGCTCGGCGATGGCCGCAAAGAGTGACTGCTTGGCCTCCGGGCCTCGGCCGCCCTGGGTAAAAATCTGGATCATCACCACTTCCGAAGACCGCTCAAACCCAAGGCCTGCATCCTGGGCGACAATTTGGCCCGGCGCGTGCTCGGTGACGATGTGGAAGTAGTCCCGCTCAGGAATGCCATACTCCGCCAGGATGGCGTCGTGGATCCCGCGGCTGAGGCGTCCCAACTCCTCAGGGCTTCGGCCTGCGTTGACATCGATTCGAACCAGCGGCATAGAACTTCTCCTTGATCTAGTTTGTCCTGACATACTAGCAAACAACCGAAAGTGAAAGCAACGCCTTTGGACCAGCTCCTCCCACAGAGCAACGCGGGGTCACTTGATGCCGGATTTCACGTCTTAATCGGCCAGGAAGTGACCCCGCGTTGCGGTGCGGCGGGGCGCTGAAGGTGGCCGGACGGAGTTAACGACGACGGCGCCCGCCGCCTTCGGGATGAAGGTGACGGGCGCCGTCGTACTTGAGTCAGCACGCGTTAAAGGCCAGCGCGGGGTCACTCCGCGCCCGATCCAACCTCTGGATGGGGCGGGGAGTGACCCCGCGTTGTGGTGGTGCTGTGAACCTAGAGCGCTGCGTAAACTTCGCGCAGCAGCGTGGCGGTCTCGGACGGCGTCTTGCCGACCTTCACGCCAGCAGCCTCAAGGGCTTCCTTCTTGGCCTGCGCGGTACCTGCGGAACCGGAGACGATGGCGCCGGCGTGGCCCATGGTCTTGCCTTCGGGAGCGGTGAAGCCGGCCACGTAGCCGACAACCGGCTTGGTGACGTGTGCCTTGATGTACTCGGCGGCACGCTCTTCGGCGTCGCCGCCGATTTCGCCGATCATCACGATCGCCTTGGTCTCGGGGTCAGCCTCGAACGCGGCCAGGGCGTCGATGTGCGTGGTGCCGATGACGGGGTCGCCACCGATGCCGATGGCGGTGGAGAAGCCGAGGTCGCGCAGTTCGTACATCATCTGGTAGGTCAGGGTGCCGGACTTGGAAACCAGTCCGATGGGGCCCTTGCCGGTGATGTTGTTCGGCGTGATGCCGACCAGTGCTTCGCCGGGGGTGATGATGCCGGGGCAGTTCGGGCCGATGATGCGGGTGACCTGCTTGCCGTCGGCGTCAACCTTGGACTGGGCGAGGGCCCAGAACTCGGCGGAATCCTGGACGGGCACGCCTTCGGTGATGACAACTACGAGGCCGATGCCGGCTTCGATGGCTTCAACCACGGCGTTCTTGGTGAATGCCGGCGGGACGAAGACGATGGAGACGTCGGCGCCGGTTTCGGCCATGGCTTCCTTGACGGTGCCGTAGACGTTGATTTCAGCGTCGCCGTGCAGGACCGTGGTACCGGCCTTGCGGGCGTTGACGCCACCCACAATGTTGGTGCCGGCCTTCAGCATCAGGGCGGTGTGCTTGGTGCCTTCGCCGCCGGTGATGCCCTGGACGATGACCTTGGAGTCCTTGTTCAGATAGATAGACATGGTGCGTCCCTTACTTAGCTGCGTTGGCGAGCTCGGCGGCCTTGTCGGCGCCCTCGTCCATGGTGGCGGCCAGGGTAACCAGCGGGTGGTTGGCCTCGGCCAGGATGCGGCGGCCTTCCTCAACGTTGTTGCCGTCGAGGCGGACTACCAGCGGCTTGTTGGCGTTGTGGCCCAGCTCGGCCAGCGCACCGACGATGCCCTTGGCGACGGCGTCACACGCGGTGATGCCACCGAAGACGTTCACGAACACGGACTTGACCTGCTCGTCTCCGAGGATGACGTCGAGGCCGGCAGCCATGACCTCGGCGGAAGCTCCACCGCCGATGTCCAGGAAGTTGGCGGGCTTGACGTTGCCGTGGTTTTCACCGGCGTAGGCAACAACGTCCAGGGTGGACATGACCAGGCCTGCACCGTTACCGATGATGCCCACCTCGCCGTCCAGCTTGACGTAGTTCAGGTCCTGTGCCTTGGCCTTGGCCTCGAGCGGGTCCGCAGCGTCCTTGTCTTCAAGGAGGGCGTGCTTGGCGTGGCGGAACTCGGCGTTCTCATCCAGCGTCACCTTGCCATCGAGTGCCACGATGTCGCCTGCGCCGGTCTTGACCAGCGGGTTGACCTCCACGAGGGTGGCGTCTTCCTTCTTGAAGACGTCCCAGAGCTTGAGGATCACGGCGGCGACCTTGCCGCGCAGTTCCTCGGAGAAGCCTGCGGCTGCGACGATTTCGTCTGCCTTGGCCTGGTCGATTCCAACGGCGGGATCGATTGCGACCTTCGCCAGCGCGTCAGGGCGTTCGACGGCGAGCTGTTCGATTTCCATGCCGCCTTCAACCGAGCACATGGCCAGGTAGTTGCGGTTGGCGCGGTCCAGCAGCACGGAGAAGTAGTACTCCTCGGCGATGTCGGCACCCTGGGCAATCATCACCTTTTTGACGGTGTGGCCCTTGATGTCCATGCCCAGGATGTTGGTGGCGTGCTCAAGTGCTTCGTCAGCTGACTTGGCTACCTTGACGCCGCCGGCCTTGCCGCGACCGCCTACCTTTACCTGTGCTTTAACAACAGTCACGCCGCCGATTTTTTCGGCTGCTGCTTTTGCTTCTTCTGGGGTGTACGCCACGATGCCGGCAAGCACGGGTACACCGTGCGCCTCGAACATATCGCGCGCCTGGTATTCAAACAGGTCCACGGTTTAGTGTCCTTCTACGTCGAAGTAGTTTCTGTACAGTCGGGCACCGCCGAAGACGATGACCGGGCTGCGGATTGCAAGCACCTGCGGCCAGTCCTAGAACGGGCCACCGTGCGTAATGCTCCACTCGGAACTCTAGTCCTCTCTGAGGACCGGCCCGTTCCACAGTACCCCTTATGTGAGTAAGCACACTATTCTATGGAACGTAGAAAAAGCCCTAGATTACGGGGTTTTTGGGGTGCCGGCAGGGGTTGGGACGGCGGTTCCGGGAGGCTTGGAAATGGCTTCGTAATGATCCCTGGCAACGAAGAACGCGACGCCGCCGGAGACATTTCCGCACGCTACACCATGGTTGTACGGCGAGCAGCGGAGACCGTTCCGTTCCAGGTTGGCGCCGTCAGCCAGGACAGGCAGTTCGCTGAGCGGGCCGCGCCTGGTACCCCGGGGCCCGTATGCGGCCTCCATGAGTGTGACGCCTGAACGGCATTCGCCGTAGGTGGCCTTCTTCGGGGTAAGCAGGACGGTGCCGCCGAGGTAGCCCAAACCGGTTCCCGCGCAATCGTCCGTGATATCCGCCGCGCCAGGTTTCGGGTAGGCCGCCAGTTCACAGTGGGCCACAGGCACGGTGGCCAGCTTGGCGTTCGCGGGGGCGCTGAAGCTGTTCGGCTCGTACGGGAGGTTGAGGTGCTCACCCCTGGCGGACGTCAGCGAGCACACGATGTTCCGGTCCTCGGTGATGAAGGAAAGGACGTCCTGGCTGCTACCAAACTGCGCCGGGTCCACCAGGGCCGCCTGTTCCAGCTGCTCCAGGGGCGGCCGCGGCGGCGGAGCCACATAACCGGGGTCAGCCGTGGTGATGGTGCAGGCCGTGGCCGCCGGCAGAATGAAGGCGGCGAAGATCCCCAGTACAGTCCGTCGCATGGTCCCCATTATGCTTCATGGCTGCGGCTGGACCCGGGGGCGGCCACCGCTGGCAGCGCGCGAAACCGTCCGCCGTGCACCTAACGTGGCCATATAAATCTGCGGGGCGTAGGCTGTTGCCACTTGGGCTCCGCGCAGGCGCCCCAAGGGTATTCCCGGAATCCCGCACCCAAGGAGCGCCCCGTGGAGAAACATCAGTCGGCGAGGCTGAGGTTTCTCGGCGCAACGGACACGGTGACCGGATCCAGGTATCTGGTCGAGTCACCGGAACGGCGGATTCTGGTCGAGTGCGGGCTCTTCCAGGGCTATAAACGGATCCGGGACCGAAACCGCGTGTCATTTCCCGTCAGTCCGGCCAACCTTGATGCCGTCATCCTCACCCACGCCCATCTGGACCACACGGGCTACGTTCCGGCGCTGGTCCGGGACGGCTTCCGCGGCCCGATCTATGCGACACCGGGAACCACCGAGTTGTGCACCCTGCTTTTGCCTGACAGCGGTTACCTGCAGGAGGAAGAGGCCCGCCACGCGGATGACCGGGGTTCTTCCCAACACCACCCCCCGCAGCCGCTCTATACGGCAGAAGACGCTGTTCGTTCGCTCAACAGTTTCAAAACCCGGGACTTCGACACTCCGTTCGAACTGGGAAACGGCATCGAGGCAACCTTCCTTCCCGCCGGCCATATCCTCGGCGCTGCCCAAATTCAGCTCACCGTCGGCGGCCGGTCCGTGCACTTCACCGGTGACCTCGGCCGCGCCAACGACCCCCTCATGTATCCGCCAAGAAACCTGCAGTCTGTCGACGTGCTGGTGACTGAATCCACCTACGGGAACCGGGCACACCCCGCCGGGAACCCGGAGGCCGAACTGGGCGAGATCATCAGGCGCGTGGCAAAGAGGCAGGGCGTCATCATGATCGCAGCCTTCGCCGTGGGACGGGCCGAGACGGTATTGCTGCACCTGTCACGGCTGATGAGGAAGAAGGCGGTCCCGGATATCCCTGTCTATCTCAACAGTCCCATGGCCATTGATGCCTCCGGCATGTATCAGCGCCACCGCGAGGAACACCGGCTCGAACAGCACGAATTTGAGGCGATGTATAAGCTGGCCACCCCTGTCCGGAGCGCCGACGATTCCAAACTGCTCAACCTCCGGGGCGGTCCGATGATCATCCTTTCCGCCAGCGGCATGCTCACCGGAGGCCGGATTCTGCACCACCTTGAGAACTACGGGCCCGACCCGCGCAACGCGATCATCCTCAACGGATACCAGGCCGCGGGAACCAGGGGCGCTTCACTCGCAGCCGGCGAGCATCATCTGCGCATCTACGGACAGGACATCCGGATCGGGGCCGAAGTCATCCAGATGGAAGGCCTGTCCGCCCATGCCGACGCCGACGAGCTGATCCAATGGATGCGGACCGCCCCCACAGCACCGTCAATGACCTATATCACCCACGGCGAAGCCGACTCGTCCGACGCCCTCCGCATCCGGATCAAACGCGAACTCGGCTGGAAGGCCCGGGTGCCCGAATACCTGGAATCCGTCTCAATGGACCATCCCGGCTAGGAGCTCTTCTCAGGCGTCCAGTTTGGTCAGGGGCGCGTAGCGCAGCAGGAGCCGCTTCTCGCCGACGTCGAACTTGACCTTGGCCACGGTCTTGTCTCCGGCGCCTTCCAGTGCCAGCACGGTTCCGTTGCCGAAGCTCGTGTGGTTGACCTTGTCGCCCACACTGACGGCCACGATTTCCTTCTGCGGCTGCACCCGGTTCTTGGCGAGAGCGGCGGGAACATCAGCGTTGAACCCGGCCGAGGAGTCTGCCGCCGCTCCCCGCGGCGTGCCGGCGCCCCAGAAGGATCCGCCATACCGGCTTGAGCCGATTGACCCGCCGCTCCCCCAGCCGCCGGACTGCCGGCTGGTTCCTTCACGTTTCCAATCGACCAGTTCGGCCGGGATTTCTTCGAGGAACTGGCTGGCGGGGTTGTACTGGCTCTGGCCCCACATGCTGCGGACTTCAGACCGCGTGACGTACAACCGTTTGCGGGCGCGGGTCAGGCCCACGTACGCCAGCCGGCGTTCTTCGGCGAGTTCCTTGGGATCCGTGGCGGAGCGCTGGTGCGGGAAAAGCCCGTGCTCCATGCCGGTGAGGAACACCACCGGGAACTCGAGGCCCTTGGCTGTGTGGAGGGTCATCAGCGTGACCACGCCCAGGCGTTTGGCCTCGGCCACCGCGGCGTCGATGTCGGCACCGGGGGCATCAGGGATCTGGTCCGCGTCAGCCACCAGGGACACCTGCTCCAGGAAGGCGCCCAGGGACCCCTCCGGATTCTCCTGTTCGTATTCACGCACGACGGCGACCAGTTCCGCCAGGTTCTCCACGCGGGACTCGTCCTGTGGATCAGTGCTGGAACGCAGCCCGGCGAGGTAGCCGGTCTGTTCGAGGACCGCTTCCAGCGCTGCGGCGGCACCGGAACCGGTAGCCACTTCGGCGAGATCGTCCAGCAGTTTCACAAACCCCAGGACGGCGTTGACGGAGCGGGTCGCCATGCCGGGGGCTTCCTCGGCCCGCCGCGCCGCCGCCATGAAGGACATCCGCTCCCGCTGGGCGAACGCCGCCACGGCACCCTCGGCGCGGTCGCCGATGCCGCGCTTGGGTTCGTTGAGCACCCGGCGCAGGTTGACGTCGTCGTCAGGGTTGACCAGCACCCGCAGGTAGGCGAGGGCATCCTTGATTTCCTTGCGTTCGTAGAACCGCGTGCCGCCCACCACCTTGTACGGCAGCCCCACCCGGACCAGGACGTCCTCGATGGAGCGGGACTGCGCGTTGGTGCGGTAGAAGATGGCCACATCCCCCGGGCGCAGGTTGTCCTCGTCCTGGAGCCGGTCAATTTCCTTGGCGATGAACTGGGCTTCGTCGTGCTCGTTCTCACCCACGTAGCCAACAATCTTGTGGCCCTCACCCTCGGCCGTCCACAGCCGCTTTTCGGGGCGGTTGGGGTTGCGTGAGATCACGGAGTTGGCGGCAGTGAGGATGTTTTGGGTGGAACGGTAGTTCTGTTCCAACTTGATGGTCCGGGCTTCCGGGTAGTCCTTTTCGAACTCCACGATGTTGCGGATATCGGCACCGCGGAAAGCGTAGATGGACTGGTCCGAGTCCCCCACCACCGTGAGCTCCGACGCGCCGGGGCCCTCGCCAACAATCTCCCGGACCAGGGCGTACTGGGCGTGGTTGGTGTCCTGGTATTCGTCCACCAGGACGTGCCGGAACCGGCGGCGGTAAGAGTCCGCGAGCGCCGGGAAGGCCCGGAAAATATAGACGGTCTCGGCGATGAGGTCATCGAAGTCCATGGCGTTGGCCTGGCGCAGCCGCTGGGTGTAACCCTTGAAGACATCCGCCACGGCGCTTTCGAAGGGGTCGTTGAAGTTAGCGGCGGAGGCGAACGAATCGGCGTCGATGAGTTCGTTCTTCAGCGCTGAAATCTTGTGCTGGATGGCCTTGGGCGCGAATTTCTTGGGGTCCAGGTCCAGGCCCTTGGACACCTGGGTGACCAGCCGCAGGGAGTCCGCGGAGTCGTAGATGGAGAAGTTGGACTTCAGGCCCACGTTGGCCGCTTCCTGGCGCAGGATCCGCACGCAGGAGGAGTGGAACGTGGAGATCCACATGATCTTGGCCCGGCCGCCCACCAGGGCCGCGATGCGCTCCCGCATTTCGGCGGCGGCCTTGTTGGTGAAGGTGATGGCCAGGATCTCGCCGTAATGGGCCCGGTGCGTGGCGATGAGGTACGCGATCCTGTTGCTGAGCACCCGGGTCTTGCCCGAGCCGGCGCCGGCCACAATCAGCAGGGCGCTCCCGGCATGCTTGACGGCCTCCTCCTGCTGCGGGTTCAGCCCCTGCAGCAGCTCCGCAGCATTCGGCCGGAGGTGGGCGTGGTCCCCGGGACCTTCACCGTGGGGCTGCTGGCTGGCCCAGCCGCCGCCGCGCTGGATGCCCGGTTCAGCACCCTGCCCGCCACCTTGGAGGGAGCTGTTTCCGGTGCCGCCGCTGCCGCTGCCGCCCCCGGATTCGCCCGCCTCGGCGAAACCTTCCGGGCGCGACTTTGTGCGGGTGGAGGCTGCCGGGGCGGCCTTGAACGGTCCGTCAGAGTACGGGTCAAACAACATATCCATGGTGCCTACAAGTCTAGGCGGTGGGGCCGACACTCACGTTCAGCCTGTGGATAACGCCATCCACCGGGACCGTTCGGACCGGCGGCCGGCCGTTGGGCGAGCGGCGGGCCTGCCCGGGCTCAGGTCACCGAGCCGGCCAGGAGGGCCGCGCGCAACTCCCGCACCGCCGTCGTGCCTCCCGCCATGAACCACTGCAGCCCGTTGACCTGGACCGTGTCCGCGGCACCGCCGGCCGCCCGGACAATCGCCTTGCCCGGCAGCCAGTCCCATTCCGGGCAGCTGTGCTGGAACCAGCAACCCAGCTCTCCGTCGGCAACGCGGCCCAGGTCGCAGGACCCTGAGCCGAACATCCGCAGCGCGGCGGCGGACGTGGCCGCGGAGTGCCAGGGCATGGCGCACAGGGGATCCATCAGCCAGGTGGGGTGGATGTAGGTTGCCGCGCCGAATTCCGCGAGGGCGGTGCCGTTGCGCGCGCCGCCGTCCTGGTACGCGGTCAGGGCCTCGCCGTTGAGGGTGGCGGGGCGGGACGTTCCGCCAAGCCACAACTTATCCTCCTCCGGCTGGAAGATCGCACCCAGCAGCACGTCCGAGGAGTCCTTGAGGGCGATGGCGGAGCACCAGTACGTGGAGCCGTGCAGGAAGTTGTAGGTCCCGTCCACCGGGTCGATCACCCAGGTCCGGCCGCTGGTCCCGGCCACCGAGGCGCCCTCCTCGCCCAGGATGCCGTCGTCGGGCCTGCACCGCTGGAGCTGCTCCAGCACGTACGCCTCGGCAGCGTGGTCCGCGGCCGTCACAACATCCGAAATGGACGTCTTCTGCTGCGACTGCAGGCCGGCCATGCGCATCAGCAGTGCAAGCTGCCCCGCTTCGCGCACCAGTGCCGAGGCCAGCTGGTAGTCGTCCAGGGCGGGGTCAAGTTCGAGGGCGCTGTGCCTGCCTGTGGTCATGGCACCAGTCTATGCAGCGCCATAATGGTGCCATGGCCAAAACTCCAGCGCAGCGGATCAAGAAGCACGGCTCCAAGGCTGTCGTTCCACAGCACAGCCTCCCGCCGGTGATCAACCCCACCACCGCCCGTTCACCGCAGAAGGCCCAGAGCAACTCCAGGCTGATTGTGATCGCCGGGGTGGTGGCCAGCCTCTTCCTGTTCTGGTACCTGCACCTGCTCGCGCTGGACCAGATGACCCAGCTGTCCGCGGGGCTGGCCATGCCGGATTCCCTGGTGGGCGGCTTCGACGCGTCCTATGTTGGCCAGTTGCACGCGGCAATGGATGACGACGCCCGCGGCCAGCTCAACTACGTCCACAAAACGGCCGGGACGCTGTTCCCGCTCATCTTCGGCTTCACGTGGCTGCTGCTGATCGGCACCAACGTGGCCAGGAAATCGCTCCGCTGGGCCCTGTGGGCCGTCCCGCTGCTGTTTGTGGTGGTCCGGTTGTGGGGCAACGTCACCATCGATTCCGTGCTGGCCGCGGAAACGGCCGACGCCGGCCAGGTCGCCCTGGCGTCCGGGCTGACCGTTGCGGGCTGGGTCCTGTTCGTTGTGAGCCTGCTCGCCGGTGCCGCCGCGGTGTTCCTGGGTAAAAAGTCCGCCGAGGCAGCTAAGCCCGGGCCGCGGAAAGAGCCCTGACCTCCCGCCGGTGCCGGTGCACGCGCTGGGCAATCACCAGCCCGGTGGCCGCCACGCCCACCGTGACCGGGTACCCCATCAAGCGTTCCAGCGTGCCCGGCTCGGGGACATGCATCCTGGTAAGACCGCCTGTCACCAGTGCGGCGAATGAGGCCAGCCCGCACACCAGGACGAACCATCCGAGCGGTGTCTGCTGCAGCCACAGCACACCCAGCACCAGCACCGCGAGCGAGCCCGCAATGAAGTACATCAGCGCGCCGGTGTAGTGCCAGGCGGAGCCCAGGTCCTCGGGCACCAGTCCCACGATCATGGTCCCGGCACCCGCGGTGCCGGCCAGGAGCCGGACCCAGAGTGCGGCCAGCCACGGTTTCCGCCGCCCACGGTGGACCGTTGCTCCCGGCCGGGCCGCCACGCACAGCAGTCCCGAGCTCAGCAGCAACGCGCCCAGGAGCATGCCTAAACCCTGGACCACAAAGGACAGGTTCATCAGCCAGTGCAGCGGAGAACAGACATCCCGGCCGTCAAATATCCCGCAGTGCAACGCACCAAGATCGCTGATGTACCCGGTCCGGCGGCTGTAGGGCTGCGGCCCGGCCCAGCCTCCAATCACGGCTGTTTCGGCCACAAAATACTGCAGGACGCTCAGGACGGACCAGGCGCCGATGTAGTGGCGGGTGGACGCCGTGTCCGGGATGAAGACCGCTGCGGGCGAGGACATCGGGGCTGAACTCATGCCAAGAGCGTAGTACGGCCTCCCACCTTGTATGCTTGTATCCGTGTCCGGACGGACCGGCCCTGCCGGCCCAACGGACACCCGCCCTCGTAGCTCAGTGGATAGAGCACGGCTCTCCTAAAGCCGGTGTCGTTGGTTCGATTCCAATCGAGGGCACTTGAACCGTCCTGTTCCGGAGTTCAGCCTCCGCGCCTACCTGCTCGGCCCGGTGCAGCCGCCCGGCGCCGTGGCGGGAACGTGGGCCGTCGAACGCCAACTGCTGGACCGGTCCGCAGGCACCCGCGGAACCTTTACCGGCGTCGTACGTTTTGCCGTGACGGACGACGACGACGTGTCCTTCCGCGAAGAAGGCACCATGCGCTGGCCTACTTTCACCGGCCCCGCCTCCCGCGCCTATCTTCTGCGCCGCGCCGACCGGACAGACGCCCTGGACGTCTTCTTTGAGGACGGGCGCCCCTTCCACCGGATGAGCTTTAGCCCGGAAGCCAACCTGGACCGGCACTGGTGTGATCCCGATACCTACCGTGTGGCGTACACCTACGCGGGTCCCGATGCCTTCAGTTATTCGTGGGACGTGAGCGGGCCGCGCAAGGACCTCCTGCTGACCACGGAGCTGACGCGGCTAGGCTCGAACCCGTGAAAGCCCGCATTGTTGTCTCCGCCGTCTGCGTGTTCGACGACGCCGGGCGGCTCCTGACGGTCCGCAAACGCGGAACCACCATGTTTATGCACCCCGGCGGCAAGCCCGAACCCGGCGAGACGGCCGTGCAGGCCGCTTCCCGGGAGTTGGCCGAGGAGGTGGGGATCATTGTTGCCCCGGAGGACCTCCAGTTGATGGGCGTCTGGATTGCCGACGCCGCCAACGAGGCCGCCACCGACATCGAAGCCACGGTGTACCTCGCCCCCGGCACGTGGACGGCCGGCGCGTCAGCCGAGATCGCCGAGATCCGCTGGCTGGACCTTGCCGCGCTGGACCGGGACCGTGAGCGGGGCGTGCCGCTGCCCGCGGATCTCGCCCCGCTCCTGACCGATTACATCCTGCCCGAGCTGGCCGCCAAAGTAGGCCCCCACCCGAAGTAGGTAGCAGCAGGTGTCGTTTTGACGGCTCAAAAGGACACCTGCTGCTACCCAGTTGGGGAATCTAAAGCTCTAGTACTCGGGCACGGCTTCCTCCGCAACCGCGGTTGCCTCGGCGAACTGCGTCCGGTACAGCTCGGCGTAACGCCCCTCGGCCGCGAGCAGCTCGGTGTGCGTGCCACGTTCCACGATCCGGCCGTCCTCCACCACCAGGATGACGTCGGCGGCGCGGATTGTGGAGAGCCGGTGGGCAATCACGACGGCGGTGCGCCCCTCGAGCGCTGCGCCCAGTGCTTCCTGGACGGCGGCCTCGTTGGTGGAGTCCAGCGCCGCGGTGGCCTCGTCGAGGATGACCACCCGCGGCTGGGCGATGAGGAGGCGGGCGATGGTGAGCCGCTGGCGTTCGCCGCCGGAAAGCCGGTAGCCGCGCTCCCCCACCACAGTGTCCAGGCCGTCGGGGAGGGACCGGACCATGGTCTCCAGCCGGGCCTGCCGCAGGACATCCCACATGAGCTCGTCGCTGGCTTCCGGACGGGCCAGCCGCAGGTTGGAGGCAATGCTTTCATGGAACAGGTGACCGTCCTGGGTCACCATGCCCAGGGTCTGGCGCATCGAATCGAAGGTGAGGTCGCGGACGTCAACACCGCTTCCGGCCGTGGCCCCGCCAAAGCGGACCGCCCCTGAATCCACGTCGTACAGCCGCGAGAGCAGCTGCGCGATGGTTGACTTTCCAGCCCCGGAGGAGCCCACGAGGGCAACGGTCTGGCCGGGCTCCACCCGGAAGCTGATACCGTGCAGCACTTCTTCGCCGCCGCGGGTGTCCAGGGTTGAAACGTCCTCCAGCGAGGCGAGTGAAACCTTGTCCGCCGAAGGGTAGGAGAAGCGGACGTTATCGAACTCCACGGACAACGGACCGGCCGGGGAGGACACAGCATCGGGCTTCTGCTGGATGAGGGGTTTGAGGTCCAGGATTTCAAAGACCCGTTCGAAGCTGACCAGGGCGCTCATGATCTCCACCCGGGCGTTGGAGAGCGCCGTGAGCGGGGCGTAGAGGCGGGTGAGCAGCAGTGCCAGCACCACGACGTCGCCCGCGGCCAGTTGCCCCTGCAGCGCCAGGAAGCCGCCGAGGCCGTAGACCAGTGCGAGGGCCAGCGCCGAAACCAGTGTCAGGGCGGTCACGAAGGTGAACTGCAGCATCGCCGTCCGGATGCCGATGTCCCGCACCCGGCCTGCCCGCATGGCGAACTCGCGGGATTCCTCATCCGGCCGGCCGAAGAGCTTTACCAGCGTGGCGCCAGGGGCGGAGAACCGCTCGGTCATCTGGGTGCCCATGGAGGCGTTGTGCTCGGCAGCTTCACGGCGCAGGTCGGCCAGCTTCGAGCCCATCCGCCGTGCGGGGATCAGGAAGAGCGGCAGCAGGATCATGGCAAGCACGGTGATGAGCCAGGACTTCCCCAGCATCACCACAAGGGTCAGGGCGAGGGCCACAACGTTGCTGACTACCCCGGACAGTGTGCCGGCGAAGGCGGACTGGGCACCGATCACGTCATTGTTGAGCCGGCTGACCAGAGCACCGGTGCGGGTGCGGGTGAAGAAGGCGATGGGCATCTTCTGCACGTGGTCGAAGACCTTGGTGCGGAGGTCCACAATGACGCCTTCGCCGATGGTGGAGGAAAGCCAGCGCGTGACCAGTCCCAGCCCTGCTTCGGCGACAGCAACGATGGCGATCAGCACGGCCAGCCAGACCACCACGCCGGTGCCCGCGCCGGCGATGATGGCATCAACAACCTGGCCTGCCAGGACCGGGGTGGCAACGGCGAGGACGGCCATCACGATGGACAGCAGGACGAAGGCGATCAGCTTGCCCTTGTGCGGCCGGGCGAAGCCGAAAACACGCTTAAGCGTCTCCTTTGAGAAAGGCTTGGAGCCGCTCGAAGCGCGCGTGATGTTGTACAGGGAGCTCCAGGCCACCCGGTCCATACTCATGATTTATTGCCTTTCGGGGCGCCGTGGCCCAGCAGTTCGGTAACGACGCCGTTGTCCACATTCCACCGGACATCCAGCTGGACGTTCTCCAGCAGCCTCCGGTCATGGGTTACCAACAACAAAGCGCCCTCATAACTTCCCAGCGCCTCCTCCAGCTGCTCGATGGCAGGCAGGTCAAGGTGGTTAGTGGGTTCGTCCAGCACCAGCAGGTTCACGCCGCGTGCCTGCAGCAATGCCAGTGCGGCCCGGGTGCGCTCGCCCGGCGAAAGGGAATCCACCGGCCGGGCCGTGTGGTCAGCTTTGAGCCCGAACTTGGCCAGCAGCGTGCGGACCTCCGCCGGCGTCAGCTCGGGCAGGACCGCTTCCACAGCGTCCGCGAGGTTTAGATGGCCGGCCAGCAGTCCACGGGCCTGATCGATTTCGCCGATGGCCACCGAGGCGCCCATGGCGGCGTTGCCGGAGTCGGGAGCCTGCACACCCAGCAGCAGGCGCAGCAGCGTGGATTTGCCGGCACCGTTGGGCCCGGTGATTCCGACCCGCTCCCCCGCGTTCAGCTGCAGGTTCACCGGGCCGAGGGTGAAGCTGCCCTGGCTGACGACGGCGTCACGCAGCGTGGCCACCACGGCACTGGACTTCGGCGCCAGGCCGATGCTGAACTGCAGCTGCCATTCCTTCCGCGGCTCTTCCACCACGTCCAGCCGGGCGATCCGGGATTCCATCTGCCGGACCTTTTGCGCCTGTTTCTCCGACGATTCGGTGCTGGCCGCGCGGCGGATTTTGTCATTGTCGGGGCTCTTTTTCATGGCGTTCCGCACGCCTTGGGAACTCCACTCACGCTGGGTCCGGGCCCGGGAGACCAGGTCCGCCTTGGTGGACGCGAACTCCTCGAACTTTTCGCGGGCATGCCGCCGCGCCACGGCGCGTTCCTCCAGGAACGCCTCGTAGCCGCCGTCGTATACCGCAACGGAATTTTGGGCCAGGTCCAGCTCCACGATGGTGGTCACGCAGCGGGCCAGGAACTCGCGGTCGTGGGATACCAGCACCGCGCCGCCGCGCAGGCCCTGGACGAAGGCTTCCAGCTTCGCCAGGCCGGCCAGGTCCAGGTCGTTTGTGGGCTCATCCAGGAGCACCACGTCGAAGCGGCTGAGTAACAGGGCAGCCAGAGCGACGCGCGCGGCCTGGCCGCCGGAGAGCCCGGTCATGGGGGCTTCCGGCCCGGTTTCCAGCCCCAGATCAGCCAGGACGGCCGGGATGCGTTCGTCGAGGTCCGCTGCGCCGGACGCCATCCAGCGGTCAAAGGCGAGGGAGTAGGCGTCGTCGGAGCCGGGAGCCCCGGAACCCAGCGCTTCTGCCGTGGACTCCATCTCGGCGGTTGCCTGCGCGCAGCCGGTGCGGCGGGCGATGTAGCCCGCCACCGTCTCACCCGTCACCCGCTCGTGCTCCTGGGGAAGCCAGCCCACAAACGCATCAGCGGGGGCCAGGTTCACGCTGCCGGACTGGGGCTGGTCCACTCCGGCCAGCAGGCGCAGGAGGGTGGATTTGCCGGCGCCGTTGGCACCCACCACGCCCACAACGTCACCGGGAGCCACGGTGAGGGAGAGCTTCGAGAAAAGTGTCCGGTGGTCGTGGCCACCGGAAAGGTCTTTGGCAACAAGGGTTGCTGTCATGGCTAGGTCTGTCCTCTCGCCCGGCCGGCGGAAGGCCGGATGACCCCGCCTGAATCAGGCAGAATGCTGTGAAATCCGCAGCATGCCCGCCAGCAAAAGTGCCCGGGCACTAAAGAGCCCGCCGGTCCGGACTTGGGGGGTGTGCGGACCAACGGGCTCGACCATCAAGCATAGTCGACTCTGTCGGCTGCATCAAACCACCGGCCGCGGACACGCTAAAATCAAAAGCAATCATCCGTTCAGCAGAGAGCAGATATGCCCATTCCTGCCAAGGCGTTCCAACGCTGGCTGCACGGTATCGCACCCGACGCGAGCACTTCCGATGTTTGCCGGGCTGCCGGCATCAAACGGAGCACCCTGGCTCAGCAACTGGTGCGTGGCAAGGTTGCAGGGGCGACGGTGGTGAGCGTCAGCCGCGCTTACAACATCAACCCCGTCACCGCACTGGCCGGCTTTGACGACTTCCGGCAACTCGCCGGGCCGCCGCTGCAGCCCACCCGCTCCGAGCTGGTCAGCCAGATTTCCACGGCTGATCTCCTGCGGGCGCTGCTGCTCCGGGGCGTCGCCGAACCCGGCGGACCGGGAGAGTCCGGTGGGGGCGCCGCAGGGGTTCCGCTTGCCGGCCGTCCCGACCCGGGGCCAACGGTCCTGGTCCCGCCGCCGCATGCCACGTCCGTGCGGGACTGGGTGGAGGCAATCGACGACGGCGAACTGCGGCACCGCGTCTCCACCGCCACCGGGATCGCGCCGCAGAACTATTCGGCGCAGTTGACCGCCAACCGGCTCACCCCGGAGCTGGCCCTGGCTACGGCCCTGGCAGCCGGTGTGGCCGCGTCCGGTGGCCTGGTGGCAACCGGGCTGATCACGGAGGCCGAGGCCGGCTGGCCGCCCGGGGCCCGCCAGGCGGCGTTGGACAGTATGACCGACGGCGAACTGACCACCCTGGCCGGAGAACGGCTGCAGACGCTGGGCCGGGCCCTCCGCCGGCAGGAACATGACCAAGAACGAACCGACAAGATCTGGGAGAACCTGGGATGATCGAGACCCTGCAGTGGTGCACCCTGGGTATTTGCGGCCTGGTTGCCGCGGCCCGCGTGCCCAGCGCTCTCCGCGGGAACAACAGGACACTCTTTTATATCTTTGCCCTCATAACGCTGGCCATCCTGCTCAGTATCGAAGCGCCGTACGTGGCCATCGATCGGGCATTGGGGGGCCTCAACGTAGCCAACCTCATTCTTCGGCTGGTCATCTTCGCCACCATCTATTTCGTGGGGATCCGCATCGCCAAGGGCTTTGGGGCCACTGGCGCCTACCGGCTCATTACGGGACGGATGGGGATGGTCGCCCTGGGGCTGACCTCGCTGATTGTGCTTGTCTTCTTTCTCATGATGGATACTGCCGGTTCCTCGGCAGGCCTGGTGTCGGTATCGGTCAAGGACAGCCGCAATGGACTGCTGGTTGAGTACTACGGTGCCGCCGGCCGCGCGTACCCGGCCTATGTGTCACTTGTTCTGCTGCCAGCCATGGCGAGCGCAGTCCGCGGCACCTTACCGGGGCTGGTTCGGGTTTCGGCCTTTCTGTTGGCCGTCGGCTCCGCCGCCGTTGGCCTGACCCTGCTGTTCCCGCTCATACCACCGGAGTCCGGCTTTGTGGAGGCTGTTATCAATTACACGGCAGTGCTCTGCTTTGTAATGGGGCTGGCCGTAATCGGAGTCGCCGGAGTCGTTTACAGGCGACGAGACCCGCGGCAAAAGACTTCTACTGCAAAGTAGCTTTGCCGACTTTCACAAAATCATTAGACATGCCATAATCATGAATGTGTGAAGGTTGCGCGCGGGTGTTTACGAACGGGGATAACTTCTTGAACGCCGCATTGCCCTAAGCCATTACACGCATTGGGGGGATGAGTGGTGGCGGCCGTTGGGGACCGCCCCCACTCAGCCTGCTTAAGGGCCCTTTTCCCACCCGCGGCCATCGGCAGTGTTGCCACCCGCTGACGCCAGTTCCATCTGAACGCGCGGAAGCACCTCAGTGCCCAGCATCTCGATCGCTTCCAGTACGGTCCGCTGCGGGACGGACGAGAGATCCAGCTGGAAGATCTGCCTGTCATGCTGCAGATGCCCGTGCATCCTCAAGATCTTTTCAGCCACCTGCTCCGGGTTGCCCACAAACAAGGCGCCGCCGGGAGCGGACTCCATATTGTAGGAAACCCCGCTCGGAGTAGGGAATCCCCGCTCGGCAGAGATCCGGCGCATGGTGTCCAACCAATAAGGCCGGAAGACGTCTTTGGCCCGCCCTTTGCCGGAAGCGCCGTCAGCCAGCACCAGGCCGGGTGCGCTGACGCCCACCTTCAGGGGGGCGTCGCCGTGACCGTGTTCGACGGCGGTCTGCCGGTACAGGGCGGCATGCCGTTCGAAGTTCCGGACGGACCCGCCCAGCAGCGCATACATGACATTCAGCCCCAAGGTCGCGGCGCGGACCGATGAGTTGGGAGTTCCCCCGGTGGCAATCCAGATGTCCAGTTCGCGCTTGTCCTCCGCAGCGGGGAACGGGCGGGGCAGGATGAGGGCGTCGTCCAGGCCGGCGCGGAACCGGCCTGTCCAGGTCACGCGTTCCTGCGCATTGAGTTGGAGGAGCAGCCCCAGTTTCTCCTCGTAGAGAGCGTCATAGTCCTCCAGCCGGGCCCCGAACAGTGGATATGACTCGATGAAGCTCCCGCGCCCTGCCGTCAGCTCGGCGCGGCCCTGGCTGATGAGGTCGATGGTGGCGAACTGCTGGAAAACCCGCACCGGGTCCTCCGTGCTGAGGACGGTGACAGCACTGCCCACCTTGATCTGCCGGGTCTGTGCCGCGACGGCCGCCAGAACGGTCGCGGGCGACGTGACGGAATAGTCCGCACGATGATGCTCTCCCACCCCGAAATACTGGAGCCCCACCTGGTCCGCCAGCCGGGCACGCTCCAGGAGATCCTGCGTGTTCTGCTCCGGAGACACCCGTACGCCGCTGACGGGATCGCGGTGGATGTCCCCGAACGTAAATACTCCCAGCTCCATGAGTCCTACCGGTTGTCCATGAGCGCTACCGGGCGAACCGCAACGTGATCAGCTGGAACGGGCGCAGGGCAAGGTGGACGCTGCCCTGCCCTGCCGGTGTTACCCCGGGGGCCTCAGCCGGGCGCTCCAGGAGATCGGTCGCCTGCACGTCCAGGACGGGGAATGTTGCTTTGATGATTCCGGCCGAGCGCTGGCCCAGGGACTCGTAGAGGCGCACCACCACGTCGCCCGAACCGTCCTCCGCCAGCTTGACGGCTTCAACCACCAGGGCGGCGTTGTCCACCGTGAACAACGGCTCCACCCCGTGACCACCGCGAACCAGGCGCGGCGCCAGGTTGGTGCGGTACCCCTCCTCGACGGCTTCGGCGATTCCCGCCCCGGGGCGGACAGTAACCGTCAGTTCGTGGTGCCCGCGATCCGCCGACGGGTCAGGGAACTTCGGTGCCCGCAGCAGGGAGAGACGCACCGAGGTGGTGGTCCCGCCGTCGTCCTCCCGGACATTCCTGGTGACATCGTGGCCGTAGGTGGCCGAGTTTGAGATCGCGACGCCGTAGCCGGGTTCGGCCACGTGGATCCAGCGGTGCGCGCAGATCTCGAACTTCGCCGCCTCCCAGGAGGTGTTGTTGTGCGTGGGCCGGAATACGTGTCCGAACTGTGTTTCGGCAGCTGAGCGGTCGGCTTTGACGTCCAGCGGGAACCCCAGCTTGAGGAGTTTCTCACTCTCCTGCCACTCAACCGCAGTGGTGAAAGCCAGGGAGTCACTGCCAACGTCCAGCGTGATGCTTTGGGTCACCGGCGAGGAACCGGCCATCCGCTCAACCACCACCCTGGCGCCGCTTTCCGCGGGCTCCAGCCGGACGTCCTGCGCGTCCGTCAGGGCCGTGACGTTGCGGCGGTAGAACTCATCAATGTCCCAGGCGTCCCACTCGTTGGGGGTGTCCCGGTGCAGCTCCAGCAGGTTGCCGCGCGCGCCGGGCGCAATGGCTTCGCGTCCTGTGGCGTAGTCAGTTAGCGATGTGATGAGGCCGTCCGAGTCCAGGACAGCCCTGATAATGCCGTTATCCAGCACAAAACCGCCGTCCACTCCGTCGCCGTCCACTTCGTGGGACTGGACGGCGGGGCCCGCCACGGACGGCTCAGCCGCCCCGAGAGCCGGGACCCCGTTGCGCCCATGGGGAGCGGCATTGAGCAGGAACAGCCGCGAACCTTCCCCCAGCAGTGCGGCCGCGGCCTGGCCAATGAGGGCTTCCAAACCGGAACTGATGGCGGCGTAGTTCCGTTCGGCGTCCTGATGGACCCAGGCGATGGAACTGCCGGGCAGGATGTCGTGGAACTGCTGCAGGAGCACCAGTCGCCAGAGGCGCTTCAGCTCGGCGGCCGGGTAGGTAAAGGAGCTTCGGACGGCGGCCGTGGCGCACCAGAGTTCAGCCTCCCGCAGCAGGTGTTCACTCCGCCGGTTCCCGGCCTTGGTCTTGGCCTGGCTGGTGTACGTGCCCCGGTGGAGTTCCAGGTACATCTCCCCCACCCACACCGGAAGGGCCGCATAGCCCTCCTCGGCCTGGGTGAAGAAACTTTCGGCCGAACCGATCCGGACCTTGGGCGAGCCCTCCAGGTCGGCGGTGCGGTGGGCAGCGGCCAGCATCTCACGCGTGGGTCCGCCGCCGCCGTCGCCATAACCAAAGGGCACCAGCGAGGTGTTGGCACGGCCATGATCACGGAAATTCCGTTCTGCATGCGCCAGTTCCCGGCCCGTCAGTTCGGCGTTGTAGGTGTCCACCGGCGGGAAATGGGTGAAGAGCCGGGTACCGTCGATGCCTTCCCAGTTGAAGGTGTGGTGCGGCATCCGGTTGACCTGGTTCCACGAAATCTTCTGTGTGAGGAACCACCGGCTTCCGGCCGACTTCACAATCTGCGGCAGAGCGGCGGAGTACCCGAACGAATCCGGCAGCCAGGCTTCGCGGCACTCGACACCAAACTCCTGCAGGAAGTAGCTTTTGCCCTCCACGAACTGGCGGGCCATGGCCTCGCCGCCGGGCATGTTGGTGTCCGACTCGACCCACATGCCCCCCACCGGAACAAATTGGCCGGCCTTGACCTTTTCCCGGATCCTGCCGAAGAGCTCGGGGTAGAACTCCTTCATCCAGGCAAACTGCTGGGCCGAGGAGCAGGAAAATACAAAGCCCGGGTCCTCGTCCATCAGTGCCACCACGTTGGAGAAGGTCCTGGCACACTTGCGGATGGTCTCGCGAACCGGCCACAGCCAGGCGGAATCGATGTGGGCATGACCGGTGGCCACCAGCTGGTGCGCGGACGCATAGGCGGGCCGGGACAGGACCTCGGCCAGGGCAGCGCGGCCGGCGGCGGCAGTTCCCGGGACATCGTCGGGGTCCATCAGGTCCATCATGCGTTCCAGCGCACGGAGAATCTCGTGGCGCCGGGGCTGCTCCACCGGCAGCTCATGCATCAGCCCGGAGAGCGTCCAAACGTCCTGCTGGAGCTCCCAGACCGTCTGGTTCAGCTCCGCAATGGCGATCCTGCCCAGCCGGTACTGCGGGGCGGTGCCCGCCGTCGCCTTGTCCCCCAGTGGCGTGGCGGCGAACGTCCAGCCCTGCGCCATGTCAGGGTTGGCCGCCGCCTCCACATAGAAGTCAACGGCCATGCCGCTGCCGAGCAGCTTGAGCGGGATGTATTGGTTCCGCGGCGAAATCGCCTTGATGATGGTGCCGTCCGGGCGCCACGCGATGCCCTCGCACTGGAAGCCGGGGGCTTCGTTGATGAATCCAAGGTCCACGACGATCTCCACGGCCGTGTCCGCGCCGGTACCCCAGGCCTCGGGCACATCGCCTTGAAGCCGCAGCCATTTGGTGCCCCACGGCTGACCCCATGCTGCGCCGTGTTCCTGCGGGAGGAAGTCATGCCGCAGTGCTTCCATCACCGTGACGGGTTCGCCGGGAGCATCCCAGCTGGTCAGGGTCAGGGGGACGCTGCGGGGATATACGGCGGGATCGATCCGCTCTCGGACAAACCGGGCCAGTCGGACTTCGGTAATCCGGCGGTCGTCGTGCACTCTAAACCCTCTTAATAGGTGAATTGGACTGATCGAATCCGGACAACACAGTCCAATCGATGGATAAAATCTACCGGCTGGTCGACCAATAGCCAAGCACCTTCGTCCCCCCTGAGGCTGTGGCTGGCTATCCCGCGACCCGGGCTGCGGCGTCTTCCGCCTTGTTCGACGCGGCCAGGGTGACCCTTTCCTGACCGGCATAGATATTCATGCTTGTGCCGCGGCTGAACCCGGCCAGGGTCATGCCACTGGCCTGTGCGAGCTCTGCGGCGAGGCTGGAAGGGGCACTGACTGCCGCCAGGACCGGGATCCCGGCCAGCGCGGCTTTCTGGACGAGTTCAAACGATGCCCGCCCCGATACCTGCAGGACCAGCCCGGTCAACGGCAGCAGCCCCTCCCGCAGCGCCCAGCCCACTACCTTGTCCACGGCGTTGTGGCGGCCCACGTCCTCCCGGAGACACAAAAGCTCCACGCCGCCGTCGTCCGTTATCCGGAAAAGGCCCGCGGCGTGCACACCACCGGTGGTGTCAAAAACTGCCTGCGCTTCCCTCAGCCGGTCCGGCAGGACTGCCAGCACCTCCGCCGGGATGGTCAGCGGATCCGCGGCAGGGCTGTAGCGGGAAGATTTTTGCACAGCCTCGATTGAGTCCGTACCGCAGATGCCACATGAGCTCGAGGTGAAGACGTTCCGCCCCCTGGCCGGAAGTTCCACGTCAGGCCGCAACTGGGCTTCCACAACGTTGAACGTCTGAACGCCATTTTCATCCTCGCCGGCACAGAACCGGAGTGAAACAAGCTGTTCGGGCGCCCAAATGATTCCCTCGGACACCAGGAACCCGGCCACCAGGTCAAAGTCGTCACCGGGAGTCCGCATTGTGACCGAGAACGAAAGCTGACCGAGACGGATCTCCAGCGGCTCTTCCACGGCGAGGACGTCCTCACGGTGCCGGATGGGGAATTCCTGGGCAGCAGGCGAGCCGTCCAGGACGTATTTGTGGACCTTGCGGCGCTGGGTGACGCGTCCCATCAGCGGACTACCATGCTGTTCATAGGTCCATCATCGCACCACCCATAGGCTCGCGCAGTACCGTGGTGCCGTCCGGCCGCCCGTCAGCCGAGCAGGGCACTCCAGTCCACCGGACCGGCAGGCTTCGCGGCATCCTTGCCCGCGGTTCTGGTGGCACCCTTGGCTCCGGCCCGGGTTTTCGGCTTGGCGCCGGCCGGTTCGGGGACGGGAAGCGGCGGCCCCCACGGCAGCGCGAAGGCGGCCACAGGCTCGCCGAGCTGGACTCCGTGGGGCGGGACAACCATCACCCCATCTGCCGACGCCAGTCCGCGCATCATTCCGGGGCCGGTGTGCTTTGCCGGTGACGCCATTCCATAGAGGAGCCGGAAGGGCATCAGGCGGGTGCGGCCCGGTTCGGGTTCAATGGTGGTGCCGCAGGGGACGTGCTGGATGGGCGGCATGGTGCCGTGGCCCAGCGCGGCAAGCAACGGCGCACCCACCGTGGACAGCGCCATCATGGCGGCCAGCGGATTACCCGGCAGTCCCAGGACAAAACGTCCATCGGGGAGTTCGGCAAGCACAGCAGGGTGGCCGGGGCGCATAGCGATGCCGTCGATGACCAGCCTGCCGCCCAGCTCCGCCACGGCCCGGCGCAGGTGATCCGTGTGGGAGACTCCCGTCCCGCCGGTGGTGATAACGACGTCGGCGGGAAGCGCGGCAGGGTCCGGAACCTCCGGGGGGAGGTCCTCCAGCCCCGCCAACCATTCGGGGTAGGAATCGCCGATCCTTTCCTGACCGGCGTAGATGCCACCGAGCATGTCCACCACTGATGCCAGCTGAGGGCCGAACGTATCGCGGACCTGGCCCGGGGCGGGCAATCCGTGGGCCACCACCTCGGATCCCGTCAGCAGGAGCTTCACCACGGGCTTCCCGCGGACCAGCAGGTCGTCGTGCCCGGCCAGGGCGGCGACGGCCAGGTGCGCCGGGTTCAGGGTCACCCCGGCTTTGACCAGGACATCCCCTTCAACCGCTTCCTCGCCGGCTTTCCGGATGTGCTGACCGTTCCTGGGTTCACCGGGACGGGCGGTGCCGCCTGTTTGCAGCAGCGGCAGCCCGTCCTCGTCAGTGCCAAGCACGGCGCTTTCGCTGCGCAGCACCGCCCTTGCCCCGGGCGGGATCAATCCTCCCGTGACAATGGGACTGGCCTGATGCGGCGCGAGCCGCTGGCCGGGCTCCGACACAATCCACGGACCGCTGCCGTTAACTGCCCAGCCGTCCATGGCCGAGGACGCGTAGTGCGGCATGTCGTGGAGCGCGGCAATGTCTTCCACCAGGACCCGGCCCAAGGCCTGGCCGAGCGGAACACGTCCGGGCGGGATCGGGGTGGCGCCATCAAAGGCTGCTTTGCGTGCTTCTTCCCATGTATGGGCCAGGTGCACCGGGCCGGTCTCCGGCGTTGGCGGGGCGTGCAGCGGGTCGGGGCTCCCGGCTTCATCGCCGGGGGCGGTGGTCATTCGACGGTGATCATTCGACGGGGGCCCCGGCTGATTTCGGTTCTGTGGCCGCAGAGTCGTAGTCGGCGGCCAGGGTCCTGGCACGGTCCAGGGCTGCGTTCATGGCGGCGGCATCAGGTGCTTGCCCCGGGCCGGCAGCCAGGCCCGCGGCGAGGCCGGCAATAAAGGTGGTCAGTGGTGCGGCCGGGCGCACTACCGAGTGTGCCGCCACTCCGGCCAACGAAAGGATGGCGTTGACGTCAATCTGCACGTCTTCCAAGTCATACGCCTGCAGCAGCGACCTGCTCCACTCTTCCAGCGTCTCGTCCTGACTTTTCACGCTCTGCCTCCCAATTCATCTGCGGCCGCTTTGCTCCGGGAGCCACCAAGTGGACCAGGGCCGCCCACCCCGAGTGTGGCGGCGTCGTCCCAGGTGTCCACGTCTGCCGTGGACCGGGCCGGAACGGCAACAGGCTTTACGTCAAGACTAGCAAGGAGTGCCCGAACCGACCCGTTGATCAGTTGACCCCTGGCCGCAAGTTCAGCCGCCGAGCGTTGTAGCGCGGGCGTGCTATAAAAGCCCACCAGGGGCTGCCGGCGGCCATCCTCCGAGACAGCCACCACGCCGTCGCACGTTGTCAGGGGACCGGCGGCCAGCAGCCCCTCCCGAAGTGCCGTCACCGCCTGCCGCACATTCGGCATGTCGCAGGCAAGAACAAGGGTCACCGGCGGCCGGCTTCCACCGGCCTTCGCCAGCGCCGCAAGCCCGGCGGCAATGGCCGCGGCCGGACCGCCGAAGGCGGGCTCCTCGCGGCAGCTGAGGATGCCGGCCGGATGTTCCGCGGGCTCAGGACCCACCACAACCACGGCCCGGGCACCTCCGGCAGCGGCGATGGAGCGGCCCAACAAGGTGTCGCCGTCGTACTTCAGCCCCTGCTTGGGCACGCCGCCCAGGCGTTCCGAACGGCCGCCGGCAAGAATGACGGCATCAAAATCGAACGAGTCTGCATCCACCAGCCCAGCCTAGCCGCGCCGGAACGTCCGTGGGCATGCGCGACTGTTACTCCTCGCGCGCGCCCGAAACCGGCAGTCCGGAAGCGTTCAGGCCGCCCGTTCAGGCAGCAAAAACGGATCCCAGGCAGGCGTCGGCTTCTCCAGTTCCTTGATCTGCCAGATGGTGCCGTGCGGCGCTTCCGGCACAAACCTCAGCTTCCAGCCCATCTCGGCCGGGGTGTGGTCACCTTTGCTGTTGTTGCATCGGAGGCAGGCGGCCACCAGGTTCTCCCACGAATCGGCACCGCCACGCGATTTGGGCTGCACGTGGTCGATGGTGTGGGCACCTTTGCCGCAGTAGGCACACCGGTGACCGTCGCGCCGGAGGACGCCGCGGCGGCTTACCGCGGTGCTCTGGTTATATCTGGGACGGATGTAACGGTTCAGGAGAATCACAGACGGGCGGCCCAGAATCTCCTGCGGCCCCACCACGGGGTCATCGCCCTCGGCAATAACACTGGCCTTGCCCGTGAGCACAAGCACCAGCGCCCGGCGGAAGGTGACTACCGCCAGCGGTTCATATCCAGCATTCAGAACGAGAGTGCGCATGCACTTACCTCTTTGTGGCCGCACCCGTCAGGGGCACGAGGGCCGGCTGCCCCCGGCATATCCGGGCTATGGATCGACACCACAAGAGTAAACAAAAAATGCCCGGATAAACTAATCGCTCGGTCCGGCCGTTTCCGGGATGCCCGGCCTGGCGGCTGCCGCCGCGTCCCTGAGGGAACAGACAGCAAAGGACCCCCGCCACCAGGCAGGGGTCCTTTGAAGGCTCAACAGCTGTTAGGACACGCGGATGAAAACCGGTCCTGATCCAACATTGGCGCTGAACACAACGGTCTGGTTGCCGTTGTAGCCGCCGTGCACGGCCTGGCCGTTGCCTGCGTAAACGGCAATGTGGGCCATGCCCGCGCCACCGTTTGCGTAGTAGATCAGGTCGCCGGGCTTTGCTTCTGCTGCACTGACGGTGCGGCCCAGGGAGAGGTAGCCTGCGGGCCAGTCATGGAAGTTGATGCCTACGGCGGCCAGTGAGTTGGTCACGAGCATGGTGCAGTCCTGGTTGACGCCCAGCTGGGCGTACGCTGCGGACAGGATGGCCTGGCCCTTGCCGCTGGCAGCGACCGGGGCGGCCGGAGCCGCGGGGGCGGACGAAGCAACCTTGATGGCGGCCGCAGGCGCCGCGGCGGGAGCGGCCGCGGCTGCCGGGGCTGCCTCAACAACGGGCTCGGGCTCCGGCTCTGCGACGGGAGCCGGCGTGGTGGTTACTGCCGGCTTCTCGTAGGAGATGGCGATCGTGGATTCAGCCGAAATAACGGCCGGCGCGGCCGTTCCAATTTCAAAGCTGGCCGTCGAAGCGGCTTCGCGCTGCACATTGGTATCAGCGGCGTTGGCCGCGATACCGCTGGTCAGGACCAGGCCGGAGGCAGCAGCGATAACCGCAGCCTGACGGCCCATGCCGCCGGCGTTGTCGCCGACAGCCTTGGCAATGACAGCCAGCGAGTTGGTCTTGGTGACCTCGGCGCGGTGCCGTGCAACAGTTGCACGTGTCGTCATCAATTTTTCTCTCTTTCGTGTTCCTCGGGACCGCGAGGGCAGCCCAAGGTCTTTGGACGCGCCGGCATCTTGGGGGTACGCCGGCACGCCCCGAACGGGGATTTAGCGAAGAGTTTCCAGGAAAGAAACGGGAGGAAGTCCGGAGTTAGGACTAGCCCAGGGTGTAGAAGGAGGACGTGCCCGTTGCTGCAGCGGCGTGCAGCAGGGTGCCTTGGGAGGGGTTGAGCGCGCTGATCATCATGCCGTTGCCCACGTAGATGCCCACGTGTGCGCCACCGTTCTGCATGACCAGGTCACCGGGGGACGGCGTGGAGGTGGGCCGCATGGCGTTCCAGGCATTGGTGCGGGGAATGCTGATGCCGGCCTGGGCGTAGACCCACTGGGTAAAGCCTGAGCAGTCCCAGCCATTGGGAGTGGTGCCGCCCCAGAGGTAGGGGTGGCCGATGCCGGTGTAGGCGATAGCTGCCAGGCCCGACGCGGCTGCCGAAGAAACGGCAGCTGCAGGCTTGGCTGCGGCATCCTTGGTTACGTCAGCAGCACGGCTTGCCGTTGCTGTTTCCGTTGCCGTGGACTGAGCACGGACCGGCGCGATCACGGGTGCAGCCGTGGTCTTGACTACCGGGCGCTCGAAAGACACGGTGGCAGTGGGTGCGGCGGTGACGGCAAGAGCAGCCTGGGCAGATCCGGACTCGGTAGACGCGGACACACCAGCGGTGGTGTCCGCGGCGTTGGCCGGAAGCCCCATGGTCAGGATGAGACCTGACGCGGCTGCGATAACAGCAGCCTGGCGACCTACGGTCCCGGCGTTTGCACTTACTGCCTTGGACACGGAGCCCAAAGGATTGGTGCGAACCGTTTGCGCACGGTGGCGCGCAGAATTATGGCGTGAAGACACGAAGGTAGCCTCTCCCAATGCCTGCGAGGTGAGCTGTCGGATTCGGATGGGAGTCACCCGGCCGCGCTGCTTCCTGGGAAGCTTTGCGACTTAACCCCAAGGCCTTCAGAATCGAAGACCAAAATTGGTTCCCCCGCCCCTGCCAGACGATGTCATGCGAACGGACCTTGAGCGGTGGCAGAGCTAGGCAATCCACTCAAGAACGTCAACTTCGGAAAAGTTGACGCGACTTAGACGTTACAGGACTTCAGAGCGAATGTCACATTCAGGTCACGGCAAGCCGAAGAGATTTGAGAGTTTGCCATCATTTGGCTCAGAGCCAGCCTGTGGGGTCAACGACTTCGCCGTTGACCTGAACCTCGAAGTGGAGGTGGCAGCCGGTGGAGGCGCCCGTGGTGCCGCTGAGGGCCACCACCTGGCCGCGGGTCACGGTCTGGCCAACGGTCACGGAGGCTGAGGACAGGTGGTTGTACGTGGTTTCCAAGCCGTTGCCGTGGTCGATCACGACGCGGTTGCCACCGCCGTACTGATGCCAGCCTACGAAGGTCACGGTGCCGCTGGCGGCGGCCAGGACCGAAGTTCCGCATTGGGCCACGTAGTCCTGGCCGCGGTGAAAGTCGCCGGTACCACCCGTAATGGGGCTGATCCTGAAGCCGAACGGGGACGCCGTGATGAGCTGCGCGAGCGGCGCTCCCAGGCTCCCGGCGGAGGCAGCCCGGGTAATGGACCCGGCCGACTGCGCACTCAACAGTTGTTTCAGCTTGCCGTCCGGGTCACCCTGGGTCACCACGGAAGAACGGCTGAAATCAATCTGGGCCCCGGCCGCGGCCGAAATCTCCGGCTGCGGAGCGGCTGACACGGCCGCAACGGAGTTGCCGGGCTGCTGGTCTGCCATGATCGGGCCCGTTGCCGGAACGGTGACGGTCAGGATCAGGCCGGTGGCAGCAAGTGCCACGCCGGCCTTCTGCCCAACACCGCTGGCGGCGGCGAAGTCGGTGACCTGCCGGAAGGCGCCCCGACGGCGGCGCCGCGCTTCACGCTGGGGATCGCGGGGCCTCTCCGCAGTGTGATCCTCAACCGCGCGGGGCGCAGCAGCGGGGCCGGCCGCGCGGCGGCGGCCCCTGGAGTAATGCGTGGTCAAGAATGTTCCTCTCTGGATAGCCTGCGAAGTTAGCTGTCGGATTCGGGTCAGAGAGTTCTAAGACCCGGTCCGCCGTTGCAAGCACTCGGCGCAGAGATACCCATGAGGGTCCTGGGAGAGGCTTGCTGCTGACGGACTTCACCCCAAGGCAGCCTTGCGACTGCCGGTTGTGGTTCCCCCGCCTCTGCCAGTGGATGACTCGTGCACCTGATCCGCTGGCAGAGCTCGGCTCCGGATCAGGTAACGCTTTTATATCGACGCTTGGGTTTAAACTATAGGCGATCAAAACGGGCAGTAACAATTCCGTTATATTTGCGGAACTGACGGCCGTGCGCTAGCCCCTTGCGTCGGGGTGCCGCAGAGCGGCCTCCTGCTGGAGCTCCCGGCCCTAGCTGATGGAAACGAAAACGTGGGCCGCGACCTCGGGCGGCAACTCGAGCGCACCTTCAATGCCCGGAACCCGCACTGATATGTACTCGCCGACGCGCTCGAGGGAGACTGCCGCGCCGGGCCGGATGCCCCCTTCGTCGAGCTGCACCAGCAACTCGGGTTCCACCTGGATGGGCTCGGCCAGCCTGCTGACGGTCACGCTCGACGTCGGCCCGTATCCGCGCATGGCCTCAACGAGATTAATCACACCTGCTTCCGGCAGGGCGGCAGCACCCCCCAGCGCAGCCAGCCCGGGGATGGGGTTGCCGTAGGGCGACTTGGTGGGGTGGTCAAGGAGTTGGTAGATGCGCCGTTCCACACGCTCGCTCATCACATGCTCCCAGCGGCACGCCTCGTCATGGACGTACGCCCAGTCCAAGCCAATGACATCGGCCAGGAGCCGCTCGGCGAGCCGGTGTTTGCGCATGACTTCGGTGGCGCGCTTGCGGCCGGTGTCGGTAAGTTCCAAATGACGGTCTCCGGAGACCACTACCAGGCCGTCCCGCTCCATCCGGCCAACAGTTTGGGACACGGTAGGTCCGGAATGGCGCAGCCGCTCGGCGATGCGGGCGCGGAGGGCAACGATGTTTTCTTCTTCAAGCTCCAAAATGGTTCGAAGATACATCTCCGTGGTATCGATCAGATCCGTCATCCAGCTCAGCTCCTCGAGCACAGTACCTTGCGTTGACCCACCGTATCGCGTTCAAGCCGCAGCGAGGTCCAGTAAAAAGCTTAGCCTATTTTGAATTTGTCCGGATAATCGGCCGCCGTCTCACTGGCCAGACTGTGACGGTGCCGGTTGCAGCCCTGTCCAGGGTTTCAGGCAGAATAAAAGCGGCCCTCGTTGCAGTCGCCGCTGATTGCCGGCCACCCCACCGTCCCGGACGCCAAACATGTCCATGCCGAAATTGGAGCCCTTGTGAGCGAAACCAGCATCACTATTCCCGCCGATCTCCTGCCCAAGGACGGACGCTTCGGTGCGGGACCGTCCAAGGTCCGGCCGGAGCAGCTTGAGGCACTCCAGGCAGCATCGCGGACCATCCTGGGCACTTCCCACCGCCAGGCGCCCGTCAAGAACCTGGTGGGTTCCGTCCGGGAGGGCCTCAGCCAGTTCTTCCGCGCCCCGGAGGGCTACGAAGTTGTTCTCGGCGTCGGCGGCTCCACCGCATTCTGGGACATCGCCAGCTTCGGGTTGGTGGAAAAGAAGGCCCAGCACCTGTCCTTCGGCGAGTTCGGTTCCAAGTTCGCGGCCGCCACCAACAAGGCGCCGTTCCTGGAGGGCTCGTCCATCATCAAGTCCGAGCCGGGCACCCGGCCGGCCGCCCGGGCCGAAGCCGGCGTGGATGTTTATGCCTGGCCGCAGAACGAAACTTCCACCGGCGTCGCGGCTCCCGTCCAGCGCGTGGAGGGTGCCGACGCCGGCTCCCTCGTGCTGGTTGATGCCACCTCCGCCGCCGGGGGGCTTGATGTGGACGTGGCCGAGGCGGACGTGTACTACTTCGCCCCGCAAAAGAATTTCGCGTCCGACGGCGGCCTGTGGCTGGGCCTGTTCTCCCCCGCCGCCCTGGAACGCGCCGCGCGCATCAAGGCCAGCGACCGCTGGATCCCGGATTTCCTGGACCTGCAGACGGCCATTGATAACTCGAGGCTGAACCAGACGTACAACACACCCTCGCTCACCACGCTGGTGACCCTCGATGCCCAGGTTCAGTGGCTGAACAAAAACGGCGGGCTCGATTTCGCCAGCAAGCGCACTGCCGACTCAGCCGGCCGGATCTACGCCTGGGCCGAGGCCTCCGGCTACGCCACACCGTTCGTGGCCAAGGCCGAGGACCGCTCCAACGTCATCGCCACCATCGATTTTGATGACTCGATCGACGCCGCCGCGATCGCCAAGGTGCTGCGCGCCAACGGTGTGGTGGACACTGAGCCGTACCGGAAGCTGGGCCGCAATCAGCTCCGGATCGCCACCTTTGTCGCCATCGAGCCGGACGATGTTTCCGCCCTGCTGGCCAGCATCGACTACGTCGTGGGCGAGCTGCGCAAGTAACGTCCACACGGCATGAGCGTCCCGCAGGGGAGCGTAAGTGCGTCAGCGTTCGACGGCGTCGTCCGGGTTCTGGTCCCGGGCGGCGCCGTTTGCTGTGTCCCCCAGTGTGGAGACGACGCGGAAGAGGCGCAGGCCGCGGGCCCGCCGGTTGAATGTCAGCCGGAGCTGCCGCGCCCGGATGATCCACACCATGCCGATCAGGGCCGCGGCGATCCCGGAGGCGGCGGCCACGGTCAGCGACCAGCGGGGGCCGGCCACATTGGCCACCCACCCCACCAGCGGCGCCCCGATGGGTGTGCCGCCCATGAAGATGGCCATGTACAGGGCCATGACTCTGCCCCGCATGACCGGATCGGTGGTGGTCTGGACGTAGCCGTTCGCGCTGGTCATCATGGTGATTGCAAACAGGCCCACCGGCACCAGCGCAACACCGAACCAGAAGTAGTCCGGGGCCAGGGCGGCCAGTCCGGAGGTCACGCCGAAGGCAGCGGCCGCGCCGAAGATCATCCGCAGCCGGGGTTTGCCCCGGCCGGCGGACAGGAGTGCGCCGGTCACGGACCCGATGGCCATGATCGAATTCATCAGCCCGAAGGCGCTGGCGTCCAGCCCGAACTCCGTCCCCACCATGGCAGCGATGAAGAGCACGAAGTTGAGCCCGAGGGTCCCCACAATGAAAACCGCCACCAGGACCACCACAATGTCCGGCCGGAACCGCACGTAGCGCAGCCCCTCCCGGATACGGCCTTTTCCGGGCGCCGCGCGGGGAAGCTGCCGCAAGGACGCCGTCGGGATCCGCCACAGGCTCAGGAGCATGGCCAGGAACGTGACGGTGTTGATCAGGAACACCCAGCCGGGGCCAACGGCCACCGTCAGGAGCCCGGCCACCGCGGGGCCGATCATGCGGGCCACATTGAAGGAGGCACTGTTCAGTGCGACGGCATTGGGGAGGTAATCGTCGCGGACCAGCTCAGAGACGAAGGTCTGGCGAACCGGCGCGTCCAGCGCGGACACCAGGCCCAGGAGAAGGGCAAAGCAATATACGTGCCACAGCTGCCCGGCTCCGATAACAACCAGGATCCCCAGTCCGGTACTGAGCAGGGCCATCACCGACTGGGTCATGACGAGCAGCTGTTTGCGGCTGTAACGGTCCGCCACAAGCCCGGCCACCGGCGCCAGGAACAGCTGGGGTCCCAGCTGGAGGGCCATGGTGATGCCCATGGCACCGGCGTCCTGATCCGTCAGGTGGTCAAACACCAGCCAGTCCTGGGCCGTCCGCTGCATCCAGGTTCCGATGTTGGAAACCAGCGCACCAATGAACCAGATCCGGTAGTTGAGGATGTGCAGGGATTTGAAGGTGGACATCATGGCCGGCCTCCGTGTTGATCAACCCTGCGTGTTAGCAACTGCCTAGTCAGTCCCGCCGGCGGGTTCGTCTTCTTCGGAATCGGCAGGACCCTCCTCGGCGGGTTCACCCTCGGCGGCCTCATCGTCGGCGGGCTCGTCGGCGGGCTCGTCGGGGATCGGTTCGTCGTGCGCCGCGGACCCGGGCGTGCGGCCCCGGCCAGCCTGTGAGTCCGATTCCTCCACTGCCTGCGCGTCTTCGGGGCGGACGCGCTCGGCCCACGGCACCCATTCCGGGGACAGGATGGAATCCTCGGACGGGAGCAGGCCCAGCTCGCTGACGGTGACCACTTTGGAGCGCGAGTTCCGGGTCACCACCGCATACCATTGCCAACCCTGGTAGCCGGGCAGCTTGGATTCGAAGAGATGGGTGACCAGCCGGTCGCCCTCGCTTTTGGCGGCGATATGCTGCCCGATGTCCGACGGCGCCGTGATGCCCTCGAGCGCGGTCCGCGCCACGTCAACGGCAGACGCCAGAAAAGCATCCGGTTTGCCGGTCCGCCATACGGGCACGCCGGCGCGGCGTTTGGCTGCAGCCTTAACACCGGCCGGCTCCGCGGCAGCGTCCGGCTGTTCAGCGTCCGGCTGTTCAGCTTCCGGGTTCATAGCCAAGGCCTAAACGTCCAGCTCGTCGGCAACCTTACGCAGGGCCGCCGCGATGGCTTTGCCCTTGTTGCCTTCCGGGTATTTGCCCGCAGACAGGGTTCCGGAGAGGTTGTCCAGGACGCTCACCAGGTCCTGCACCAGCGGCGCCAGGTCCCGGGCGTTTGGCCGCTTGGCCTTGGCGATGGACGGGGTTTTGTCCAGGACGCGCAGCCCGAGCGCCTGGGCGCCTTTCCGGCCGTCCGCGACGCCGAACTCAACGCGGGTGCCGGCCTTCAGGTCCGTGACGCCTTCGGGCAGCGCTGATTTGGGCAGGAAGACCTCCTGGCCGTCTTCGCCGGCGAGGAAGCCGAAACCCTTTTCCTTGTCATACCACTTGACCTTGCCGGTAGGCACGTAATCAACCCTCTTCGTTCTGCGTCTTAAGACACGGCCGGCAGTCACCGCATCCGCACCAATATGCGGGTTCAGGGTATGACAGCGACGGACCGTGTTGGTCTGTTCCTTCAAGGTTATCCTGCCGGGGACGGATTTCCGCTTTCACCGGCACCTGGTGATGCCCCGGGCTGCCCCGTGGCCACGCCCTTTGTCCCGCCGTGGTCCGGCCCGTTCCCGATGGCTCCTGCCGGCCCGGTGGCAAGGGCGCCGGCCCGCCCCGCCCAGTGTCGGCCAGCCCTGTTAGCGTTACGTGCATGACACCCTCGCGTTACCGCCGCCCACTGATGATTTCCGCAGCGGTAGTTGCCGTTCTTTCCCTCGTGGCGGTCGGGGCGGTAATGGCCCTGGCCTTCGCTGGCATGGCCGCCCCGGTCTGGGTCACGTCCGTTGCCTTGTACGGACTGCCCGTGGCCTTCCTCCTGATGCTCTTCCTGGTCCTGGACAGCGTGGCGGGAAGGCGCCGGGCGGGAAAGTCCGGCGGGCTGTAACGTTGGACTGATGTCCCTTATCCGCGCGCTCAGCAAAGAGTTGGAGGCACGCAGCGACGACTCGCTGCGGGCCCTCTTCGCGGCGCGGCCGGACCTCATCTCTCCCCCGGTCCCGGATTTTCCCGCCCTGGCCGCGAGGGCCAGCGCTAGGGTCAGCGTCCAACGCGCCCTGGAGCGTCTCAACAGGCCCCAGATGCAGGTGCTGGAGACACTCCACCTGTGTACCAACACGGACACAGCGCACAGCGCTTCGGCGGCGGGCGTGCGGAAGCTTATTGCCGGGTCCACCGTGGCGGCCGTGGAGCGCATCCTGACCTCGCTCCAGGACCTTGCCCTGATCCACCGGGCCGAGCCGCCGCACGGAACTCCGGCAGGGCACCGTCAGCGCTACTACCTGCCCGTGGGGTGCCTCAAGGACGTGGTGGGCATCTACCCCGCCGGCCTGGGCCGCAGCTACACCGAGCTGGTCCGGCTTCAGCCGGCGTTCGCCCAGCGCGTGGTCCAGCTCGTTGCCGAACTGCGCCACAGCGGCGTCGCGATCCAGGAAGCCACCACCCCCATGGAGGCAGCGCTCGCGCTGCAGCACTGGACATCCTCACCGGAGGCGCTCGCCCAGGCTTTGGCGGGAGCCCCGGAACGGACGACGGCGTTACTCGCCAAATTCCGCAACTGGGCCATGGGCGCCGTCCCCCAGGCGCAACGGAAAGCGTCCGTCACACATCAGGGCACCGACGTCGGGCCCGTCGACTGGCTGCTCGCGCGGGGGCTCCTGGTCCCGCTCGACGCCGCCCACGTGGAACTGCCCCACAGCGTGGGACTGTCCCTGCGCGGCGGTGCCATCATCAACGACTTCACCCTTTCACCGCCGGTTCCGCAACTGGGCAGCACCACGGCTGCCCTTCGCCGGAACGCGGCCTTGGGCGCCATCGCGGAAACCCTCCGGCTGGTGGGCGAGCTCCTGCACGCCGTCAGGGCACAACCGCTGGTTACCCTGCGCAGCGGCGGAGTGGGCGTGCGCGAGATGAAGCGGCTGGCCGAATTCCTGCGACTCGATCAGCACCAGGCGGGCCTGCTGCTGGAGCTCAGTGCACTCTCGGGCCTGCTGCGGCTGGATGTTGACTCCTCCACCTGGGTACAGCCGCCGGATCTGGAGTGGCTGGGCCTCACCCGGCAGGAGCAATGGCTGTGGCTGGTCAACGCCTGGCTTGCCAGCGAGCGCGTCCCGTCGCTGGTGGGGCAGCCGGTCAGCGGGCCGGCGGGCGCGTCCGCCGCGCACCGGGGGCTGGCCGGGACCACGGTCAATGCCCTGTCCGCCGAGGCGCAGCGGCCCGACGCCCCGGTGGTCCGGAAACGGATCCTGGAGATACTGAACGAACTCACGCATGAGGCGGGTGCAGTCGACGGCACGGCCCCGGTCCTGGACGCGGCCGCTGTCCTGCAGCGGGCCGAATGGGCGCAGCCACGGATGGCCCGCCGGTTCAGTTCCCTGATCAAGGGGGTGCTGGCCGAAGCAGAGCTGCTGGGGCTGACCGGATCCGGCGCGCTGAGCCAGCTCGGCAGCGCCATTGCCGACGACAAGCCGGACGAAGCCTTGAACATCCTCGGCGAACACCTGCCCGCAGCGCTTAACCACGTCCTGCTCCAGGCAGACCTCACCGCCGTTGCCCCTGGCTACCTGGCCCCGGAGCTGAGCGAGAAGCTCCTGCTGATGGCCGACGCTGAAGGCCAGGGCCCGGCCACCATCTACCGGTTCTCCCCCGACTCCATCAGGCGGGCGCTCGACGCCGGACATGACGCGTCGAGCCTGCTGGGGTTCCTCCGGGAACATTCAGCCACGGCGGTGCCCCAGCCGCTCGAATATCTGGTGGAAGATACCGCATCCAGGCACGGCCGTCTCCGGGTGGGGGCAGCGGCCAGCTTCATCCAAAGCGATGACGAGGCCGCGGTCCTGGAGCTTGCGTCCGAATCACGGGCGGCCCTGCTGGGCCTGGCCCGCATCGCGCCGACTGTCCTGATCTCCGCGGTGCCGCCCCGGGAAACTGCCCAGGTCCTGCGGGGGCTGGGGTTCTCCCCGTCTGTAGAGGAATCCGAGCCCGCCCTGGTCCGGCTCCGGCGGACCACCGGCGTCCCGGGCGGCGTCCGGCCCGTTTACACCGCGCCGCGCACCGCGCCTGCGGAGGATGACCTGGCTGCCCAACTGGCTGTGCTGCGGAACGGCAGGCAGGACGGCCGCCCGGGCAGCGGTGGCCGCCCGGACACCGCCATCGGGTCCGGCGAAGCGGCCACCCAGCTAGGCCTTGAGACCCTGCAGCGCGCCATCCGGCTCAAGCAGCTGGTGAGCATGAACGTGGTGGACAGCCACGGGAATTCCATCCTGGAAACGGTTGTTCCCTTGTCTGTGGGCGGGGGCCGTGTCCGGGTCTTCGATCCGGCCAAGGAAACCGAGCGTGTCCTCTCCATCCATCGCATCATCGACGTCGAAGCCGCGGAGGAACTGCGGCAGTGAAGGATCTCCGCACGTGAACGACGGCCCGCTGATTGTCCAGAGCGACAAGACCATCCTGCTGGAAGTGGACCACGAGCTCGCTACCGAAGCCCGCCATGCGATCGCCCCCTTCGCAGAGCTGGAACGCGCCCCCGAACACATGCACAGTTACCGGCTGACGCCCCTGGGCCTCTGGAATGCACGCGCCGCCGGACTGGACGCGGAGCGGGTCCTGGACACGCTGCTCAAATACTCACGGTTCCCGGTGCCGCATTCGCTGCTGATCGACGTCGAAGAGACCATGTCCCGGTACGGCCGGCTCCGCCTTGAAAAAGACCCCCAGCACGGGCTGGTGATGCGCACGGATGACTACCCGGTCCTCGAAGAGGTGATCCGGGCCAAGAAGATCCAACCCCTCCTGGGGCCACGGATTGATGGCGAAACCATCGTGGTGCATTCCTCCCAGCGCGGCCAGCTCAAACAGCTGCTCCTGAAGATCGGCTGGCCGGCAGAGGATCTCGCCGGCTACGTTGACGGCACACCGCACCTGATTGCCCTCAATGAGGACGGCTGGAAGCTGCGCCCCTACCAACAGCTCGCCACCGAGAATTTCTGGGCCGGCGGCAGCGGCGTGGTGGTGCTCCCCTGCGGTGCCGGGAAGACCCTGGTGGGTGCCGCAGCCATGGCCACCAGTTCCACCACCACGCTGATCCTGGTCACCAACACGGTGGCCGCGCGTCAGTGGAAAGATGAGCTGCTCAAGCGCACCTCCCTCACGGAGGACGAAATCGGCGAGTACTCCGGAGCGGTCAAGGAGGTCCGGCCGGTAACGATTGCCACCTACCAGGTGCTCACCACCAAGCGGGGCGGCCTTTACCCGCACCTGGAGCTGGTGGACGGCCACGACTGGGGCCTGATCATCTACGACGAAGTCCATCTGCTGCCGGCGCCCATCTTCCGCATGACCGCCGATCTCCAGGCGCGCCGCCGGCTGGGCCTCACGGCCACCCTGGTGCGGGAGGACGGCCGCGAAGGCGAGGTCTTCAGCCTTATCGGTCCCAAACGGTACGACGCACCCTGGAAGGACATCGAGTCCCAGGGCTACATTGCGCCGGCGGACTGCGTCGAGGTCCGTATAGACCTGCCCCGGGACGAGCGCGTGGCGTACGCCATGGCCGAGGACGCGGACAAGTACCGGCTCTGTTCGACGTCGGAGTCCAAGACCCTGATTGTCGAAGAGTTGGTTGCCCGGCACCAGGGCGACCAGCTGCTGGTGATCGGTCAGTACATTGACCAGCTGGACGAGATCGGCGAGCGCCTGGGCGCACCCGTCATCAAGGGCGATACCTCGGTGAAGGAACGGCAAAAACTCTTCGACGCGTTCCGTGCCGGCGACGTGCAGACGCTGGTGGTCTCGAAGGTGGCCAACTTCTCCATCGACCTGCCGGAGGCCTCGGTTGCCATCCAGGTCTCGGGCTCGTTCGGGTCCCGCCAGGAAGAGGCCCAGCGGCTGGGCCGGCTGCTTCGGCCCAAGAAGGACGGGCGGGCTGCCCGCTTCTACTCGCTGGTGGCCCGGGACACCCTCGATCAGGATTTTGCGGCTAAAAGGCAGCGGTTCCTGGCGGAGCAGGGGTACGCCTACCGGATCATGGACGCGAAGGATGTGGGGGCCGCCTAGGCTCACGGAACACACACCTGCCGTCCAGAAAACTCACAGATTCTGGGAGCATGATGGGAGCATGAAGAAGACCGGTCCCGAAGCCAAGCTCCTCGTTGTTGACGATGAACCCAACATCCGCGAGCTGCTGTCCACGTCCCTTCGCTTCGCCGGTTTCGAGGTGGTTTCGGCTGCCAACGGACGGGACGCCCTGGCCGCCGCCGAGCTGCACGCTCCGGACCTGGCTGTGCTGGACGTTATGCTGCCGGACATGGACGGGTTTACCGTCACCCGCAAGCTGCGGGCATCCGGCAAACACTTCCCCGTCCTGTTCCTGACGGCGAAGGACGACACCGAGGACAAGGTCACCGGCCTCACCGTCGGCGGGGACGACTACGTCACCAAGCCCTTCAGCCTGGACGAGGTGGTGGCCCGCATCCGGGCCGTCCTGCGCCGCACGCAGCCGCTGCTGGATGACGACGACGCCGTCATCCGGGTTGATGACCTGGAGCTCGACGACGATGCGCACGAGGTGCGCCGCGGCGGCACCGTTATTGAGCTCTCCCCCACCGAGTTCAAGCTGCTGCGCTACCTGATGCTTAACCCCAACCGGGTGTTGTCCAAATCCCAGATCCTTGACCATGTCTGGGAATACAACTTCAACGGCGACGCTTCGATTGTGGAGTCCTACATCTCTTACCTGCGCCGCAAGGTGGACATTGATCCGGATGCCCCGGCTCTGATCCAGACCAAGCGGGGCGTGGGCTACGTGCTCCGGACGGCAGAGAAGCGCTGACCTTGCTGCAGCGGTGGAAGTCGGCCTCCCTGAGGTCCCAGCTGGTCGCCATCATCATGGCGCTGCTGATTGTTGCCCTGACGGCCACCGGGGCAGGAACCCTGGCGCTGCTGCACAGCTATCTGGTGGGCCAGGTGGACGACAAGCTGAACGCCGCCGTCGAACTCGCCAGCAAGCAGCGCTCGTTTACGCCGTTGCAGGCGCCCAATCCGATCGTGGTACCCACCGATTATTCGCTGACCCTTTTTGTTCCGGGCGAGGAACCGTACCCGTTCGGCGGAGACGCCAATGTCCGTCCCGATATCAGCAGCATCTCCCTGGAGGAGGCCCAGAGGCGGGGAACCCAGCCCTACCAGGTCCGGGGCACCGACGGGCAGAACTGGCGTGTGGTGGCCGTGACAGTCCTCAGCGGCGGGCGCCTTGCCGTGGTGGTCATCGGTTTGCCGCTGCAGAGCGTGGATGACGTCCTCAAACACGCCACCCTGGTGATCTGCGGGGCAGGCCTGCTCACGCTGCTGCTCGCGTCGCTGATTGCCAGCTGGACCGTGTCCCGGTCCTTCCGTCCCTTGGCCCGGGTGGAGAAGACGGCTGCCGCCATCGCCGCGGGGGACCTTTCCCGGCGCGTGGACATCGATAACCCCCACACCGAACTCGGCCGGCTCGGCAGCTCGCTGAATGCCATGCTGGCGCACATTGAGACCGCTTTTGCCGCCAGAACCGCCTCCGAGGCCAGGATGCGCAGGTTCGCGGCTGATGCCTCCCATGAACTGCGAACGCCGCTGGTGACCATCCGGGGCTTCTCGGAGCTTTACCGCCACGGCGCCCTTGCCACCGAGGAGGATGTGGCCACGGCCATGGGCCGGATCGAAAGCGAAGCCAAACGGATGGGGTCCATGGTGGAGGACCTCCTGTTGCTGGCGCGCCTGGACGAACAGCGCCCGCTCCAGCAGAAACCCGTTGACCTGCAATTGATTGCGCACGATGCCGTGGTGGACACGCAGGCGAGCGAGCGGACCCGCACCATCTCCCTGATCGGGCTCGACGGCGGCCCCGCCGCACCGGCCCCTGTGCTGGGCGACGAAGCGAAACTGCGTCAGGTGGTGGGAAACCTTGTGGGCAATGCCCTGCGCTACACCCCCGAAGGCAGTCCCATCGAGCTGGCCGTAGGCACCCGCACCTCTGACAGCGGACAACCACGCGCCGTCATTGAAGTCCGGGACCACGGCCCCGGCATCTCGGAAGAGGAAGCAGCGAAGGTCTTTGAGCGCTTCTACCGCGCGGACACCTCCCGCACCCGCGAGACCGGCGGAAGCGGGCTGGGGCTCGCCATTGTCGCCGCAATTGTGGGTTCGCACGGCGGGTCCGTCAGGGTGGCAACGACCGACGGCGGCGGCGCAACCCTGGTGGTCAGCCTGCCCCTCCGGAATGAGGCGGCTGACAGCAGCGCCGAGGATGAGGCTGAGCGGCAGACGGAGGATGACCCAAACGGGGGGAACGGGCAACCCGAAGGGAACGCCCTGCCCGCTGGGAACTCCATGCACGAGGGGAACTCACTGCACGGCGGCCCGGGCGACGGCAAGGTTATCCACATATAACAATCGGCCGTGGCGTGCCGGCTGCGCCGCTCCGTAGGCTCGTTGCAGTGGCCCGGGTCAGCCGGGCGGGCAGCCGGACTGCCCCACTACATCGAGAGGCATCAGCCATGAGCATCATTTCCGTCGACACCGAACTGCTTGAGCTCAAATCAGCGAACGTCAAAGCCACCGTGGACCGCATCAGCGCCGACGTCCAAACCATGAAGCGCGGCCTGGACGAACTGCAGGGCACTTGGCGCGGCTCGGCAGCCACGAATTTCCAGGCCCTGGTGACGGAGTGGACTCTGACCCAGGGCAAGGTCGAGGCGTCGCTGGCGTCCATCAACATGGCCCTGGCATCGGCGGCAAACACGTATGCCCAGGCCGAGCAGGGAAACACGCAACGTTTCAGCTGAGCCCGTTGCCGGTGGTAAAGCTCAGGCTTCGGGTGTGCCCTGATGGAACCGGAGCCGCCACTTGGTGCCGTCCAGTACCCACAGGGAGCTCCGGAGAACCGGGCCCGAGCGCGTGTAGCTTCGGTACGTCAGCAGGACCGCGTCGGCGCCAATCCGGTCCGCGCCCAGGATTTCGAGGTCCGTGTGGTTGCCCGGGTCCTCTTCCAGTGCCATCATCATGGCGTCCCGGGTCCAGACCCTGCCGGAGCTTCCGATCTCCATGAAGTCCGGGTGCAGGAGGACGCCGGTGCGGCCAATATCGCCCCTGGCTTCAGGGCCGGCCAGTTCCCGCTCGAGGGCCTCGACGATCGCCTCCGGGCTTGGCTCGGCCCCGGTGGCCTCCGCCTGATCGAACGCCTCGGCCTCGAGCTCGCTGAACAGGTCGGGCTCCGCAAAGGAGGCCTGTCCAAAGCGACCCGCACTGACGGCAGCAGAAGGCTCGTTGCGGGCGGCCGGGGCGGCGGTACGCCCGGCCCCGGCAGCAGCGCCCGCAGGCCCGGTGGCTTCGGCGGACTGGTTCCCGGCCTCGGCGGCACCGGCGGGCTGGCCCGCTGCAACGGGCGCACCGGCGAAGCCGGGCCCGGATCGGGCGGCGACACCCTGCTGGTAGGCGGTGGCCGCCGCGCGGGCCCGTTCATCGGCCGCCTCGTTGAGGTCATGACCGGCGTGGCCTTTAACCCATTCGAACGTGTACTTGCGGCCGGCAAGTTCACGGTCCAGTTCCTTGAGCAGCTCAAGGTTCATCACGGGCTTGCCGTCCCCTTTTCGCCAGCCTTTCCGTTTCCAGCCCGGCATCCATTTGGTGATGGAGTTGATAACGTACTGGCTGTCGCAGAGGACCTTCAGGTGTTCATCGGGAAGGTGGGCAGTGGCACGGAACAAGTCGAGGACGGCCATCAGCTCGCCCTGGTTGTTGGTGCCGTGCGGCCATCCGCCCGCCCGCCAGGAGTGGTCGTCCACGTACCAGGCCCAGCCGGCCGGCCCCGGGTTGCCTAAAGCCGAACCGTCGGCCGCTGCTGTAATTGTCACTGTTCCATCCTGCCAGAGATCCCGCCTGCCCTTGACGTCGGCGCCTAACACCTGACCTTGACGCCGGCGCCCTGACGCCTGCCCCTGATGTCGGCGCTTAACGGCCGACGGCGGCCCCCACCCTTGGTGAGGACCGCCGTCGAGCGTTGTGCTTTGGTGCTTCGTGCTTGGAAAGCCGGGGGCTAGAAGCCGCCCATGCCGCCCATCTCGTCGCCGCCACCCATGGCCGGAGCGTTCTTCTCCGGCTTGTCGGCCACAACGGCCTCGGTGGTGAGGAAGAGGCCGGCAATGGAGGCCGCGTTCTGCAGGGCAGAGCGGGTCACCTTGACCGGGTCGTTGATGCCGGCGGCCAGCAGGTCGACGTATTCGCCGGTGGCTGCGTTCAGGCCGTGGCCTGCGGGCAGGCCACGGACCTTGTCCACCACAACACCGGGCTCCATGCCGGCGTTGAAGGCGATCTGCTTCAGCGGGGCGTCGATGGCAACGCGGACGATGTTGGCGCCCGTTGCCTCGTCACCCGTGAGGTTCAGGTTGGCGAACGCCTTGGCGCCGGCCTGGATCAGTGCAACGCCGCCACCGGCGACGATGCCTTCTTCAACAGCAGCCTTGGCGTTGCGGACAGCGTCCTCAATGCGGTGCTTGCGTTCCTTGAGCTCAACCTCGGTTGCGGCACCGGCCTTGATGACTGCAACGCCGCCGGCCAGCTTGGCCAGGCGTTCCTGCAGCTTCTCACGGTCGTAGTCCGAATCGGAGTTTTCGATCTCGGCGCGGATCTGGGAAACGCGGCCAGCGATCTGGTCGGCGTCGCCGGCACCTTCGACGATGGTGGTTTCGTCCTTGGTGACAACAACCTTGCGGGCCTTGCCGAGGAGTTCCAGTCCGGCGGTCTCCAGCTTGAGTCCGACTTCCTCGGCGATGACCTGGCCACCGGTGAGGACAGCAATGTCGGCCAGCTGGGCCTTGCGGCGGTCGCCGAAGCCCGGAGCCTTGACGGCAACAGACTTGAACGTGCCACGGATCTTGTTGACGATCAGCGTGGCCAGGGCCTCGCCTTCGATGTCCTCGGCGATGATCAGCAGCGGCTTGTTGGACTGCATGACCTTTTCCAGGACAGCAACCAGTTCCTTGACGTTGGAGATCTTGGAGTTCACGATCAGGATGTACGGGTCCTCAAGGACCGTTTCCTGACGCTCGGTATCAGTCACGAAGTAAGCGGAGATGTAACCCTTGTCGAAGCGCATGCCTTCGGTGAGTTCGAGCTCCAGGCCGAAGGTGTTGGACTCCTCGACGGTGATGACGCCTTCCTTGCCCACCTTGTCCAGGGCTTCGGCGATCAGGGCGCCGATTTCATCGTCACCAGCAGAGATGGAGGCGGTGGCCGCGATCTCTTCCTTGGTTTCGATTTCCTTGGCGGAGGCAAGCAGCTCAACGGTGACGGCCTCTACGGCCTTCTCGATGCCGCGCTTGAGGGACAGCGGGTCAGCGCCGGCCGCGACGTTGCGCAGGCCTTCCTTGACCAGGGCCTGGGCCAGCACGGTTGCCGTGGTGGTGCCGTCGCCTGCGACGTCATCGGTCTTCTTGGCAACTTCCTTGACCAGCTCGGCGCCGATCTTTTCGTAAGGGTCGTCCAGTTCGATCTCCTTGGCGATGGAAACACCATCGTTGGTGATCGTGGGGGCGCCCCACTTCTTTTCGAGGACGACGTTGCGTCCACGCGGGCCGAGGGTGACCTTGACGGCGTCGGCGAGGATGTTCAGGCCCCGCTCAAGACCGCGGCGTGCCTCTTCATCAAATGCAATGATCTTGGCCATAACGGCAGTAGTCCTTTCGGGACAGTCGTTAAGAATGAACCGCACTGCAGTGCCCGCGACGGACGATCCTTCGCCCGTGGCCTCTGTACGCCGGGGCTGGGGATCTCACTCCAGCTAGGTATTTCTCTCGCTCCGAGCCCGGTGCCAAAGCTGCGGAAGCGGCGGATGCCGAACCTTGCTTTAGCAGTCGGTACGTCAGAGTGCTAACTCAATAATTAGCACTCCCCCGGTGAGAGTGCAAGCGAATGGACGCCTGAACCGCCTATCCGGCGGGTGGCCGTTCGCCGTTGGCGATCAGCCCGCGGTGCGGCCTGCGGCCTCGCGTCCGGTGAGCACGGCCCTGTTGTCCACGCCATAGGTGAAGACCATGAAGTTCGCCGCCGTGATATCGCCATGGGAGTCGAACGCAATATGCCCCGATTCGCCGTCGTAATTGATTTTTGCCCCCGTCTTCAGCACGGCCAGGCAGTCGGCGTAGGTGCGGCATGTTTTACCGGCCGGGGCGGTTTCCTGGCCGTCCGGGGTCCCGCCGGATGCTGTGATCAGGTTGGCTGCGATGGAGCGGCCGGCGTCGTCACCGGCCGTAGCCGCAGCCAGCGCCGCAAGGTTCACGGCATCGTAGGCTTCGGCCCCGAAGGACAGGTCCTTCAGGCCCGGACTGATGGCCAGCAGCCGCGCCTGGAACGCAGCCGAAGGGAGGCCGCCGGGCACCACGGCGCGGGCACCATCGAGGGCCTTCGAGCCAAGCCCCGAACCGTACTGCGCGAAGGCACCGTCACTGAGGATGAGCTTGCTGCCGGACAACCCTGCGTTGTTAAGTTCGGCGAGGGCACCCTGGGCGTCCTCCCGGGCGATCAGAACCACGGCGTCAGGTTTGGCTTCCCGGGCGGCCGCCGCTGCCTTCTGCGCGGCACCCGGCTTGAAGGCCGTGGTGCTGACCGTTTCCAGGCCGGCAGCCGTGGCAGCGGCGGCCACGGCCGCGGAGACGTCGTTGCCGTAGGCGCTGTCCTGGTGGACCACGGAGATTTTCCTGGCCCCGCCGTCCTTGGCGAGCTTCACCAGCACGGAGGCCTGGGCAACGTCCGTTGGCGCGGTCCGGAAATAGTAGCCGCCGCTCTTGTACGTGCTCAGCGCCGCCGCCGAGTTCGCCGGCGAGATCAGCGGTGTCCTGGCCGCGGACAGGACGTCGATGGCAGCTGCCGCGTGGCTGGAATCCGTCGGCCCAACCACGGCGTCGGCTTTGCCGTCAACGAGTTTCCTGGCCTGCTGCCCGGCATCGTCGCCCATTTCGATGATCAGTTCGACAGGCTTGCCCTTGTGTCCCCCGGCTGCGTTGATGTCCTTGACTGCAGCCTCCGCGGCGGCCCGCTGCGCATCATTGAGGAAGCTCTGCTCCCCCGTGTTGTCCAGGATCAGGCCGATCCGCAGGGTTCCGTCGCCGGAGGCCTCCACGGTGTCCAGCCGGGCGTTGCCCCCGGCGGCACCGGCGCACCCGGCGAGTGCCAGGAGGAGGGCTGCCGCCGCGGTGCCGCGGAGGATTGCCAAGGGCGGGGTGCCGCGGAGGATTGCCAAGGGCGGGGTGCCGCGGTTCACTCTGCGGGCCGGACGCTATCGGCCTGCGGGCCTTTCTCGCCTTCGCCGACTTCCAGCTCCACCCGCTGCCCTTCTTCGAGGGCGCGGAAGCCTTCGCCGTCGATGGCCGACCAGTGCACAAAGACGTCATCCCCGGAGCCATCCACGGTAATGAAGCCATAGCCCTTTTCGGCGTTGAACCACTTGACGGTTCCCAATGCCATGATGTCCACTCTTTCCGTAGTGCCGACGGTCCACCCCGCTGTGGGCCGTGTACGTCCGTGCGCCGCGAACGGGCCCGAAGCCTCAATTCACTCTAGCCACAACCCGTGGGGGCGGCCGGGCCGCCCGGCCCCGGCGGCCCGAACGTTATGGTCGCGTGACCGGGGCGCTACCGGTAATCGGGCCCCAGCACCACAACCAGGGGCACCTGGAACTCCTGGCTGTCGGCCAGCGTGGGGACGCCCAACAGGGTCCCGAGTGCTTCGGCGTTGGCCCGCTGCGCCGCACCAGCGTAGAAGATCCGGGACGCCTGCTGCGGTGCGCCGGCCCAGTTGCCGACCTGCCCCAGCGTCCAGCCGTCGTTCTGCAGCATCGAGCTGACCCGTCCGGCCAGCCCGGCTGTCCCGGCCGCGTTGTACACGGCGACTCCCTGGGCCTTGTTCAGGACCGCGGCCTTTTCGCTGGCGGACGGGGACGCCGAAGGCTCCGGGCTGGCTGAAGCCGCGGCGCCCGGGGAAGGCTCAGCGCTGGGCGATGATTCCGGGCTGGCCGACGGGGCGGAGCTTGCCTTGGGTGAGGCGGACGCCTCCAGGCTCGTGGAGAGTTCCGTGCCGGCCTGCGTGAACCCGAGTTTGGGAAGAATCAGGAAGGAAACAAGTCCAATGGCCAGCGCGGCGATCCCCACAGCCAGAACGGGCCAGAGCCTGCGCCGGGCGGCCGCCGTGGCCGTGCGGTGGACGCCTTGCCGCGAGGCGGTCTCCGGTACCTTGTCGAATTCATCGCGAGCGTATTTGGTCATGGTGCAGGGACGTCCTTGTTGATTGCTGCTGATGGCTCAGCACGAAATTAGTCAGGCGTCGGAACCCAGGCGGCGAGCAGTGCGTGCCCGGTGACGCGACGTACGTAGTCTACGCAATCTCTTCACCAGCATGGGATCGTGGGCCAGCGCCGCCTCGGAATCAATGAGGGCATTGAGCAGCTGGTAATAGTGCGTCGCGGACAGGTCGAAGAGCTCCCGGATGGCCTGTTCCTTGGCGCCCGCGTACTTCCACCACTGCCGTTCCAGGGCCAGCATTTGCTGGTCGCGCTCGCTCAATGGGGAGTCCCGCAGGGTGAAGTCAGCCAGCAGCCGGCTTTGCTCCGCGGCGTCCGGCAGGTGTTCCCGAGCAGGCTCCGCCACGGCACATCCCTTCGCTGGTGAGGTTGAAATCTCATCCCATGCTACGGCGTAAATAACATTGTTGTCATTTGAAGCCGGGCGCCCCGGGCCGGGTCCGGCGGAAAACTTTGCAAGAATGGGACGGTGTTTGAACCTGACGCCCTGTTCGAGCTTGCGGCGGAGCCGGCGGACGCCGTTGGCTTCGCCGAGCTGGCTGCAATGCCGCTGGGTGAGCTGATGACCCCCGACTGGGCGGCCGCGCTGGCCCCGGTTGAAAAGGAGCTGCGGGACGTCCTCACCTTCCTTGCGGCGGAGGTGGAGGCGGGGCACCGCGTGCTGCCGGCGCCGTCGAACGTCCTTCGCGCCTTCAGGCAGCCGCTGGCTGATGTCAAGGTCCTCATCGTCGGCCAGGACCCCTATCCCACCCCTGGCCACGCCGTGGGACTTTCCTTCGCCGTTGCCCCGCGGACGCGGCCCATCCCCCGGAGCCTGGCCAACATCTACCGCGAACTCGAGTCCGATCTCGGCATCCCACCGCGGGTCCACGGGGACCTGTCCGCCTGGGCCAATCAGGGCGTGCTGCTGCTCAACCGGGTCATGAGCGTCCGCGCGGGCGCCGCCGGCTCGCACCGCGGTAAAGGCTGGGAAGTGATCACGACGGCGGCAGTCACCGCAGTTGCCCACCGCCGCACGGCCGATGGCCGCAGTCTGCCGCTCGTGGCGGTGCTGTGGGGCAAGGACGCGGAAAGTGTCCGTCCCCTTCTGGACGGCGCGGCAGTGGTATACAGCGCGCACCCCAGCCCGTTATCGGCGTCGCGCGGTTTCTTCGGCTCCAAACCCTTCAGCACCATCAACAGGCTGCTGCGGGAGCAGGGCTCCACGGGCGTAACCTGGGAGCTCCCGCCGGTTGTTTAGCTTAGGGTTGCCTTATGAGCACAGTGCCGGCCGCCACGAGCGCAACGAAGAACACCCGTCCGCAGATTGACCTCACGGTGATCCGGCGTGAAGAACTGTCACCGCACATGGTCAGGATCGTGGCGGGCGGCCCGGGCTTCGCCGCCTATGTAAACAACGACTATGTGGACCGTTACATCAAGATTGTGTTCCCGCAGCCCGGCGTTGAGTACACCCGGCCGCTGGATCTGTGGACCATCCGCGAAACCCTGCCCCGGGCCCAGTGGCCTTTCACCCGTACTTACACGGTCCGCTGGGTGGATACCGCAGCACAGGAACTGGCCATCGACTTTGTGATTCACGGGGACGAAGGCCTGGCGGGGCCGTGGGCTGCCGGTGCACAGCCCGGGGACACGTTCACATTCACCGGGCCCGGCGGCGGCTACAACCCCTCCCCCGAGGCCGACTGGTACCTCCTCGCCGGGGATGAGGCCGCCCTGCCGGCCATCGCGGCCGTCATCGAATCCCTGCCCGCGGAGGCCCGCGGCCTGGCCTTCATTGAGGTGGACAGCGACGCGGACATCCAGCACATCGCAGCCCCGGCAGGCGTGCAGCTCAACTGGCTCCGCCGGAACGGGGCCCCCGCCGGCGGGGGTGACCTCCTGGTTTCGGCCGTGGCCGGCGCCGACTGGCTGGAGGGACGGGTGGACGTTTTCGCCCATGGCGAGCGCGGCTACATGAAGGCCCTGCGGACCGTGCTCTTCGCCGAGCGCGGCCTGGAGCGGAGCCAGGTTTCGCTGTCCGGCTACTGGGCAAAGGGCCGGGTGGAAGACGACTTCCAGGCTGAGAAGAAACTCCCCATAGGGAAGATCTAGGCAGGGAAGATCTGAGCCGGGCTTTACCGCCGCCGGGCGCGGCGCCGCTCGTTGCTGGCCAGGCTGCGCGTCAGGGGCCGGGCGAGCGTATCGCCGAGGACAATGCCGGCAGCCGTGCCCAGCACAATCGCCCCCGCGTTGAGCATTCCGCCGGCCCCGAGCAGGATCTCTGATTCCTCGATGGTCAGCACGTACATGGAGCGGAAGATGGTCAGGCCGGGCAGGAGGATCAGCGCAGCCGGAACGGCCACCACCAGCTGCGGGGCGCCCATCTTCAGTGCCACCACGCGGGCCAGCAGACCGATCACGACGGCGGCGATCGCCGGGGAGAACCGGTCGCCGATGCCCAGGGAACCGGCGCCCAGCAGGACGAAGTAGCCCACCACGCCCACTCCCGCAGTGGGCAGCAGCAGGTCCCACGACGTCTGCTCGGTGATGCCGATGGCCATCACGGCGATGGCCGTGAAGATCACCAGGACCCACAGATGGTAGGCGGGCGGGAACGTTTCGGTAACGTCAATGGCCTGCATCCCGGACATCGCCCCCACCACCGAGGCCACCGCGATCCCGGCCACGATCGCGCCGAAGGTCAGCAGTGTGGAAAGGAACCGGCCCGCGGCCGTCACGGGGAACCCGTTGATGGCGTCCTGGACGGCGGAAACCAGGCGGCCGGTGGGCAGGAGCAGCAGGATGCCGCCCACCACCACGATCGCCGGCGCGTTGGTGAGGTTGAAGCGCCACAACAGCAGCGCGGTGAGCGTGACACCGAAGGAGCAAGCCGCCGTCGTAAAGAAGTCCGGAACCCGCCACCGGCCCAGCTGGCGGGCCAGGAGGCTGACGCCGAGGTTTGCCACGAACGCGATGGCCGAGGACGCCGGGCCCCCGCCCAGGACACCCACGAAGACTGCCGCGAACACCCCGAAGGCCATGGTGACCATCCAGCGCGGGAACGGCTTGGGGCTGGTGATCGCCTCGTCCAGGCGGCGGATGGCCTCATCCCGGCCCACTCCCCCGGCCACAATGTCCGTCACCAGCCGGTGCACTTTCGCGAGCCCGGCGTAGTTGTTGGTCCAGGACCGCACCACCCGGAGCAACGCGATGGGCGGCTGGTCCTTGGGAGCGTAGTTGATGGCCACGGACTGGTTGGTGATGTCCACCTCGATGTTCTTCAGCCCGAGCGCCGCGGTGACCGCGATGATGCTGGTCTCCACTTCCAGGGCGCCGGCCCCGTACCGGAACATGGTTTCGGCGAGGTGCAGGGCAAAATCCAGGGTCTTGCGGGCAGAGGTGTCCACGCCCCCCACCTGGATCATGGGGTTGGCGTAGGGGCTCCCCGCGAGCCTGTCCACGATGCTCAGGGGCGCCGTCGGCGGGTTCTCGCCCTGGACCAGGCGCCGGAGCATCCGCTTGGCTGCAGCGTCGTGACCGAGCTGGGAGGCCGAGAGCGGCTCCGTTTTGGGCAGGCCGTCGGTGTGCGGCTTGCCGCGGTAATTCTCGGGACGTTTGTTCACGGTGGTCCGCCTCCCTCTGACGCTTGGTGGGTTGGTGCTACGCCTGCCGCTTCAGCGGCAGCTTGCCGAGGACAGTGCGGGCCACGGCCACGGCGGCCCGGGCCAGCCTGTTCGCCCGGAAGGGCAGGGGCCTGACCGGCATCACAAAATCACCCACGAGTTGGACCACTTCGCCGCCGAAGCCCTTCTTGAACTGGTAGCCGCCGTGGCCTTCCTCGTCCTGCCCCTCGATGCCGAAGGTGCCATAGAAGTTGTACCGCGCATAGCCCTGCTCCAGCCCGTGGAGCATCATGCCCCAGTACAGGGAGGTGGCGCCGTTGAAGTAGATGTAGTCCTGCACGGTCCCGCCGATCACGCACACCACTTCGTCGCCGAAACACACAAAGTGGATGGCAGCCACGGTGGCCACGCCCACGGAATCGGGGAAACGCTCAATGTCCTTGAGGCTGCGCTCGTAGCTGTCCGCCAGGTCCTGGACCACCTTGAGCCGGTTGGCCTTCTTCTTGCTGCCCGTTTCCTCAACCTCGCGGCGGAGCTCCGCCGCAGCCGCGGACTCGGCTTCCAGGCGTTCGGTGATGGACTTCCGGTAGGCCGGGATATCGATCTTGGCCATCATCAGTTTCGTAAACTCGGGCGAGGTGGTCCGCAGGAGCTGTTCGTAGTATTCGCGCTCCCGGTACACGAAGCCCTTCTCGTCCCCGGCGGTGCTGAGCGCGTTGTAAAACTCATCGAGGGTTTCCAGGGTGGCCTGCTCCAGGAACACCCCGTTCTTCTCAGCCTTGCGGATGGCTTTGCGGGTCCGGTAGCTGGTGCTCATGATGAGCTCTTCGGAATCCTTGATGCCTTCGAGCTTCTTGATGAACATCCAATTCACATTGACGAAGTCCATCTCCGAGCCCTGGTGTTCAAAGCCCAGGCGGGCCAGCTCTGCCACGAGCGGCCTGTTGTCCGTGATCTCGGGGTGCTCGGCGCCGTCTTCATCGCGGGCGATGTACGGCAGGTTCGGAGAAATCCGCAGTTCCGCTGCTTTGCGCCCGGCGGCGCGCTCTTTGAGAAGTCCGACGACGTCACGCACCAGGGCGGCGTCCGCGTAGTCCATCAGGGGGCCCTTGGCGCACTCGCAGACCTTGTAGCCCCAGCGGTTGGTGGTGTAGTTCAGTTTGCCGGCGGCGACGAGTTCGCCGTCGCGCCTGACGCCGAAGAGCTCCACCACCTGGCCGCGGGCACGCTGGAACCGGACGAAGTCAGCGGACTGGATGAAGTTGTTCTGCGGGTGTGTGAGCGCGAACGCTTCGAACTCTGCATCGCTGAGGACGCCGAGCTCAAGCCCGGTTCCTGCCTTGGTTGGATTCACGGAAGTAACCTCATCTGTGGCTGCGCCGCCGGGCCGGGGAAAGGCGCTGGCGTTCGTTGGTGTGTGGGTGGTGGGATGCGCGGGACGCGCTGTCAGTAGAACTGCTGGCCGGTGCGGGCTGTTTCGAGCCGGCGGAAGATCCGCTCCGCGCCCTTGACCCACAGGACGTGCCGGACCGGGGCGAGGACGTAATCGTGGCAGCCGACGAAGTCTGTGACAGTCTTCGTGAAACTGGTCTTGAACATGCCCATGCCATACAGGTTGTGCGTTTTGTCCTTGATCTGTGCCGCCGGCGGGGTGCCGCAGAAGTCGTATTCGGTGCAGCCCAGTTCCTGCATGCGGCGGATCGCCGTCCATTGGACCAGGTGGGAATCGCCGTACTGCTTGCGGTTCTGGGTGGACCCGCCGTCCTTGTAGGTTGCCTTGGCACCGTAGTTGATCACAAAGGCGCCCACACTCGGTTTGCCGTCCTCATGGGCGAAGAAAAACCGGCCCTGGCCGCGGCTGCAGAACTCGTCCCAGAACCGGGCATAGTACTCGTAGCTGCGCAGCGGCATGGAGCCCTTGGCGCTCACGGTGTCCGCCATCAGATCATAGAGGGCCCTGTAGGTTTCCGGGCTCTGTTCGCGCTCGACCACCGTGCAGCCTTCACGTTCGGCCCGGCGGATGGCGTTCCTGGCGCGGGATGAGATGGCGCGGAGCACCTCATTTTCCGGTGCCGTGATGTCCAGCAGCGCCGTGGAGTCGTTCGACTGGATGTTCGGAGCCTTGACCAGGCCTGCCGCGGTGAGCTGCACCTGGGCTTCGGGCGAGGAGACGATGTCCGGTTCAATCTTGATGGTGAAGACGTTGAGCTTCCGGCTCCGGGCGAACGCCGCGCAGGCATCCAGGGCCGGCTTCAAATCCGCGGCGGAGTCCAGATCCGGCCCCTTGATCAGGTACCAGAGACGGCCAAGTATGGGGAACTTCTTCTCCAGGACCAGGTTGTAGCTGGACGTACCCGCCCGCTCCAGGACGAGGAAGCGCACATTCCAGCCGCTCCCGTTCTTAACCGACGCGTAGGCCGCAGACTGCAGCATGTTGCCGCCATTGGGGTTGGCCGTGACGTGCTTGTCCCAGTTCTCAATTTCCTCCGCAGTGGCAAAGCGGGCGGTGAATTCTCGCAAGGGGGCCGTGTCCAATCTCAGGGTTTCGTTCGTGGTTCTGTTCTCGTGGCTGCGTGCGGACATGTAGCCACAAGTCTAAAGCCTGAACCGGCGCGGCCGTTTCAGGCCGGTGGCGTGCGGCTTGACCGGCGGCCCGCCCTTCGCAAGGGTTGACCCATGGAACCACTGCCGGAAAAGTCCACCCCAAGTCCGCCGCGAGCCAGCCCGTCCGGCAGGGAACCCGGCGCCGGAGCGCAGGTAGTTGTCCTCGCGGCCTTCCTGGCAGCGTCCGCGTTCGTCGCATGGCTGGGCGCGTTCTCCACAGTGTCCAATGTGAACGGCTGGTACGTTGACGCGGACAAAGCCCCCTGGTCACCACCCAACTGGTTGTTCGGGCCGGTGTGGACAGCGCTTTACACCGCCATGGCGGTGGCGGCCTGGCTGGTCTGGCGCCGCCACGTTCCGGCGTCACGGCCGGCGCTGGTTGTCTATGGGGTCCAGCTCTTCCTGAACCTGCTCTGGACGCCCACCTTCTTCAGCCTGTACCCGCTGATGGGGACGGCTGCGCTCTGGCTGGCTTTCGCCATCATCGTGGCGCTGATCGCGGCGGTCACGGTGACGGTCATGCGCTTTGGCCCCGTCAGCCGTTGGGCCGGGCTCCTGCTGTTGCCCTACATCACCTGGATTGTGTTTGCCGCGTCCCTCAACCTCTGGGCGGCTCTGAACAACTGAGGCTCTCCGGGATGAACCCGGCATCGGGTTCTGCGCCATCATTCCGGTGCCGGGTGCCGGGTGCCGGGCAAAGGAGCGTCCGGAGACCCGGGGCGCCACGGGGGCCCGCCCCGAATGAATGGGCAGAATCAGCCGCGGAGCCGCTCCACCGCCGCCAGGAGCACCTCGACATCGCCCTGCCGGCCGTCGGTCTTTGAGGCCGGCCCGCCTTCCCACATGGCGTTCAGGTACAACCCGTCCCCCATATACAGCACGGCCTTCGCCATCCCGGTGCCCACATCGGCGGCGATCAGGTCCAGCCATTGCTGCTGGATGCCGGCGAACCGGCGCCGGGCCTCCACATGGGCCACTTCCGCCAACCGGCTGGCGGCAAGGAACGAGCGGTCCAACGGTGACCCGGACCAGAGCGAGGTCCGGATGAAGTATGTGGCCGCACCTTCCGGCGCCGCGGACATGAGGGCGATGTCTTCCCCGGCCAGCAGATCCAACCGCTCCAGCATGGCCGCTATCAGCGCCTCCTTGTTGGGGAAGTGGTACAAGAGGCCGCCTTTGGACACGCCGGCCCGCTTCGCCACGGCATCCAGGGTGGCCGCACGCTCCCCCACACTGATCAGGAGTTCTTCAAAAGCGTCAAGGACGGCGTCACGGGCTACGGGCTTTCTGGGCATGGATCCCATCATGCATGGTCAGGGCGAGGTTCCTTAACTGTACCGTCTGGACGGTATAGTTAAAGGATGACGTTGTCCGCCGCCTCCCATCAGAACCCTGCGAGCACATCGACCTCAAACCTGCCCGCCGGACCCACCGGAGCGCCGTGGCGTGACTGGCTCGCACTGGCCCTGCTGATGTTCCCCGTACTCCTGGTTGCCGTGGACAACACCGCGCTGACGTTCGCGCTCCCCGCGATTGCGGGCAGCCTGCAGACAACCGGGATCCAGTTGCTGTGGATCGTGGACGCCTACCCGTTGGTGCTTGCCGGCCTGCTGGTGGCCATGGGCAGCCTCGGCGACAGGATTGGCCGCCGCCGCCTGCTGCTGATCGGCAGCGTTGGCTTCGCCACCGTTTCGGCAGTCACAGCCTTCGCCCCCAGCGCCGAATGGCTCATTGCCGGGCGCGCCGCGCTGGGCTTCTTCGGTGCCATGCTGATGCCCTCCACCCTGTCCCTGATCCGCAACATCTTTCCCGACCCAAACCGGCGCCGCCTTGCCGTGGCCATCTGGGCGGCCGGCTTCTCCGGTGGCGCAGCTCTGGGACCTATATTTGGCGGCTGGTTGGTGCAGGAGTTCTGGTGGGGTGCTGTCCTGCTTGTCGCGGTCCCCATTATGCTTCCGCTCCTGGTATTCGGCCCTGCATTCATCCCGGAGTCGAAGGACCCCCGCCCCGGGCGGCTGGACCTGCCGAGCATTGCCCTTTCGCTGCTGGTGATGGTGCCTGTGGTGTATGGCATCAAGGAGTTGGCCACCGAAGGTCTTGGGCCCGCACCGTTAGCGCTGATCGCCTTTGGCTTCGCCATGGGATTCCTCTTCGTCCGCCGCCAGCAACGGCTGGCCTGCCCCATGCTGGACATTTCGCTGTTCGGCAACCCGGTCTTCAGTACCGCCATCACGGCAAACGTCCTGGCACTGTTCTCCTTCAACGGCTTCATCCTGTTCCTTGCCCAGCACCTGCAGCTCTTGGATGGGATGACCCCCTCAGCCGCCGGTGTCGCCATGATCCCGGCCCTGATAGCCACGCTGGTGGCGGGCCTCGCGGTAGTGCCCTTGGTCAGGAAGGTGCGGCCAGGCTTCGTGGTGGCCGGCGGCCTGGCTCTCACCGCCGCCGGCTACGGGATCGTCGTCTTCGGCGATCATGCTTCCGGACCCGCTTTCCTGCTGGCAGCCCTCCTGGTCCTTGCCCTCGGAGTGGGTGCCTCGGAGACAATCTCCAACGACCTCATCCTGGGCGCCGTTCCTGCCGAGCAGTCAGGTGCGGCGGCCGCCATCTCAGAAACCGGCTATGAGGTGGGGTCACTGATGGGGACGGCCGTCCTGGGCTCGATTCTCACCGCGTCCTACCAGCACAACCTCCGCCTTCCTGCAGGGCTGGAGGAATCCTCCTCCGGCGGCGCCCTGGATCGGGCCGGTGAAACCCTCGCAGGGGCCATGGAACTGGCGGTCAGCGCGCCCGCCCCTCTGGGCGACGCGCTGCGCGAAGCAGCGCGCCTCGCATTTGATTCGGGCGTCCACATCACTGCCGCAATTGCGCTGGTACTGATGGCTGGAGCCGCGGCCCTCACCGCCGTCGTACTCCGCAGAATTCCGACGGCGGAGTAGGGGCCGCAGTCCGGCGTGCGGGATTGCGCAGACGGACTATGCACACGGGGATGCTGACAGCGCGTGCGCAGGCGGGGGCGGACAACAGAAGGCCGCGGTGCCGGAGATGATCTCCGGCACCGCGGCCTGCTCACGCTAAAGCCCGGGTGCTACTTCGAGTCGGGGGCGGTGACGCTGGCGGACGCCTTCATGGTCTCGGCATTGACCATCCAGGCGTACTGCTCCAGCTTGGCGATGAATTCGTGCAGCAGATCCGCGGTAGTGGGATCCTCTTCATCCACCTCGTCATGAACCTTGCGCATGGTGCCAACGGCGGCCTCAAGGGCGGCCACGATCCGCTCGATGGCGTCCTTGGTGCTGATGAGGCCTTCCGGGAACTGAGCCAGCGACGTGGACTTGGCCACGGTGGCGCTGCGGCCGTCCGGCAGGGCATGGAGTGCACGCATCCGTTCGGCTGTGTCGTCCGCGAACTGGCGGGCGGCATCGACGATTTCGTCCAGCTGCAGGTGCAGGTCCCGGAAGTTGGTTCCCACGATGTTCCAGTGGGCCTGCTTGCCCTGGATGTGCAGTTCGATCAGGTCTGCGAGAACGGCCTGCAGGTTGTTGGTCAGGGTCGGTGAAGCTTTCATGAATCCTCCTCGATTGGTCCAGTAATGCCGACGCTATCAGTCCGCCCGGGGCTGCGCGGGGGGCCGGGCCGGATTTCTCAGTGAGCTTACTAAGATGTCCTGCACGCCCCCAAATACAGGTGCTTTGGGGCGCGCCCTTGAGCGCGGACGGAAGGTTACCGGCGGGTAGGCGGGTGTGGAATACGTGCTACGTTTTCAGTCATGACGCTCACCCGAACAGCTTTGGTCCGGCTCCTGACGCACCCAGCGGGGAAGATCCCGGCGCCCCGGCTGATCGGGGCAGTTCTCCTGGGTGGTGCGCTGGCTGCGGCCGGGGTCAGCCACCTCACCGTCGCACGTCAAGAGTTTCAGGCGCAGGTACCGCCGTGGTTCCCGATGGATAAAGACTTTGTGGTGCTGGCATCAGGCGTGGTTGAAATCGGCCTCGGTGCCGCGTTGATCGCCCTGCGGAAGCGCCGTGTCCCGGTGGGTCTGGCGGCGGCGGCGTTCTTCGTGCTGATCTTCCCCGGCAACATTTCGCAGTACGTGACCCGCACCGACGGGTTTGGCCTGGACACGGACCGCGCCAGGCTCACGCGCTTGTTCTTCCAGCCAGTTTTGGTCCTCTGGGCACTGTGGTCCACCGGAGCCTGGAAGGAACTGCGCGCGGCGCTGCGCCAGGGTAACCGCCCGGAGTAGCCCGCCGTCGGGATTCATGGTCCGGCCGATGGGCACCCCTCCGAACCGATACGCGGCTGCGAGCGCACAGGCGCTCACCAGAAGTGCGCCACATCCACCACCAGCCGTGAGCCTGAATCGGGACCGTCCAGGGCGAAGACCCGGAACGGGAGCCGGCCACGCACGCCGAGCCCGAGGCTGGTATATCCTTCAAAGCTGCCTGCGTACGCCACCTGGCGGAAGGTCTGGTATCCGGACACGTTGGAAAGTTCCGCGGGCGGGGCCGGGTTGTAAGTGGGCTGGCCCTTGACGTCATAGGCCGGCGCGTTCACAGTGACCTGAAGGAAGGCCGAACCCCGCAGCGGGACAGCCATGCCGGAGCCGTCCTGGACCACTGCCGGTACATACCGAACCGAGTAACCCTTAACCGGACCGTTGACATCCACCACCATCCGGTCGAAGCAGTAGTGCTGCCCGGTCCTGACGTTGGTGACGGATGCGGAGCTCATTTCCGGGCCCGTCTTGGCCAGCGACCCCCAGGTGAGCCCGCAGTAGGAGGTTGCCGCCGAGGCGGGCCCTGGAGTCAGGAAACCCAATCCAACAGTCATCACGATGACTGCCAGCCAAGTATGAAACTTCTTCATTGTGGGCCACCCTTCGAGTCTTTGGATACATCAAGGGTAGGAGCCTCGAGGGCCGTAAATAAGGGCTGTGGCCGCTTCGGCGCGGAACCGTTAGGGGCGGGGATGTCCGGTCACAGCCGGGTAATTCCGGCGGGTTTTTGCCGCGCAACGAAACGCTATTAACACCGTTTCTGCATCGCGTCGTGATGCACCATAACGACGCCGGACCGGCCTACCGGAAAGCGCATCCAGGTTGTGCCGCGGGAGATGCAAAAGCCCCGTTCGGCCGCTGGGCTGACGGGGCTTTTGCTCGCGATCCGGGGAGTGGAGGCTGCTAGCCCTCGCACTCGATGCAGTACTTCAGGCCGTTCTTTTCACGGGCAACCTGAGACCGGTGCCGGACCAGGAAGCAGGACGAGCAGGTGAACTCATCGGACTGCTCGGGAACAACCACAACGGTCAGTTCCTCGCCGGAGAGATCGGCCCCGGGCAGGTCGATGCCCTCGGCGGTATCGTTCTCCTCGACGTCGATGACGGCGGTCTGGGCATTGCCGCCGCGGGATGCCTGGAGTGCTTCCAGCGACTCTGCGGACGACTCGTCGTCTGTCTTGCGTGGAGCGTCGTAATCGGTAGCCATAGCGGGATTCACTTTCGTTGCTGCGCGGCACCATTTCAGGCGCCTCAGTGAAGCAGTTTAGGTCATTGCCCCACCACTTAGGCAATAGTGTGGCCAATTCGACAGACTCCGGAGGCACCTGCGGGGTTACGCTGAATTTGCCGGCATTCGACGCTGAACCGCAGGAGGCACCATGGCCGCCAAGCTCAACCGCAAAGCTATGACCCACGCCCGCAAGCTCATCGAGAGCGGAAAGGTCGAACACGACGTCCGCGATGACTGGAGTGAACATGCTCCCAGCACGGACAAGGAGAACGCGTTCATCGACAAACACGGCTTCGCGGCTTTCGCCGAATGGCACCTCGGCCGGGACGATGAGCAGTCCGAAGGCACAAAGGGGAGCGTTAGCTTTCCGTTCGGAGATTTCAAGAAGGTCCACCGCTGCGCCGTCATTTCGCTGGAGAGCCGGGCCGCCCAGCACGGGCACGACGACATCCGGGACGCCGCCAAGAAACTGCTCGAGCTGATGGATTCAGACTGACGCGGCATGGATGCGGGCGGCCCGGCATTGACACCCGCCCCTACAGGCGGTCTAATTGTTGTATCTTCAACCATTAGACCGCCTTCCCGTAAGGATTACCGATGACGCTCCCCGCCGACCCAAGCCTGTCTCCCGCAAGTGCCCAGCCCGTTGTGGCCTCGGCAGGATCAACCGACCCGGCCGCACCCCTGGTGGTGCTGTTGCACGGGCGGGGCTCCAATGAGCGCGAAATCCTCAGCCTGGCCGCCCATCTCCCGGAAGCATTTGCCTACACTGCAGTCCGGGCACCCATAGCGGAGGGAGGCGGCTACGCATGGTTTGCGAACCGCGGGATCGGCCGTCCCACGCCCGAGTCGCTGGCTGAACAAATGGCCTGGTTCCGGCGCTGGCTCGATGACTACTCTCCCGCCGGCCGGCCCGTCATCCTGGTGGGCTTCAGCGGGGGCGCCGCCTTTGCCGGCGGGCTGGTCCTGGAGGATCCAAACCGCTACGCAGGGGCTGCCATCCTTTACGGCACCCTGCCTTTCGAGGCCGGGGTCCCTGTCACGCCCGGGCGGCTGGCAGGACTGTCCGTCTTCGTTGCCCAGGGCGACCAGGACCGGGTCATCCCGGCCGAACTCCTTGCCCGGACCTGGGAGTACCTGACTACCGACTCCGCCGCCACCGTCCATACCCGCCGAGACCCCGGTGGGCACCAGATTTCAGCTCAGACACTGAATGAACTCGGCACATGGATCAGCGCTTCGCCAGCTACCTAAGGTCCGAAGGGGCGGCATTGCCGAGCCGCCCGGACTGATCCGTTTCCAAGGCACAGGAGCTCGAAGGCACAAGAGCGGCCTGCCCGGTCCGTGACGGGCCGGGCAGGCCGCTTCGTGTGTATCGCCTGTTAGAGGCGGGTGACTCCGATGGTGTGGTCGGTGGTGAACTCCTCGATGGCCCACTCGCCGTTAAAGCGGCCCAGGCCGGAATTGCGTTGCCCGCCGAAGGCCACGTGCGCTTCATCCTGGACTGTCATCTCGTTGATGAAAGTCATCCCGGCCTTGACCTTTTGGGCGAACTGCAGGCCGCGGTCGAGATTCTGGGTAAAGACCGCGCTGGAGAGGCCGTAGGCGTGGTCGTTGGCAAGTTCGAGGGCATGTGCTTCATCCTCTGCCCGCAGAATTGCAACCATTGGGCCGAAGATTTCCTCGCGGGCGATCTCCATGTCAGCAGTGACGTCGGCGAAGACGTGCGGGGGCACAACCCGGCCCCGGATCTCGCCTTCCACCACGGTGCGGGCACCGGCTTCCTGGGCCCACTTGATTTTCTGCTTGAGCCCTGCCAGCTGGGAGTCATTGACCACGGGTCCCACCAGCGTGCCCTTGGCCGTGGGGTCGCCGTAGGGCACCTTCGCGGCGGCCTCGGCGAAACGCGAGACGAACTCGTCGTAGATCGGGGCTTCGACGATGATCCGGTTGACGGACATGCAGATCTGGCCGGAGTGCAGGAAAGCGCCGGGAATGGCGGCGCCCACGGCGGCTTCGAGGTTGGCGTCGTCCAGCACCACCATCGGGGCGTTTCCGCCGAGCTCCAGGGCCACTTTCTTCAGGTGTTCGCCGCTGGTGGCCACCGCGCCCACGTTCTGCCCGACCGGGGTGGAGCCGGTGAAGGAAATCAGTCCCGGTACAGGGTGGGCCACAAATTCGTCACCAATCTCCGAACCGGCACCGATGACGGTGGAGAGCACCCCAGCCGGCAGGCCGGCTTCCTCGAAAACCCGCGCCAGGATGAGCGCTCCGGTCACCGGGGTATCACTTGCCGGTTTGATGACCACGGCGTTGCCCAGCGCCAGGGCCGGGGCCACGGACCGCTGGGACAGGTGCAGCGGGAAGTTCCACGGGCTGATCACGCCCACCACGCCGATCGGCTTGCGGTAGACCCGCATCTCACGGTTAGGGGTGTTGGAGTCAAAGATCTTGCCGTGGACCCGGGTGGGGAACGACGCCGACTCCTGGGTGATTCCGGCTGCGAGCGAAACCTCGACATTGGCCTTCAGCAACGTCGAGCCGGACTCGCGGACCAGCCAGTTCACGATCTCTTCGCGGCGCTCCTCAAGGATCTGCGCGGCACGGCGCATCACTTTCTGGCGATCGGCCGGCGGCAGGGCAGCCCACCCTGCCTGGGCTGCCTCCGCGGCGCGGTACGCCTCGTCCACGTCGTCGGCGGAGGCCTGACGGATGGTGGTCAGGACGCTGTCATCGAAGGGGTTCATCACGGTGAGGGTCTTCTCGGACCGGCCCTCACGCCATGTCCCGGCGATGTACTGGAGGCTGATGTCCTGCCCGGCGAATGTCGCCGGAGCTTGGATGGTTGAGGTGGTCATAGGTGTCGCTCCTCTTCAGATATGCGGAAGGATGGCTGGACTTGGTGGCTTAACAGTCAGTCTGGCCGTCCCCCTGATGGAGAGCAAGTCGACGTGGTCCCCCGTCTTTGCTGCAGTCCCCAAACGTTGGGGTCCTACGCGGCCGTGATCCGCACCGGCAAGGACTCGAATCCGCGGAGCACGTTGTGCAGGATCGGCACCGGGGCGCCGTCGGGTTCGATGGCTGCCACCCGCTGGAGCAGCTGCTGCAGCACGATTTCCATTTCGAGCCGGGCGATCGGCTGACCCACGCACTGGTGCAGCCCCATTCCGAATGCGACGTGACCGGAGGCGTTGCGGTCCAGGTCGAACTCGTCGGCGTTGTCACCCCATTTGCGGGGGTCCCGGTTCGCGGCGCCCAGGAAGACCAGCACCTTCGCACCGGCCGGCAGATGCACTCCACCAAGGACGGTGTCCACTGCAACGGTCCGGTGAAACTTCTGGAACGGCGATTCCAGGCGCAAAGCCTCGTCGACGGCGAATTTGGCCATCTTCGGGTTTTCCCGCAACCTGGCCCAGGCCTCCGGGTAGCGGGCCAGCACCGAAAGGGTGTTGCCGATTCCGAAGATGGTGGTGTCCACACCGGCTGACAGCAGGGCGCGGACCAGCAGCGTGGCCTGCTGTTCAGTGATCAGCCCCTCCTTCACGCGTTCCCATATCTGGGCACCAAAACCGACGTCGTCCAGGTTTTCGCGCTGGCAGTTGCGCATCACCGCTGCGGCGTGCTCGTCACCCTGGGCAAAGGCCTGCTTGAAGATGTAGTTCTCCGGACCGAATGCGTTGAAAACCATGTTGCCGTACGGCAACAGGTGTTCACGGCCGACGTCGGGAATCCCCACCGCGTCCGGGAAGACTCGCAGGGGGTACTTCTCGGCGAGGTCGGTGATGGCGTCGAAACGCTCACGGCGGGCCAGCTGCTCCGTCAGCTCAATGGCCGGCGGCGTGAACGGCTCCCGGAGGGCGCGGACCGTTCCGGGATTAATGACACCGGTGAGCGCGCGGCGCATTACCGTGTGGATGGGCGGGTCCGATTCGAGAATGCTGGGCGGGCGCCAACCCGAGTCTTTCCGGATGTCCCGAGGGCCCAGTCCACCTGAAGAGATGTAGGTTTCAAAGTCGGTGAGGACTTCATAGACCTCCTGGTACCCGGCCACGGCATAGCTGCCGGTGCTCTCCAGATATGACACGGCGCCGGCATCGCGGAGCCGCCCCAGGAACGGGTACGGGTCCAGAAGGTTGGCGGTCTCGAAGGGGTCTTCGCCCAATACGTAGGCTTCATGGGTGGTAGCGGTCATGAGAAACACTCCTGGTGACAAATCTTGGCTGAACAATCCGGTGACCGGACCAAATCCGGATACCCGCGAAAAGCAGGATTTTTTAGAGATCCAGAACCAGGCGCGGGCACCCGGCAGCGGCTCGGGAAACGCAGACCAGCATGATCTCGCCCGCCTCGCGGTCTTCGTCGGTCAGCACAGCATCGCGGTGCTCGGGCTCACCGGAAATGATCTGGGTCTCGCAGGTGCCGCACAACCCGCCGCGGCAGGATGAGAGGACACGCACGCCCACCTCTTCCACAGCTTCGAGGATGGTCTTGTCGTTCGGCACTGTGACCGTTTTTCCGGTGCGGGCCAGTTCCACCTCGAACGGGGCGTTGGCCGATGCGGCACCCAGGGTGGACGCCACGAAGCGTTCCGTGTGCAGCGCACCGGGGGGCCAGCCCATGCAGCGTTCTTCCACTGCGCCGAGCAGTCCCCCGGGACCGCACGCGTATACCAGCATGTGCGCCCGGGGCATGCCGAGAATCTCGTCAAGGTCGAGCCGCCCAACCTCGTCCTCAGCGATGATCCGGATTCGTTCAGCGCCATACCGGTCCTCAAGCTGCTGTGCGAACGCCATCGTCCGGCGGCTTCGCCCACCATAGATCAGCGTCCACTCCTTGCCGGCAGCCTCGGCCGCTTCCAGCATCGGGATCAGCGGCGTGATGCCAATGCCGCCTGCGAGGAACAGGTAGCGCCGTGATTCGCGCATGGCGAAGTTATTGCGCGGCTCGGAGATGGTGATGGCTGTTCCGGCCAGCAGGGCGTGGACAGCTTTGGACCCGCCTCGGGAATCAGGCACGTGGAGCACGCCTATGCGCAGGTGATCCAATTCCTGCGGAGAGGAGCACAGGGAGTACTGGCGCACCAGGCCGTCGCCGACATGGACATCAATGTGTGCGCCGGGCTGCCATGGCTCGAACGGCTGGCCGTCCACCCGCCGCAGCACCAGGGAAACTACCTGGTCCGCCACAACGTCCACCTGATCGACAACAGCGTCAATGGTGGCTCCTGCAGATGCAGTCATCAGTCTTCACTTCCTTTGGAACGGCTCGCCTGCCATGCAGACTTCGGCCGGATATCCGGCCCGAAAGATGGCTTACTTGAGGTTAGGTGGTCTGCAACACATGCTGACGACGGCTTTCCATCCAACGGAAAGATTTGCCGGACGGGATCGGCCCAAAGCCGGAAACTACTGCGGAAGGTGCTCTACCCCGAGCCGCCGCGCAATCCCCCGTGCAGCGATGTTGAGTACGGGAACCACACTGCCCGCCGGCGCCGGGCGGCCCCGGGTCACGATGCCCAGGGCAGCCACCACCTGCTTGTTGGGCAGGAACACCGGGACGGCCAGGCCGTAGTTGTCCGGCCCGGCCTCTTCCTCGGTGGTGGCATAGCCGCTGGCCCGCACGCGTTCGATTTCTGTGCCCAGCACCACGGCATTGGTGATGGTGCGGGGCGTGTGCGGCTCCAAGTGCCGGACAGCGGCGGAAAACAGGTCTTTGGCCCCGTAAGCCAGCATGATCTTGCCCGCAGCGCTGGCATGCAGCGGAAGGCGCGCGCCTACCCGCCGGAACGGCTGTCCGGCGCCTGTGCCGGACATCCGCTCGACCAGCAGGACCTCCTGGCCATCCAGGATGAACAGGTTCACCACGTTGTGGGTGACGAAGAGGACGTCCTGCATGAACGGAGCAGCCACCTCGGCGATGTTCTGCTGCGCGGGGGCCAAGAGGCCAAGCCGCCAGATCCGTTGCCCCACCCGGTATTCGCCGTTCAGCTTCTCCAGACCGCCCCAAGCCACCAGTTCGCCGGCAAGGCGGTGTGCAGTGGCCACCGGCAGCCCTGCGCGCCGGGCCATGGCACTCAGGCTCTGAACGGAGTGTTCGCTGTCGAAGGTGCCCAGGAGAGCCAGGGCGCGGGAGGTCACGCTCACCGCTTGCTGCTGAACGGTACCGCTTTTGCCATCCGGCAGCGGCTTGGGCTTAACCGGTGACGCAGAGCTGCGGGTGGTCCTGCCCACCGGGGCAGCGTTTGCCATGCTTCACCCTTCTGAGCGTTGAGGAAAGCGGCTCCGCGGTTGGCATAGTGCCGTATCCTCCCATTTTAGGCCCGACGCCGGTGCCTCCCAGCGCGAAAGGTGAGGCACCGGCGTCGGGCATCAATGCATCCTCCGTGGGATGAAGGCGCTCAGCCGGGCACGGAGGTGAGCCCGGAGCCGCGGTAGGCCCCCAGGCCGCCGTCCACGCGGATATCGGAGCCGTTGACCCAGCCCGATTCGGGGCGGAGCAGGAAGTCGATGACGGGCGCAATATCGTCGGGGTCGCCGAAGCGGCCCAGCAGGGCACCGGCGCCCTCCACTTTGTCGCGGCCGTGGTCTTTCTTGAAGTCTTCAAGGATGGGGGTGGCCACGGGTCCCGGGCTGACGCTGTTGACGCGGATCCGCCGCGGCAGCAGTTCCGCCGCCAGGTGTTCGGTGAGGACGCGGACGCACTGCTTGGAGAAGAGGTAGGACTCGGCGGTGACCTCTTGATCATCAGCGATCGAATCCAAGGCAGCGGCGTGATCGTCCGCGAGCGCAAAAGTGGAGCACTTCGCCTTCACTTCCCGCCAGTTCACGGCAACGCTGGAGGCCAGGTTCACGACGGCGGTCCCCTCACCAAGCAGCGGGGCCAATGCCCGGACCAGTCCCCGGACACCGAAGACGTTGACCGAGAGCACAGTACGCCACGGTGCCGTGCCGGGCACGCCGGCGATGTTGGCCAGGCCCGCAATGCCGTGCGGCGCTGCGGCGGAAACTGCAGCCGCAGCCGCGTCGATGCCGGCCTGACTGGAAAGGTCCGCCTGCACGAACGTGCCGCTGAAGTCAGCGGGCGGGTTGCGGTCGATGCCGATCAGCGGCACGCCGCGAGCGGACAGGATCCGTGCCGTCCGGGCGCCAATGCCGGACGAAACCCCCGTCAGGACGATGGGCAGCTGCTCTTGGGACATGGAGACTCCTCGTTAGTGCGTGACGTGCTTCACTCCATAGTGGCAACGCGAACCAACCGATTCTCGCAGCCTTTCCGTTGGGCGGAAAGATCCGGGTGGAGTGTGACCGGTGCCATGACACTGGGATAAGAATTCGCACCCGGCCGAAAGGACCACCATGACGGCAGCACATTACGAGGTCCGCGACCCGGCCACTCTCGAGCTGGTGGGGCGCGCTCCGGAAAACACGCAGCAGGACGTCGAACAGGCAGTCGCGGCAGCCCGTGCAGCCGCACCCCGCTGGGCCGCCGACCGGGAGGCCCGCCGCAACGCCCTGCGTGCGGGAGCCGCCCTGATCCGCCGCGACCTGGACGCGCTGGCAACCCTGCTCTCGCTGGAACAGGGCAAACCCAAAACCGAGGCCGCGGGTGAATTCACCGTGGCGGCCGGACTTTTTGAGTACTACGCGAACCTGGAATGGGACGAAGCCGAGGCCCTCGCGCCGCGGGCCGACAGGACGCTGGAGGTTCAGTACCGGCCCGTCGGCCTGGTCGGCACCATTACGCCGTGGAACTTCCCCATCTCCCTGCTCAGCGTGAAACTCGCCCCCGCCCTGGTATCCGGGTGCACTGTGATCGCCAAGCCTTCCCCGTCCACTCCCCTGTCCACCATCGCGCTCGCGGATCTACTCAATGAGGTTCTCCCCGCGGGGGTGCTGCAAGTCCGGACCAGTTCGCGGCGGACGGTGAATGTTGCGCTGAGCACCTCGCCCGGCATCCGCAAGATTTCGTTCACCGGCTCCACGGACGTTGGCATATCCATCGCCCAGCAGGCCGCTTCCACGGTCAAGCGCGTCACCATGGAACTTGGCGGCAACGATCCGGCCATCGTCCTTGAAGATGCTGATATTGCCGTTACCGCGCGCGGAATTGTCGGCAGTGCCTTCCGCAACGCCGGCCAGGTGTGCATGGCGGTCAAGCGTGTCTATGTTCCGCGCAGCCGCAGCACGGAACTGGCCGAGGCCATCGCCGCTGAAGCTTCCCGTCATGTGCTGGGCCACGGCATCGTGGACGGCACCACCATGGGACCGATGCACAACGAGTCCCAGCTCAAACTGGTCCGTGGACTTGTTGACTCTGCCGTGGGCGCCGGTGCCCGCGTCCTCTCCGGCGGCTCCGCCGGCTGCGATCTGCCCGGCTACTTCCTCTCCCCCACGGTGGTCATTGACGCCGAGCCGGGCATGGACCTGGTGGAACAGGAACAGTTCGGGGCGGCCTTGCCGATCGTGGCGTACGACAGCCTCGATGAGACCATCTCCGGGCTGAATGCAGGGGAATTCGGACTGGGCGCTTCCGTCTGGACCCCCGACCAGGACCGCGCCTACGCAACGGCCTCGCGGATTGAGGCCGGGACGGTGTGGGTCAACCAGCACACCCTGGTGGAGCCGGACGCCCCCTTCGGAGGCTGGAAGGCATCCGGCATCGGCCGTGAACGTGGCCGCTGGGGGCTGGAGGAATACCTGGAAACCCGCGTCATCAATGCCCGTCCCCATTCCTGACCCCGCAACTCTGCAGAAGGACTTTCCTGTGAGCGTCGAACTGATCACTCTTGGCACCGCCGCCGGCCCGGCCATCCGCGGACCGGAAAACGGCATCTCCAGCGCACTGGTGGTGGGCGATGCCTTTTACATGGTGGATTTTGGCCTGGGCTGCTCCCGCGCAGCCCACGAGGCGGGGCTCCGCGGCAAGGATTTCGTGGCAGGTTTTGTCACCCACCTGCACTCGGACCATGTGGTGGAACTTCCCGGTTTCCTGCTGTGGAACTGGGGCAAGCCGGTGGAGGGCTTCACCGGGCCCGTCTCCATCGTGGGTCCGGGCAAGGATGCCACCCGCACCGGCGGTGCAGGGCTTTCCGGGACGGGTGAGCTGGTGTCCCACTCTTTGAAGGCCTTCTCGTATGACATCGACATCCGGGTGCACGATGAGGCACGCCCGGAGCTGGCGTCCCTGGTGCGCACCGTGGATCTGGTCACCCCCGCTCACGGGTCGGCCGCGGCGCAGCGCCCCTTTGACGTCTACGAGGATGACCGGGTCAAAGTCACCGGCATCCTGGTGGAACACCCGCCGGTTCGCCCGGCGCTGGCCTTTCGCTTCGAGACCGACGCCGGCTCTGTGGTCTTCTCCGGCGACACGGCGGAATGCGACGCCCTGGCTGTGCTGGCCCACGGCGCGGACGTTCTGGTGCACGAAGCAGTCAACCTGGGTTTCTATGCGGACAAGGGTTTCGCGCCGGAGTTCCTGAACCACCAGCGGATCGCCCACACCCCGCCGGAGGGAGCAGGCCGCATAGCGGCCGCCGCTGGCGTGGGACGACTTGTCCTCTCCCACCTGGCCGGCCGAGCCGAGCCGCAATGGTGGCGCAGCCGTGCCGCCTCAACATTTGACGGCCCCGTGGACGTCGCCGTCAGCGGCCAGCGGTTCCCCGTTGGCAAGCCGGTGCTGGCACCGGCCTAAGAAAGCTGAAACCGCCCCGCTATCCGTCAGCAAGGACCCCACTTTGAGACAGCCGCTGCCCGCGAAGGCATCCGATGACAGACGGACGACGGCGGACGGGGCGTGGCTTGCCGTCCTGGCGGCGGGGATCGCAGCGGCCATGCATATCTGGAAGCTCCCTGCTGCTCTGGCCGGCATTCAAGCCGATCTGGGCACAACGCTGATCCAGGCCGGGCTGCTTCTGGGGATTATCCAGCTCGCCAGCGTCGTAGGAGGGCTGGTCACGGCCGTGGGCGGGGAACTGGCGGGTCTCCGCAGGCTGCTGTTAGCCGGGCTCGTCCTGCTGAGCGTCGCATCGACGCTCGGCGCGATGGCCCCCAGCACCGAACTGTTAATGGCAGCGCGGACTCTGGAAGGCATCGGGTTCCTGCTGGCGGTTGTCGTCGCCCCTGCCCTGATCCGCCAGGTGACCCCGCCTCCGCGCTTGAACGTGGCGCTGGCAAGTTGGGGCGCGTTCCAGGGCATGGCCACCCTCATTGGGCTGTCCGCCGGGGCTTTGTTCCTGCAGGCGGCCGGCTGGCGCGAGTGGTGGCTGGTGATGGCCGTCGTTACCTTGTTGCCCGTGCCCCTGCTGCTGCGCCGGGTGCCGCGGGACGTGGTCCCTGCTGATACCGGTCTGCGGGCCGCGGTCCGCAAGGTGGCCCGGACTGTGTCCACCCGCCAACCGTGGATCATCGGCCTGGTCTTTGCCTGCTACACCGCGCAGTGGATTGCCGTGCTCGGTTTCCTGCCGTCCATTTACCGGTCAGCCGGGCTGGAAGGCCCGTTGCCTGGCATCCTCAGCGCTATTGTGGGCGGAGTCAACGCGTGTGGCGCACTCAGCGCAGGACCGCTCATCCAACGCGGTCTCTCGGAGCGCACAATTATTTTCTGGACCTTCCTGGCAATGGCAGCCGCCTCGGTGGCAACGTTCGCCGTGGACTGGGAAAGCACCGGCCTCGGTATCGTTTTTCAGGTCGCCTTCATTGCAGCGTTCTCCGCCGTCGGCGGGCTCATCCCAGCCGCGGTGACCAGGTACTCTGTCCGCATTGCCCCCGCGGACGGTTCCGTCACCGCAGTGCTGGGCCTGACGCAGCAGATCTTCAATGTGGGAAACTTTCTGGGACCCATGCTGTTTGCCCTGCTCGCCACCAGCACCGGGGGGTGGGGCACTACGTGGTGGCTGACCTGCGCGCTAAGCGGTGTGGGCATGGCGCTGCTGGCCTTCGTTGGCCACCGTGACGGCACCATTGACGGAGCGGCAGGGCACCCCGGAAAGCTGCTTTCCGCCCAACGGAAAGCTCAAATGTAAGGCCCATCACACGAGCTTAGAGTCAAGGAAACGCCGCTCCAAACGGCAAGACTTCCCCTTCAACGATTGGGCATCAAGTGTCTGAAACTCCCCTCACCGCAAAGCGGGGCACCGCGGCTTCCCGCGATCCCCGCACCTGGTCCCGGGCTAAGCGCAACCGCTACGGCTGGTTCATGACGTTCAGCCTTCTCTTCCTGATGATGCTCAGCTGGGCTGACAAGGCAGTCCTCGGCATCGCCGCCGTGCCGCTGATGAAACAGCTGGGCATCACGCCCGAACAGTTCGGTCTCGTGGGCAGTGCCATGTTCCTGACCTTCGGCGTGGCCCAGCTCGTGGCCGCACCCATCGCGAACAAGGTGTCCAGCAAGTGGATCCTGCTGGTCCTGTGCCTGCTGTGGTCCGTAGCCCAGGTCCCCATCCTTCTGTTCGCCTCCTTGCCTGCACTCTGGGCAAGCCGCCTGCTGCTGGGAGCCGGCGAAGGCCCGCTGGCGCCGGTTCTGATGCATGGCATCTACAAGTGGTTCCCCGAGAAGAAGGGCGCCACCCCGGCGGCACTGGCCTCATCCGGCGTGACCCTGGGCATCGTGGCATTCGCCCCCGTCCTGGCCTGGGTCATCGGGCAGTTCGGTTGGCAGACCGCATTCGCGGTGCTGGCCACCGTGGGGCTGATCTGGTCTGTTTTCTGGGTCACCGTGGGTAAGGAAGGCCCGTACACCAGCCGGAAGGCTGAGCAGGAAATCGACGGCATCGCGCCGAAAGAAGCTCCGGTGGTTTCGGAGGCCAAGGTTAGCTACTGGCGCACCATCCTCTCCCCCAGTTGGATCTTTGCGGTGCTTGCCTCCTTCTTTGGCTACTGGACGTTCACCCTTGCCATGTCCTGGGGACCTGCTTACTTCCAGAACGTACTGGGCTTCACCGGGCAGCAGTCCGGTGCCATGATCGCCCTCCCGGCCGCCTGGGGCACCATCGCCACCGTCGGTTTGAGCGCGCTGACCCAGCGCCTGCATCTGAAGGGCGTTCCCACCAGGAAGGCACGTGGCTGGGTACTGGGCGGCGCAGGCTCCTTTGCCGGGGCCTGCCTGGTTGGGGCGACCATGACCGCTTCCCCGGCGCTGTCGATCGCCCTCATGGTCTTCGGCTTCGGCACTGCCCCGGCACTCTTTGCCATCACCTACCTCGTGGTCGCAGAGCTCACCACCATTGGGCAGCGCGGTGCCAACCTGTCCATCGCCAATGCAGTCCTCACCACCGGCGGAGTCTTCGCGCCGGCGGTCTCCGGCTTCCTGATCGGCGGTGCGGCCACGCCTGCTGAAGGTTACCGGGCAGCTTTCGCCCTTGCTGGCGGTCTTTTGCTGACGTTCGGCATCCTTGCGCTGGTCTTCGTCAACCAGCAGCGCGACCGCCGCAGGCTGGGCCTTGATGCAACTGCCGTCCCCGCGGCCGCTGCATCCCCTGTTGGTTCGGCCACCGTTGCCGGCGCGGCGCCGGCGTCCATCGCGTCGCCGGCGTCCTTGGAGGCAGGCCACCGGGCATAAGCACCGCAGCCCAAGGCACGTGCGTGGCCCCGGAGAGGTAAGTCGCCACTCCGGGGCTATCACACTGCCGTAACTCAGGAAGGAACGTGGAAGGAAACGCAATGGAGGACCTCAAGCCTGGCAGGGAACGATCCGGCTTCTCGGAGCGTGTCCTGCGCGGCGGCACCGAGCCTGACCCCCGGTTCACGCTGGCAAACGAACGCACCTTCCTGGCGTGGATCCGGACCGCGCTCGCGTTGCTGGCCGGAGGGGTCGCCGTCGAAGCCTTCGCGGCCGAGCTCTTCGGCGCCGGATTGCGTAAGTCGGTAGCCGTTCTGCTGCTCGTGCTCGCACTCCTGATTGGGGGCGGGTCGTTCTTCCGCTGGCTGAAGGTTGAGCGCTCCATGCGTCGCAAGGAGCCGCTTCCGCTGCCTTGGACTGCCCCGATCCTGGCAATCGGCGGCGCACTCGTGGCCGGGACAATGATGGTGTTCGTCCTCGGCCGCCCCTTCTGAGCCGTGACCTCACAACGTAGACCACCTAGCCATGGGGACCCGGGACTCCAACCGGAACGCACGGATCTGGCCTGGGGTCGCACCACCCTGTCCCTTGTGGTTGCGGCCGCAGTGTTCCTGCGTTGGATGCCTCACCACGGCTTGGTTGTGAGCGCCCTGGTCGCGGCACCGCTGGCCACAGCGCTGGCCATCATCTTCTCCCGCAAGCGACGCTTCCACCACGCAATCAACGGCATCAACCAGGAAGCCATCACTCCCGACGTCGTTTCAACCGCAGCCATCGCGGCCAGCGTCCTTGTCCTCGCCTGCCTGGGGATCTATATCGTCCTCTTCCTTCCCATGGAGCACTGACTTCCTTCCCGTGGAGCGCTGGCCCGGCAGGGACCGACGCATCAGGGCTGGGCCGGGCTCTGCTTCCGCAGATCGGCCTTTCTGATCTTTCCGCTGGCTGTGCGCGGCATCTCATCCACGAACACCACCGACTTGGGGATTTTGTAGCGCGCCAGCCTGCCCTCAAGGTGGGTCCGCAACTCGGCCTCGGTGAGCCGGGCACCGTCCCGCAGCAGCACCACGGCACGGGGAACTTCGCCCCATTTCTCGTCCGGAACCCCGATCACTGCCACGCTGCCCACGGCGTCAAGTTCGCTGATGGCCTGCTCCACTTCTGCCGGGTAGATGTTCTCGCCGCCGGAAATGATCATGTCCTTGAGCCGGTCGGCGATGAACACGAATCCTTCCTCGTCCGTGTAGGCGAGGTCGCCGGATTTGAACCAGCCGCCGTCGGCATAGGATTCGGCGGTGGCGTCGGGCCTGCGCCAGTATTCCCTAATCACGTTGGGGCCCTTGATCTGAATCTCCCCCACGGTTCCCGGTGCCGCGATGCCGGCGATCGGGTCGGCGATCCGGACATCGGTGAAGAAGTGCGGAAGCCCGGCGGAACCGGCCTTGTCACGGGACCGCGACGCGGGGAGGACCGTCGCTCCCGGGGCGGTTTCGGTCATGCCGTAACCGGTGCCGATCTGGAGCCCCCGGGACTCGTAGGCGTCGAGCACCCGCATGGGGATCGCGGATCCCCCGCAGGTGAGCTTGTTCAGCGAGCTGAGATCGGTTGTTGCCCACGCCGGGTGTTCGCAGATGAGCTGATAGGTGGTTGGGACCCCGCTCATCGTCGTGACGCTGTACTGCTCGATCAGGCTCAGGATCCTGGCCGGATCAAATCTGGATTCGAGGATGACCGTTCCGCCCTTGAGGAGCGTCGGCAGGACGCCCATGTCCAGCGACGCCACGTGGAACATCGGCGAAATCATCAGCGCCACGTCCTGCGAGGAAAAGTCGAAGTCCACGATCACGTTGATGCAGTTCCAGGTGACGTTGCCGTGGGTCAGCAGGGCGCCCTTCGGACGGCCCGTGGTCCCGGAGGTGTAGAGGATCAAGGCGCCATCGTCGAGTTCCACCGGCACATCAACGTACTGGTCCGCACCTGAGGCGAGTACCGTGTCGAAGTCCTCCGCCGCCGTCGTGCCCTGTCCGCCGGCCGCTTCGGGGGCAGCCGCCGCCCCGGCGGAATCATCCACTGAGATGCGCCAGGTGACTCCCGTGCCTGCCACGCCGGCCGTGGCGAGGCCGGCCAGGCTCCCGGCGTGGATGAGTGTTTCTGCGCCGCAGTCCTGAAGCTGGAACTGGATCTCCGGCGGGGCCAGGCGGGTGTTGAGGGGGACGAAGATGGCGCCGAGCTGGCCGCAGGCGAAGAGCGTTTCAAGGAATGACGGGTGGTTGTCGCCCAGGTAGGCCACCCGGTCCCCCTTCGTCACTCCCCTGTCCCGGAGGGCGCTGGCCAGCCGGGCGCTCCGGTCAGCGAGCTCCCCGTAGCTGGTCTCCCGGTCGCCGCTGATGAGCGCGGCCTTGCTGCCGGACTTGGGACGGCGGCGCTGCAGCCATGAGCCGATGCCAAAGTTTTCCACGGCAAATCCTTTCTGCTGTGAGGTGGGGTCGCTGATACGGACTTTGAGGGCCGGGTGTCAGGACTTCACTGTCAGGAGGTTGTTGTTCTTCGGTTCCCGGGTGAGCAGGATGAAAACGATCGACACGACGGACATGACGGCCAGGTAGGTGACCACCGAGGCAGTGTCCTGGCCGGAGTCCTTGAAGATCTGGGCCACGATGCCGGGGGTGAAGCCTGCGCCCAGGAGGGTGGCCAGTTGGTAGCCCAGTGATGCCCCGGTGTAGCGGGACGTGGTGCCGAACTGCTCGGACACAAAGGCTGCCAGAGGCCCAAACAGGGTGGAGTGGATCATCAGGCCGATGGCGAAAGCCACGAAGATCAGCATGATGCTGTTCGAGGACAGCAGCTGGAACATCGGAATGAGGTAGATGATGAACAGGACCAGTCCGCCGATCATGACCGGTCGGCGTCCCAGTTTGTCGGAGAGTTTCCCGCCCAGGATGACAAACACGATGGACAGGGCTGACGCCGCCGCAAACGCGTACAGCACGCCCTGCCGGTCCGCGCCCTTGGATACGGCGTAGGTGACGGAGAAGGTTGCCAGGACCACCTGCAGGGCGAAGCCGGCGGCGCCGGCGAGCATGGTGAAGATCAGGGTCTTGGGCCGGCGCAAAACCAGCAGCAGCGGAATGTCGCGTTTGGCGGTGATGCCCGCCTGTGCGGCCTCCATGTCAGCCTGCGCCTGTTCAGCCTTTTCCTGTTCCAGCGCAGCCTTGAAGATGGGGCTTTCGGAAACCTTGAGGCGGACGAACATGCCCACGCCCAGCAGGACAAAGGAGAGAAGGAACGGCACGCGCCAGCCCCAGCTGAGGAACTGGTCGTTGGGCAGGGCAGCGAATGCGCCCATGGCGAGTGTGCCGAGGACGGCGCCTGTGGGAGCGCCCGCATTGACGAAGGAGGCCGCGAAGCCGCGCTTGCCGGATTCGGAATGTTCCAGCGCCATGAGTGCTGCACCGCCCCACTCCCCTCCCACGGCAATGCCCTGGAAAACGCGGAGGAGGACCAGGAGCACCGCACCCCAGGGGCCCGCCACGGAGGCATCCGGGACCACACCGATTAGCGTGGACGCGATGCCCATCATCAGCATGGAGATGATCAGCATGTTCTTGCGGCCGAGCTTGTCGCCGAAGTGGCCGAAGATGATGCCGCCCAGGGGACGGGCCACGTAGCCGGCGGCGAACGTGCCGTAGGCGGCCACCACGCCCACCCAGTCGTCCATCCCGCTGAAGAAGACCTTCGGGAATACTACTGCGGCGGCGGTGGCATAAAGCAGGAAATCGTAGTACTCGATGGTGCTGCCCAGGTAGCTGGAGGCGATGACGGTGCGCGCTTCCTTGCGCCGCTCGGCAGTGCCCATGGCTTGCAGCTGGTTGACTACGGACATTGTTGTTCCTTCTTTGACTGCTGTGGAGAAAGGTTGGGGTCTACTTGTAGAACCGGGCCAGGAACTCTGCCACAACGGCGGGGCGTTCCTGCCCTTCGATTTCGATGGTGCTGGCGACTTTGATCTGGGCGCCGCCCTTGACCTCGGTGACTTCGGCGATGGTGGCCTGCATCCGGATGCGCGAGCCCACCTTCACCGGGGACGTGAAGCGGACTTTGTCCAGGCCGTAGTTGACCTTGGTGGTGACGCCCTCGACGTCGAACAGCTCGCCCCAGAACGGGATGATGAGCGAGAGGGTCAGGAAACCGTGCGCGATCGGCGCGCCGAACGGCCCGTCTTTGGCGCGCTCAGGGTCCACGTGGATCCACTGGTCGTCACCGGTCGCATCAGCGAACTTGTTGATTTGTTCCTGAGTGATCTCGATGTATTCGGTGGCGCCGAGATCGGTGCCGGAAAGGGTGAGCAGTTTGTCAAAGTCGACGACGAGGTTGGGCATCTTTGCCTCCTGGTGAGGTGTGGTTGGTTGTTTTGTTTTTGTGTAAGTACGACGGCGGCTGCCGGGCTTCCGCCGTTGGCGCCGCTCAGCGGGTGGTTGGCGCCGCTCAGCGGGTGAAGGCGCTTTCGCCGGTGAGGGCCCGGCCGATGATGAGTGCGTTGATCTCGTGGGTTCCCTCGTAGGAATAGACGGCTTCGGCGTCCGCATGGAAGCGGGCAACGTCGGTGTCCAGGGTGATGCCGTTGCCGCCCACCACCTCGCGGGCCAGAGCCACTGTTTCGCGCATCAGCAACGACGTCTGCATTTTGGCCAGGGCTGAGTCCTGGTCGCGGTAGATGCCCTTGGCCTGCTGTTCGGTCAGCCGCACCACCAGGGACAGGGAGGACGTGACGTTCCCGAGCATCCGGGCGAGTTTCTCCTGGACCAGCTGGAACGAGCCGAGGCTCCGGCCGAACTGCTTACGCTCATTGACGTAGCCCAGGGCCGCTTCGAACGCGCCGGCCTGGAGGCCGGTGGCGATCCATGCGACGTCCGAGCGCATGGCCCGCAGCATCGCCGCGACGTCGCGGAAGGAGTTCACGTTGTGCAGGCGCATGACCTCGGGCACCCTGACCCCGGTGAGGGTGATGTGGGCGTTCTGCATCATCCGCAGGGACGTCTTGCCGTGGATCTTCTCCAGCGTCACCCCGGGCGCCTCCCGCTCGACGAGGAAGGCTTTTACCTGTCCGTCCGCCACATCCCGGGCGAACACGGCCAGGACATCCGCGGTGGAAGCGCCGCCGATCCAGCGCTTCTCGCCGTCCAGGATCCAGCCGTCCCCCTCGCGCCGTGCCGTGGCGGACAGTCCGCCGGCAATGTCCGAACCGGACTCGGGTTCGGTGAGTGAGAAGACACCCTTGAGCGAGAAGTCGATCACCCTTGGCATCCACTCCCGCTGCTGGGCCTCGGAGGCGCCCACACGGATGGCTGTGCGGAAAAGCCCCGCCTGTGCGGTGTACCAGGTGGCCAGCGAAGCGTCCGTGCGGGCGAGTTCGAAGATCCGGAAGCCCTGGTAGATGCCGCGGGCCGGAACAGGTTGAGCACCGGAGGCCCCGCCCGTCAGTTCGGCCGGTTCCATCAGGTCCAGGTCGATCAGCGGCTGGCCCAATTCGGCGGGGAACTCGCCGCGCTCCCAGTGATCGGCCAGCAGCGGGTGCGCCTTCTCGTCCAGGAAGCTGCGAAGCCTGCCCAGGACCCGGCGTTCGCCGTCGGTCAGCAGCGATTCGGCGTCGTAGTAGTCACAGACGCCGTACAGTCGTTCCGGGCTTGCCGTTGCCTGACCTGCGGCCAGGGTGGTTTCGGTGCGCATCTCAGCCTCCGAGCCCGAGCAGGCGGACGGCGTTGTGCTTGAGGATTTTGGGCCGGACCTCGTCCTTCAGGGGGAGGTCCGCGAACGCGCCGAGCCACTTCTGGGGAGTGATCAGCGGGAAGTCGGTGCCGAACAGAACCTTGTCCTGCAAGACCGAGTTGGACATCCGCACCAGGGACTCCGGGAAGTACTTTGGTGACCAGCCCGACAGGTCAATGAAGACATTGGCCTTGTGGGTGGCGATGGAGTTGGCCTCGTCCTGCCACGGCACCGAGGGGTGGGCCATGATGATCTGCAGTTCGGGGAAATCGGCTGCCACTGCATCAAGCAGGAGCGGGTTGGAGTAGCCCAGTTTGATGCCGTAACCGCCGGGAAGGCCTGCGCCCATGCCGTTCTGGCCGGTGTGGAAGATCGCGGGCAGTCCGAGTTCCTGGAGTGTTTCCCAGAGAGGGTAGAACTGCTCGTTGGAGGGGTCGAAGCCCTGCAGGGAGGGGTGGAACTTGAAACCGCGGGCCCCGAGTTCAATGGCCTGGTGCTTGGCCCTGGCGATCGCTTCTTCCCCGGTGCGCGGGTCCACGCTGCCGAACGGAATGAGCACATCGTTGTTCCTCGCGGCGCCCGCGATCAGGTCCGGGATGCTGTTCGGCTCGTGCTTGAGCTGGGTCCGCGCGTCCACGGTGAACACGACGGCGGCCATGTTCAGTTCCCGGTAGGTTTCAGCGATGCGGTCAAGGGACGGGGAACGGTCCTCGGCTTTGAAGTACTTCGCGGACGCCTCGGTCAGGGCCGGCGGCAGCGATTCATGGCCGTGGCCGTCCACCTCCAGGTGAACGTGCATGTCAATCGCATCGACTTTGGCGGCATCGATGCCGAGTTCGTAACGCATACAGATGTCCTTAAGTCAGGTGGCCGGAGCAGGGTGGCTAGCGGGTCGGGGCCGGCTCGGGCTTGAGCTCCTCGGGCAGCGGGAGGAATTCCTCGCCGTAGCTCTGGAGCGTGTCGGCGTTGAACAGCTCACCGGCGTTCTCGAGCAGGGCGTCGTAGCTCCACCCGCCCTCGCGGTATTCGGTGGTGGCTGCCTCGGGGTGCGTCCAAACCTGCAGCCGGTCTCCGCCGGCACCGATGACCTGCCCGGTGATCCCTGCCGCGGCATCGGAGGCGAGGAACGCAACCAGGCCGGCGACGTCGTCGGCCGTTCCGAAGCCCAGGTCATGCCGGAAGAAGGAGGGCATGACTTCGCCGCGCTCGTCGGCTTCAACGGCCTTCTGGAAGTACGGGACCGTTTTGGTCATGGCGGTGGCGGCCACGGGAATCACGCTGTTGACCGTGACGCCGGCCTTCTTCATTTCCAGGGCCCAGGTGCGGACCATGCCCACGATGCCGGCCTTGGCTGCCGCGTAGTTGGTCTGGCCGAAGTTGCCGCGCTGGCCCGTAGGGGAACCGATGGTGATGATCCTGCCCGGGATGTTGTTTTCCTTGAAGTAGGCGAATGCCTCGCGGACGCAGGTGAAGGTGCCCTTCAGATGGACGTTGATGACCAGGTCGAAGTCCTCGTCGGTCATCTTCAGGAGGGACTTGTCCCGCAGGATGCCCGCGTTGGTCACCAGGATGTCCAGGCGGCCGAAGGCTTTGACGGCGCCTTCTACCAGCGCCTTGGCGGCTTCGGTGCTGCCCACCGGAGCGACGACGGCGGTGGCGCGGCCTCCGTCTGCCTCAATTTGGGCCACAGCCTGGGCGGCCGTGTCGGCGTTGACGTCGTTGATGACGACGGCGGCCCCCTGGCGTGCGAGTTCCCGGGCGTAGGCGAGGCCAAGTCCCTGACCGCTTCCGGTGACGATTGCTACTTTCCCTGACAGGCTCATCGCTGCTCCTTTGCATTGCGCCCTTGCGGCGGATTCCCCGGGAGGCCGGCATGTGATGCCCGTCTCCCTTGTCTGGTTCAATAAGAAACCAAATCCTTGAAAAAGTCAATCATTTATTTCTGCATCCAAACTTGCGCTGCTTCCGACCCGCGCCGCGGGTCCGGAATTTCCGCCAACACGGCGTTCGGTGGGATCATTGAATAATTCAACGAAGCAGCCCGCCGGCCCGAAAGGCATCATGACACTCCAGGCAACGGACGCCGCCGTAAACTCCAGCGAGCCTTCCTCGAGACTGGCGGAATCCAGCATCAGCAATGACATGGGTTTCCTGCTGGCCAAGCTGCACGCGGCCGGAAGTGTGCTGAACAATGCCGCCCTGGCCGAGTTCGGGCTGAAAGAGCGCTCCTACTCGGTGCTCGCGCTGGCCTGCGGCAACCTCGGCCCTACGCAGCGGGAGCTGGCTGAGTTCCTCAGCCTTGACCCCAGCCAGATTGTCGCCCTCATTGACGAACTGGAGCAGCGCGGCCTGGTGGAACGGAAGCCGGGGGTTTCGGACCGGCGGCAGAAGCTGGTGGCCGCCACCGCGGAAGGCCGGAAGGTCCACGGCTCGGCACAGAAGGCCACCAAGGCCGCCGAAGCCCGGCACCTGAGCATGCTCTCCGAGCGGGAAGTGGCCTCGCTGCGGGCAATCCTCCGCAAGGCCGTGTGGGCCGAAGAGACGCCCGCTTAAGAGTGCCCTGCGGCAGGTCCGCTGTGGATTGTCCGGCTATGCCACCCGGCAGGATTCCGCGGAAGACTACACACGGGAGAACTGGAGCCTCCTGTCAGATTCGAACTGACGACCCCCGCTTTACAAGAGCGGTGCTCTGGCCAACTGAGCTAAGGAGGCGCACCCATACCGGGTGTGCGCCTGAACGGCGCTAGATAAGGTTAGCCCAAGTCCGCCCGCTCGTAAAAACGCGCGCACCGCCGTCGTCAATGGCCCAGCGCAGCGCGGCCCACAAAGAAACGACAATGGCCCGGCCCCGGAGCGAACCGGGACCGGGCCATTTTTCAGCTGGGCTGCGGACGGATCAGCCCTTCGCGGCGATCGCGGCCTGGAGGAAGTCCGGGAACGGGGTCTGGGCGCTGGCGCCCTTGCCCCACTGCTGGCCATCAACAAACACGGTGGGCGTGCCGGTCACACCGATGGCGGCGGCTTCCTTGGTGGTGAACTTCACGAACGGGCGGTAGGTCTTATCATCCACACAGGTGTCGATGGGCTTGGCCCCGACGTCGGTGGCCATCTTCTTCAGGTCATTGTCGGAGATGCCCGCGGAGCCTTCGGCAGGCTGCTTGGCGAAGAGCGCATCAACGAAGGCGGCGTACTTTTCCGGGGACTCATTCACAACGCAGGCGGCCGCGTTGGCTGCACGGGAGGAGTAGTTGGTGGAGGACCGGCTGTCCAGGAAGCCAAGGGCGCGGTATTCGACGCTGATCTTGCCCTCGTTGCGCAGCGAGGTCAGCTGCTCGTTGTACTGGGCCTCGAAGTTTTTGCAGACCGGGCAGATGAAGTCGATGTACAGGACCACCTTGACCGGCTTGCCGGCTTCGGCCTGGGCGCCCGGCGCAACCACCTCGGCAGGGGCGGCCTGCGGCGGTTCACCCACGGACGCGGCGTCAACGGTGGCCGGTTCGGACTTGGCAACCTCGGAGTTGGCGAGCAATGTGATGCCGCCGTGAATGTTGCCGTTGGCCGGAGTTGGTCCCTGATCGGCGATGGGCGCGTTCTGCCGCATCGTCGTGGTCACCACCAGAGCCACCACCGCAAGGATGGCCACCACGGCCACCACGATGCCCCAGCCGATCAGCAGCTTGTTGCGCTTGTCCTTCTTAAGCTGGGCCTCCCGGATCAGGCGGGCCTTCTCGCGCGCCTCCGAAGTGCGCTCAGCCTTGGACTTACGTATTTCATTTGCGGGGCTCATGTGTTCCTAGGGTCGATCGACATAGGGGGACCACTCTGTGGCGACTCCATCCATTTTAGGACAGAAACCTGAGAGCTTGCCTTTTCAAGTATTAGTCCCTGATACCGGCGGACGAATGGCCCCGAAGTATCCATCCTATTAAGGTGGCTTAAAGGCACAAGCAACCCCAGGGGGCCGCAATGCAAACACCCGTCCAGGAAAAACCTACAGCCGTACCCGAAGGCCACCCGGCCCCGCGCGGCCACCGGTCGCCCACCAAGTACGACTTTATGGTGGTGTCCAACAGGCTGCCTGTTGACCGCACCGCGCCCGGTGAGAGCGGAGACGACGGCTCCGGCTGGCGCCGCTCCCCCGGCGGGCTGGTGACAGCCCTCGCCCCCATGATGACCAAAACGGACGGCGCGTGGGTGGGCTGGCACGGCGCCCCGGACGAAACCGTCAAGCCCTTCAGCCACGGCGGCATGGACCTGGTCCCGGTCCAGCTGAGCACGGACGACGTCGAGCTCTACTACGAGGGCTTCTCCAACGCGACCCTGTGGCCGCTCTACCACGACGTCATCGCCCCGCCCGAGTTCCACCGGACGTGGTGGGACGCGTACCGCAAGGTCAATCAGCGGTTCGCCGACGCCGTCGTGCACCACGCGGACCACGGTGCCACGGTGTGGGTCCAGGACTACCAGCTGCAGCTTGTGCCGCGGCTGCTCCGCGAGGCGCGGCCGGACCTGAGGATCGGGTTCTTCAACCACATCCCTTTCCCGCCGCCGGAAATCTTCGCCCAGCTGCCCTGGCGCAAGGCCATCATCGACGGCCTGATGGGAGCCGACCTCGTCGGCTTCCAGCGCCCCAGCGACGCCGGCAACTTCATGCGTTCCGCCCGCCGGTTCCTTGGCGCCAGCGTTAAGCAGCAGCAGGTGCATGTGAAGGGCCACGACGGCAAAATCACCCACATCGCACGGGCCCAGGCCTTCCCCATTTCCATTGACGTCGCCCACATCAATGAACTGGCGCACAAGCCGGAGATCATCGAACGGGCCCGCCAGATCCGCCAGGACCTCGGCAACCCCAAGACCGTCCTGCTGGGTGTCGACCGCCTGGACTACACCAAGGGCATCCGGCACCGGCTCAAGGCGTTTGAGGAGCTCCTCAACGAAGGCAAGCTGGCCGTCACCGATGCCACGCTGATCCAGGTGGCCAGCCCCAGCCGGGAACGGGTGGAGCAGTACCGGCTCCTGCGCGAGGAGATCGAGGGCACGGTGGGCCACATCAACGGCACCTACGACACCATCCAAAACACGGCCGTGCGCTACCTGCACCACAGCTACCCGGTGGAGGAGATGGTGGCGCTGTACCTCGCCGCGGACGTCATGCTGGTCACGGCCCTGCGTGACGGCATGAACCTCGTGGCCAAGGAGTACGTCACCGCCCGCAAGGACAACGACGGCGCCCTCGTGCTCAGCGAGTTCGCCGGCGCGGCCGACCAGCTGAAGCAGGCACTGCTGATGAATCCGCATGATATCGACGGCCTCAAGGACACCATCATGCACGCGGTCAACATGTCCCCGCGGGAGGCTGCACGCCGCATGCGCGCCATGCGCAAGCAGATCCTGGAGCACGACGTCGACCACTGGTCGGCGGATTTCCTCGCCGCCCTGAACGAAAAGGTTGTCCGCGATGACTCCTGAAAGCCGCCCCGCCAAGCATCCCCTCGCCCTGTCCCCCGAACTCCGGGAGGCCGTCCGGCGCATCGCCGGGACCGACCACCTGCTGGTGGCTTTGGACTTCGACGGCACCATTTCCCCGATTGTGGACCGCGCCGGAGACGCCCGCCCGCTCCCGCGTTCGGCTACCGCCCTCGCCGGGCTGGCCGCCCTTCCGCGCACGACGACGGCGCTCCTCTCAGGCCGTGCCCTCGCCTCCCTGCGTGCGGTGGCGTCGCCCCCGGTGGACACCCTGCTGATCGGCAGCCACGGGGCTGAAGCCTGGCTCGGCCCCGGCTCCACGGAGCTGACCCTCGACGAGGACCAGCGAATCCTGCTCGCCGAAGTACGCGGCCTGCTTGAGGAAATCGTGGAGCAGGCGCCGGGCACGCTGCTGGAAGACAAGCCCGCCGGCGTGGTCCTGCACACCCGCCTCGCTGAGGACGACGTCGCCGAGGACGCGGTGGCTGCGGCCCGTTCCCTCCTCCAGGACCACAAAGGCGTGTTCCTGAAAACCGGCAAGCGCGTCCTGGAAACCTCTGTGGTCAACGCGTCCAAGGGGGAAGGCCTGACCTTCCTGCGCCAGATTACGGGGGCGACGGCGGTCCTCTTCGCCGGAGACGATGTCACCGACGAGGATGCCCTGGGCCGGCTTGAGCCCGGCGATGTGGGCGTGAAGGTCGGACTGGACTTCACCCAGGCAGAGTTCCGGGTGGAGTCGCCGGTTCACGTGGCGGAACTGCTGGAGGCGCTGCTGCAGGAGCGGAGCCTGGTGGTGGCCGAAGAAGAACCCGGGCCCGCCTGAGCCTGGACCGCATGGTCAACCTCACATGTGACCTCCGTAACATTTGCAACAATAACCACGGCGTCTGACATACTCTTGGTTGTGATGTGGCGCACAGAACCGTGCGGCGTCACGCGATACTCCTCGGCTTCGGCCGGGGAGTACACGGCTGCAATGCCGTGGATAACTGAATTACATGACCATTCACTACGGATCGTCCGGCACGTACCTGCCGGTGAAGGGATTGATAACTGTGGCTACAGTTACTTTTGATAACGCTACGCGTCTGTACCCGGGCACAGAAAAGCCCGCTGTTGACAAGCTCAACATTGAAATCGCCGATGGCGAGTTCCTGGTCCTCGTTGGACCCTCCGGTTGCGGTAAATCCACCTCCCTGCGCATGCTCGCCGGCCTTGAGGACGTCAATGCGGGCCGGATCCTGATCGGCGACCGTGACGTCACCGATGTTCCGCCGAAGGACCGCGACATCGCAATGGTGTTCCAGAACTACGCTCTCTACCCGCACATGACTGTTGCGGACAACATGGGCTTCGCGTTGAAGATTGCCGGCGTCTCCAAGGAGGAGCGCGCCGAGCGCGTCCGTGAAGCAGCCAAGCTTCTTGACCTTGAGCCGTACCTGGACCGCAAGCCGAAGGCACTCTCCGGCGGTCAGCGCCAGCGTGTTGCCATGGGCCGCGCCATCGTCCGTAACCCGCAGGTCTTCCTCATGGACGAACCGCTCTCCAACCTGGACGCCAAGCTGCGTGTCCAGACGCGTACGCAGATCGCGTCCCTGACCCGCCGCCTGGGCGTCACCACCGTCTACGTCACCCACGACCAGGTCGAGGCCATGACCATGGGCGACCGCGTCGCCGTGCTGAAGGACGGCCTGCTGATGCAGGTTGACACCCCGCGCAACCTCTACGACAAGCCCAAGAACGTCTTCGTGGCCGGCTTCATCGGCTCCCCCGCCATGAACCTGCTGGAACTTCCCGTCGTCGACGGCGGTGTCCAGTTCGGCGGAACGGTCTACCCCGTGCCGCACAACGTCCTCGAAGAGGCCCATGGCAGCACCGTCACCCTGGGCAGCCGGCCGGAAGACCTCGAAGCCGCCCCGCAGGGCGAGGGCCTCAAGGTTGAAGTGGACGTTGTTGAAGAGCTCGGCGCCGACGCCTACGTTTACGGCCACACCACGCTGGACGGCAAGGACCACGACATCGTGGCACGCGTCGACGGCCGCCGCCCTCCGATGAAGGGCGAGTCCATCTACGTCCGTCCGCAGTCCGGCCACGTGCACCTGTTCGACACCAAGACCGGCCTGCGCCTGGGCGACTAGTCCCCACCGGCGCCTTGGCCACCCGGTGATCGAGACTCTCGAGAACCACTGAACGACGGCGGCCCTCCCCCACAACGGGAGGGCCGCCGTCGTTCGTTGAAGGCATTTTGCCACTGGCACCCTGATGTACGAAAGAATTGACTCATGACCGATGAAAACAGCGCCCAGTGGCACGATGAGCCCACCGACTACGCGCAGGTGGGCAAACTGCCACGGTTTGAGGCGGCAAGCGCCAATGATTCCAAACTCGCCGCCGTCTCGAGTTCGCTGAGCATCACGGCGGCCGCGGCGGATCCCGAACTCCTTGACCTGCCCTGGCACATCGCGTTGGAGGACTGGCCCGCGGAGAACCTCGCGGCCCTCCCCCGCGGCATCTCACGCCACATTGTGCGGTTCGCGCATCTGGGTGGCTCCGTCATTGCCATCAAGGAAACGTCGGAGCACATCGCCCGGCATGAATACCACATGCTCCGTAAGCTGGCGCGCCTGGATGTCCCGTGTGTGGACCCGGTGGCGGTCATCACCGGCCGCACCACCGTGGACGGGCGGCCGCTGAACCCGGTGCTGGTCACGCGCCACCTGAAGTTCTCCATGCCGTACCGCGCCCTGTTCTCCCAGATGCTGCGCAAGGACACCCTGACCCGACTCATCGACGCCCAGGCGCTCCTGATGGTCCGGTTGCACCTGGTGGGCTTCTACTGGGGCGACGTTTCGCTGTCCAACACGCTGTTCCGCCGTGATGCCGGCGCCTTTGCCGCCTATCTGGTGGATGCCGAAACGGGCGAGCTGTACCCTGACCTGTCCACGGGCCAGCGCGAATATGACCTTGAGATCGCCCGGGTCAATATCGCCGGTGAGCTGATGGACCTCCTGGATGGTGGCCTCATCGAGGAGAAGGTGGACCCGGTAGCCACCAGTGAACTCATCATGGAAAGTTACCGCCGGCTCTGGGCAGAACTGACGGAGAAGGAGTCCTTCGAACTCGGCGAACGCTGGCGTGTGGCCGCCCGCATCCGGCGGCTCAACGAACTCGGCTTCGACGTCGAGGAATACGCCATCAAGACCACCCAGAACGGGACCACCATCCAGCTCCAGCCCAAGGTGGTGGACGCCGGCCACCACATGCGCCGGCTGCTCCGCCTGACCGGGCTGGATGCCCAGGAAAACCAGGCCAGGCGCCTGCTCAATGACATGGACACCTTCCGGGCGGACAACAACCCGGGGATGGACGAGGAATACAGCGCCCATCTGTGGGTCAGCCAGGTGTTCGAACCAATCGTCCGGTCCATCCCCCGCGACCTGTCCCGCAAGCTGGAGCCTGCCGAGGCCGTGCACGAGGTCCTGGAACACCGCTGGTACATGTCCGAGGAGCAGGCCCGCCACATCCCCCTCGCCGAGGCTGTGCAGTCCTACATCGATTCGATCCTTCGCCACCGCCGCGACGAGGCCGCTATCATGCTCAACCCGGACACCGGCATGCTGAAGATCCTCGAAGCGGAGAACGAGGAGTCCCGGTACGGGGATGAGGAAACCATCGACGAGTATCCGGACGTCGACGACTAAGACCCGCCGGGGCTGCAGCACGCTTGGGTTAAAACCCAACTAGGTAGCAGTAAGTGTCGTTATGGGCGCTCAAAACGACACTTACTGCTACCCAGTTTCGTAAATGCGGCTCAGATGGCCTTGCCGGGGTTGAGGATCCCGGCCGGATCAAAGAGCGCCTTGATGCTGCGCTGGAGCTCCCTGACCGGCTCCGGCTGCTCCAGGCCCAGCCAGCGCAGTTTGTACTGGCCCACCCCGTGCTCCCCGGTGATGGTCCCGCCCATGTCGAGTGCCGCGACCACGGAGGCATCCAGGGCCAGGTTCAGCCGCTCCATGGCATCCGCGTCGACGGCATTGTCCTGCCGGTCGATCCAGAATGTGGGGTGCAGGTTGCCGTCCCCTGCGTGCGCCACCACCTTCAGCTTTACATGATGCTTCGCTGCCAGGTCTTCGAGGGCGGCCACGTAGTCCACCAGGCGTGACCGCGGCACCGCAACGTCCTCCCCCACCCGGTATTGATCGTCCACTTCAACGCCGCGGCTGTTCCGGCGGAGCTCCACCAACTGTTCCGCTTCAGCAGTGGATTCGGTGCTCACCGTTGCCCCGCCGGCGGCGAGCACGGAACGCACGACGTCGGCCTCCGCCGCGGCCCCGAACCCGTCGGTTTGGATCAGGAGCAGCGAACGGCCCCGTGAACTCAGATCCGAGCCGTGGAGGTGGTCCAGCTGGGCCAGCGTGCCGCCGTCGAGCAGTTCCATGATGGCCGGCTGCACCCGGGCCCGTCCCACAGCCAGGACGCCGGCAGCGGCCTGCCGGAAGTCCGGGTAGAACGCGGCGACGGTGCGGATGTCGCGGGGCAGGTACTTGAGGCGCACCGTCACCCCCACCACTATTCCGAGCGTCCCTTCGGAACCCACGAACAGGCCGGTAAGGTCGTAGCCGGCAACACCCTTGAATGTCTGATGCCCGGTGTGGATGAGGGACCCGTCCGCCAGCACCACATCCAGGGCCAGCACCGAGTCCCGGGTAACGCCATATTTGGCGCACCGCAATCCGCCGGCGTTGGTAGCTACGTTGCCGCCGATGGTGGAGGTGCGGAAGCTCGCCGGATCCGGCGCATACATCAGCCCGTACTCCGCCGCGGCCTCGTTGAGTGCCGCGTTCACCACCCCGGGCTCGACGACGGCGGTCTCGTCGTCCGCGTTCAGGTCAAGGATGCGGTTCATCCGTTCCAGTGACAGGACAATGCAGTTCCGGCTCGCGTGTGCGCCTCCGGAAACACCGGTCCCGGCTCCCCGGGCGACCACCGATACCCCCTGGGCGGCGCAGAGCCGGACCGCGGCCTGGACTTCCGGCACCGTGCGGGGGAAGACCACGGCCAGGGGCAACTGGTAGTCCAGCACGGGGGCCTCGTCCACGGCATAGGTGGGCATGATTTCTTCCGCCGTGCAGACTTGGCCCGCGCCGAGTGCGCCAACCAGCTCTTCAACCAAGCTGCCCACGCAGCCTCCATCCGTCGTCGTCATTGGTGCTCCTAGTCTAGGACGCGCCATCGTGACGATACTCGGCAGTAATGTGTCTTGGGCGGCTGCTGCAAACGTTTCCACAGGTCAGCAGGAAGTTCCCCAGGAATCGACGCGGAAACTGCACGGCCGTGATGGAAGCGTTTTCACACTTTCACGCATTCGCGCCTAGGCTGTCCCCATGTCCGTAGATACAGTGACTTACGCCACACCACCACTGACGAGTCCTTTGACGCTCATCCACGAGGCCAGCCAGGCCCCCGGGTGGTGGAGATCGGCGGTCATCTACCAGGTGTACCCGCGGTCCTTCCGCGACTTGAACGGCGACGGCATCGGTGATCTTGCCGGGATCACGGCGGAACTGCCCCACCTGGCTGACCTCGACGTGGACGCTGTCTGGCTGTCACCGTTCTTCAAGTCGCCCCAACGGGACGCCGGGTATGACGTTAGCGATTACTGTGATGTCGACCCGATTTTCGGTACGCTGCTGGATTTCGACATCCTGATGGCCGAGGCCAACCGCCTGAACGTGCGGGTCATTGTGGATCTGGTACCCAACCACTGTTCTGACCAGCATGTGGCCTTCCAGGCCGCCCTCGCCGCGCCGGCAGAAAGTCCCGAACGGGACATGTTCATCTTCCGCGATGGCACCGGACAGGACGGCAACGAACCGCCGAACAACTGGCAGTCCCATTTTGGCGGACCGGCGCGGACCCGGATCACGGGTCCCGGCGGCCAGCCCGGCCAGTGGTACCTGCACCTTTTTGATTCCTCCCAGCCCGACTTCAATTGGGACAATCCGGCCGTTCATGCCGAATTTGAACGGGTGCTTCGCTTCTGGCTGGACCGTGGCGTCTCCGGCTTCCAGGTGGACGTTGCACATGCCCTGGTCAAGGCTCCCGGACTCCCCGGCTGGGGCGGCCGGGCCGATGGCGGCAGCTCGGACGGCTTCCCCGGCCACGAGGCACCCATGTTCGGCCAGCCCGCGGTGCATGACATATACCGGGCCTGGCGACGGATCCTGGCCGAATACGGGGCGGACAGGATCCTGTGCGCCGAGGCGGGCGTGGACCTCCCCCGTCTGGCCCACTGGGTCCGGCCCGACGAAATGCACCAGGCCTTCAACTTCCCATTCCTGCACGCCGGGCTCGATGTGTACCGGCTCCGCGGCGTCATCACCGACTCCCTGACAGTCCTGAACGGCGTGGGCGCACCCAGCACGTGGGTACTCTCCAACCATGACGTCGTCAGGCATGCCTCGCGCTTCGGCTACAACGGTCATGGGCCCCGCGACGGCGACGGCATCGGCCCCGCCGATCCCCAGCCGGACACGGACCTCGGCCGCCGGCGTGCAGCGGCCGCCTCGATGTTTATGCTGGGCCTGCCCGGCGCCGCCTACCTCTATCAGGGTGAGGAACTCGGTCTGCCGGACGGCACTGACATCCCGGGGCACCTGCGGCAGGATCCCACGTTCGCCCGCACCGGCGGGGAGCGCCTGGGCCGTGACGGCTGCCGTGTCCCTTTGCCGTGGCGGGCTGCCGAACGGCATCTGGGGTTCGGCGCCGGGGCAGATCCCTGGCTCCCCCTCCCGGCGAGCTTTGGGGAACTGGCGCGGGACGCCCAGGCCGCTGCGCCGTCGTCGCACCTTAACCTCTACCGCAGCATGCTTGCGCTCCGCCGCGGGCTGGACCTCGGCAGCGGGTCCCTGGCCTGGGCGGAGGACTGGTGCAGCGGTTCATCCCTCGCGTACGTCAACGGCACTACGCTGGTGATCATGAACCTCAACCACGAGCCCCTCGACCTGCCGGCCGGCCGCGTCCTCCTGCGGAGCGCAGGACCGGAGACAGGCCATCGCCTCGCCTCAGGTGAAACGGCGTGGCTCTGCCTTGATGGAGGCGGCGCGGAATAGTGGGACTCGCGGGCATCAAAGACGTTGCCGACCGCGCCGGACTTTCGATTGCCACGGTGTCGAGGGCGCTCAGCGGCAAGGCGAATGTGTCGGCCAGGAGCCGGCAGTTGGCCAAGGCCGCCGCAGACGAGCTCGGCTTCGTCCCGTCGTACCACGCCTCGAGCCTCGCCTCCGGCCGCAACCACAATGTGGGCCTGGTGGTGCCGTCCGTCCACCGCTGGTACTTCTCATCAGTGGTCGAAGGTGTCTCCGGCGCGCTCCTGGACGCGGGCTATGACCTCACGCTGTACAACGTGGGCGATCAGCCGGACCGCCGCCAGAGCGTCCTCACCGATTTCCTGCTCCGCAAGCGACTGGACGCCGTGATTGCGGTGGCGCTGGTCCTCAGTGAGGCCGAGATTCAGCAGCTTCTGGCCATTCACCGTCCCATCGTGGGCATAGGCGGTGCGCTGGCCGGCGCCTCCACCATCAGGATCGATGACGCTCGCCTGGCCCGCGCCGCTACTGAGCACCTGATCGGACTAGGACATACGCGTATCGCGCACCTGACGGGAGACGGAGAGCTCAACCGGGACTTCAAGCTTCCCGGGATCCGCCGCGCCGGCTTCGAAGCCGCGATGGCTGCCGCAGGCCACATTGTCCGCCCGGAATGGACCGTCTCTGCGGATTTCACCATCCAGGGCGCCAACGCCAGTGCCCGCACACTCCTCGCCACCGCGGCCGAGCGGCCCACGGCCGTATTCGCTGCCTCCGACGAAATGGCCATCGGCACCATTCTCGCCGCGCGCGACTTCGGGCTGCGCGTGCCGCAGGATCTTTCCGTGATCGGCATGGACGGCCACGAACTTGGCGAGGTGGTCGGACTGACCACCATCAGCCAGGATCCCCGCGGGCAGGGGGCACTTGCCGCCCGGCTGCTGCTGGAAAGGCTCGACGCCGCCGCGGAGCCGCGTTCCAAAGGCGCGTCGCCGGCTCCGGAGCCTACCGACCGGGAATACCCCACCGAATTCCTGGTCCGGAACAGTACGGCTGTTCCGCCGTTGTGAGGTGGCGACCCGCCGGCCTACCGGCCCGTGTCCCCACCCATGAACCGGACGAAGCGGTCCAGCACTACAGGCCAGCCCTGCGCGTAAACGGCCCGGGCCGCGGCCGGGTCCTCGGCGCCTTCCCAGCCGTCATGTACCAGCCTGACCTCCGTCCCCTCCGGTACCGCCCGGAAGGCAACCCGCAGCTCAGTGGACCACATGGCGGTGGTTCCCGGGTGCCAGGAGGCGTGAAAGGAGAGCGGCGGCTGCCAGTCATCAATGCTGCCCCAGACCGCGGTCCTGCCATCATCGGCGGTCTCCAGAATGAGGATGTCCTCGAATTCGACGTAGGAGCCTGCCCCAAAGACGCTGTTGGATTCCATCGGCCACCACAAGTGGGTGTGGTCCGTGAACCCGGCAAAGGCCTGGGCCACCGGCCCCGGCACCGTCACTGCGTGGATGACAGGCTCGAGGCTTTCCCTGGGCTCAGCTTGGCCGGACGGGGCATCTTCTGCGTGACTGAAAAGGTTCTCCATGGACGTCAACTGTACGCGGCCCCCTTTGAAACGCTCTCTCAGTTGATGTGGGTTTTCCGTGGATGCTCTCGCAGTTGATGTGGGTTCCCGGCGGACGCTCCCGCGGTTGATGCTCCGCTGGACGGCGGTGGGCGGGCGTATGCCGTGGGTGTGGGGTGTTGTGCCGTGGCGGGGTGCGGGAGGGTTTGGGGATTTCCCGCGTTAACCTGACTTGGCTCACGGGCCGGGATATTTCGGGAGCGTATCGCGCTGACCTGCGGTGATGCGGGCTGCTTAATGGTTTTTCACGCACTAATGGGATTTGTTCTAGTGTCACGGTGTGGCTTTCATCAGGAGGGTGCGAACGGCCTCGGGGGCGACCGGTGTGCAGATCGCGGAGTACGTGCGGGGCCGTCAGCGGATAGTGGAGCACGTCGGTTCGGCGCATACGGAAGCCGAACTCGGTGTCCTGCTGGAGCGTGCGCGCGAGTTGCTGGAGAATCCGGCGCAGGGCGTCCTTGAGCTTGGTGTCGAGCGCACGCCTCCAGTGAAGAATCTGGTTGCCCCTGCTGATAATCCGGGACTGTTCGATATTGCCCGCCCGGCAGCAATTCCTGGGCGCGAAGGCCCTGCCCGCGTGGTGGGCACCGACTCCCGGTTGCTGTTCAATGCGTTGGCCTGGGCGTTCACGTCGTTGAAGTTCGATGGCCTCGGTGACGAGGTGTTCCGGGATCTGGTGATCGCCCGGGTCGTGGAACCAACTTCACTCCTGGATGCCGGCAGAGTCCTGCGGGACCTCGGCCAAAGTCCTGCCAGCTACGCGACTATGAAGCGGACCCTTGCCCGGGCAGCTGCGGGTAACTACCGCGACCGGGTCGCGACCTGGTGCTTCGAGCACGCCAGGACCGACGGGGACGTCTCACTGGTGCTCTATGACGTGACCACCTTGTATTTCGAGGCGGAGAAGGAAGACGAGCTGCGGAAAGTCGGGTACTCCAAGGAACGTCGCGTTGATCCCCAGATCGTTGTCGGTCTGCTGGTGGATCGCGGCGGGTTTCCGTTGGAGATCGGCTGCTTCGAAGGCAACAAGGCCGAGACGGCAACCATGATCCCGATTATCAAGCAGTTCCAGGTCCGCCACGGTCTGGCCGACATGGTCGTCGTCGCCGACGCAGGCATGCTTTCAGCCAGCAATCTGCGCGAGCTGGATGAAGCGAACCTGCGGTTCATTGTCGGGTCCGGAATGACGAAAGCGCCGAATGACCTGGCCTCGCATTTCCGCTGGCACGGTGACGCGTTCAGCGACGGGCAGCTGATCCATACGCTCACCCCCAGGACCGGCCACACGAACGAGAACAACCCTGATCTGCGTGCCGAACCCGTCTGGGACCCTGCCGCGCACCCGGGATCCTGGCGGGCGGTGTGGGCCTACTCCCGCAAGAGAGCTGTTCATGACAACACAACGCTCACGGCCCAGGAGAACCGGGCACGGGAGGTCATCGAGGGACAGAAATCAGCCCGGACCCCACGGTTCGTCAAGACCGCCGGCGGCAAACCGAGCCTGGACGAGGCCTCGATAGCGCGTGCCCGGCAACTCGTCGGACTGAAAGGCTAGGTGACAAATATCCCCGCAAACATCATGCCCGCAGGGGAAGTAATCGGCTCCTACCACGACCTGTGGCATGTCGAGCAGTCGTTCCGGATGAGCAAAACTGACCTGCGCGCCAGGCCCATGTTTCACCGCACCCGTGACGCGATCGAGGCGCACCTGACCATCGTGTTCACCGCGCTTGCGGTCTCCCGGACTGTCCAGAACAGGACAGGGCTGGCGGTGCGTAACGTAATCCGACAACTCCGGCCCTTACGCTCAGCGACCATCGCCATCAACGGCACCACGCAGACATTCGCCCCCGATATTGCCGCCGAGCAGCAGGCCATTCTCGACGCCATCCGCAACCCAAAACTCACGCACTAACGAAATGAGCCAAGTCAGGGGCGCCGGGGGTTGGGTGTCCGGGGGCGGAGGTTGGCGCGGGGGTGTTTTGCCGTGGCGGGGTGCGGGAGGGTTTGGGGATTTCCCGCATTAAGTGAGAGAGCGTTTTGTGGGTGCCGCGGGTGCCTGGCTGGTTTTGGGTGGGTGGGTGGGTGGTTAAATGTGGGAGACCCCCCGACACGTGTGTGTCGGGGGGTCTCAACCATTTTTAATGGTGTTCCGGCGGTGACCTACTCTCCCACACCCTCCCGGGTGCAGTACCATCGGCGCTGTGGGTCTTAGCTTCCGGGTTCGGAATGGGACCGGGCGTTTCCCCCACGCTATGACCGCCGTAACCTTATGTCCGCACCCTGGACAGTGGTGTCCGGGCGGGAAATCTGTGGTTACAACATTGTGGTGTTGTTTGTATTGTGTTGTGTTTTTTGTTCCCTGACGCAACGGACCCGTGGCGGGTTTGTTGGTTGGGAACCACATAGTGGACGCAAGCAGTCTTGTTTCTTTTTACCACTGCTGGGTGTGAACGTCTTTTGAATGCCGTTCACGCAGTGGTGTGTGGTGTAAGTTATCGGCCTATTAGTACCGGTCAGCTTCACGAGTCGTTAGTCCTCGCTTCCACATCCGGCCTATCAACCCAGTGGTCTGGCTGGGGGCCTCTCACACACAAGGTGTATGGAAATCTCATCTCGAAGCGAGCTTCCCGCTTAGATGCTTTCAGCGGTTATCCCATCCGAACGTAGCTAATCAGCGGTGCACTTGGCAGTACAACTGACACACCAGAGGTTCGTCCGTCCCGGTCCTCTCGTACTAAGGACAGCCCTTCTCAAATTTCCTGCGCGCGCAGCGGATAGGGACCGAACTGTCTCACGACGTTCTAAACCCAGCTCGCGTACCGCTTTAATGGGCGAACAGCCCAACCCTTGGGACCTACTCCAGCCCCAGGATGCGACGAGCCGACATCGAGGTGCCAAACCATGCCGTCGATATGGACTCTTGGGCAAGATCAGCCTGTTATCCCCGAGGTACCTTTTATCCGTTGAGCGACGGCCATTCCACAATGTACCGCCGGATCACTAGTCCCGACTTTCGTCCCTGCTCGAGATGTCTCTCTCACAGTCAAGCTCCCTTGTGCACTTACACTCGACACCTGATTGCCAACCAGGCTGAGGGAACCTTTGGGCGCCTCCGTTACTTTTTAGGAGGCAACCGCCCCAGTTAAACTACCCATCAGGCACTGTCCCTGACCCGGATTACGGGCCGAAGTTAGATGTCCAAAGTGACCAGAGTGGTATTTCAACGATGACTCCACCCGAACTGGCGTCCGGGCTTCAACGTCTCCCACCTATCCTACACAAGCCACTCCGAACACCAATACCAAACTATAGTAAAGGTCTCGGGGTCTTTCCGTCCTGCTGCGCGTAACGAGCATCTTTACTCGTACTGCAATTTCGCCGAGTTTATGGTTGAGACAGCGGGGAAGTCGTTACTCCATTCGTGCAGGTCGGAACTTACCCGACAAGGAATTTCGCTACCTTAGGATGGTTATAGTTACCACCGCCGTTTACTGGGGCTTAAATTCTCAGCTTCGCCCGTAAGGGCTAACCGGTCCTCTTAACCTTCCAGCACCGGGCAGGAGTCAGTCCGTATACATCGTCTTGCGACTTCGCACGGACCTGTGTTTTTAGTAAACAGTCGCTTCCCCCTGGTCTCTGCGGCCCCGATCCCCTCCCACCAGCGTGTGGTGTTCAAGGTTGGGGCCCCCCTTCTCCCGAAGTTACGGGGGCATTTTGCCGAGTTCCTTAACCATAATTCTCTCGATCGCCTTAGTATTCTCTACCTGATCACCTGTGTCGGTTTGGGGTACGGGCGGCTAAAACCTCGCGTCGATGCTTTTCTCGGCAGCATAGGATCACCAAATCCCCCCACTAAAGGGGGTCCCATCAGATCTCAGGCATCATGAACAGCGGATTTGCCTACCGTTCGCCCTACATCCTTAGACCGGGACAACCATCGCCCGGCTCGGCTACCTTCCTGCGTCACACCTGTTAATACGCTTGCCTCCCAGGATCAGGTCCCGCGCTCCACCAAAACCCGCACACCACAAGGGCGATTGGGCAGGTCTCGGGCGGTTAGTATCCCCTGTTCAACATGGACGGTTTTTCGCCGGTACGGGAATATCAACCCGTTGTCCATCGACTACGCCTGTCGGCCTCGCCTTAGGTCCCGACTTACCCAGGGCAGATTAGCTTGACCCTGGAACCCTTGATCATTCGGCGGACGGGTTTCTCACCCGTCTTTCGCTACTCATGCCTGCATTCTCACTCGTGTAGGCTCCACCGCTGGTTTACACCGCGACTTCACTGCCCACACGACGCTCCCCTACCCATCCAAACGCCTGAACCACAAGGGCTTAGCAATATTTGAATGCCACAACTTCGGCGGTGTACTTGAGCCCCGCTACATTGTCGGCGCGGAATCACTTGACCAGTGAGCTATTACGCACTCTTTTAAGGATGGCTGCTTCTAAGCCAACCTCCTGGTTGTCTTCGCAACTCCACATCCTTTCCCACTTAGCACACGCTTAGGGGCCTTAGTTGGTGGTCTGGGCTGTTTCCCTCTCGACTATGAAGCTTATCCCCCACAGTCTCACTGCTGCGCTCTCACTTACCGGCATTCGGAGTTTGGCTGACGTCAGTAACCTTGTAGGGCCCATTAGCCATCCAGTAGCTCTACCTCCGGTAAGAAACACGCAACGCTGCACCTAAATGCATTTCGGGGAGAACCAGCTATCACGAAGTTTGATTGGCCTTTCACCCCTACCCACAGCTCATCCCCTCCATTTTCAACTGAAGTGGGTTCGGTCCTCCACGACGTCTTACCGTCGCTTCAACCTGGCCATGGGTAGATCACTTCGCTTCGGGTCTAGATCACGCCACTGCAACGCCCTATTCAGACTCGCTTTCGCTACGGCTTCCCCACACGGGTTAACCTCGCGACGTAACACTAACTCGCAGGCTCATTCTTCAAAAGGCACGCCGTCACAGCTACTTGTGATAAATCACGGCTGCTCCGACGGATTGTAAGCACACGGTTTCAGGTACTGTTTCACTCCCCTCCCGGGGTACTTTTCACCTTTCCCTCACGGTACTGGTCCGCTATCGGTCATTAGGGAGTATTTAGGCTTATCAGGTGGTCCTGACAGATTCGCACGGGATTTCTCGGGCCCCGTGCTACTTGGGATACTCTCACAGGCGGCACAAAACATTTCGGTTACGGGGCTCACACCCTCTCTGGCCGGCCTTTCAAGACCGTTCACCTATGCCTGCACATCACACCCCACCAGTCCGGCAGAACTGGTATGGAAAGTCCCACAACCCCGACCATGCAACGCCCGCCGGCTATCACACATGGAACGGTTTAGCCTGATCCGCGTTCGCTCGCCACTACTAACGGAATCACTATTGTTTTCTCTTCCTGCGGGTACTGAGATGTTTCACTTCCCCGCGTTCCCCCCACGCACCCTATGTGTTCAGATGCGGGTCACCAGGCAGATCGCTCCCCTGGCGGGGTTTCCCCATTCGGACACCCTGGGATCACAGTCCGGTTATCGACTCCCCCAGGCTTATCGCAGATTCCTACGTCCTTCTTCGGCTCCTAATGCCAAGGCATCCACCGTGTGCTCTTAAAAACTTGACCACAAAAGATCAATTCAGAAATTTTCGAGAGAACCACGAAAACCAACCACACCCAACAACCACACCCCCAAAAAAGGAGATGCCATCATCACGCGCAGCCAGATCCAGGTTCATATTCTTGGAAATTGCTTCTTATAAAAGATGCTCGCGTCCACTATGTAGTTCTCAAACAACAACCCCAAACCACACACCCCACACACACCCGCCCCCGAAGGAAACAAGCAACCGTGTGATCGGTGCAGCCAGGAAACCAGAAACAAACAAGTCCCGAAACCCTCCCCCGAAGGAAAGAACCCCGGTCCTGTTGCCTCAGGACCCAACAGTGTGCCAAACACTACCCAGCAATACCACCGGCAAACGTTCCAGAACCCCGGACCCCGAAGGACCCACGATTCGTACTAGCCACCGGCAAGCGCCGCCAGGCACCTATTTGTTGATATTCCACCCGTGAGCACCCGCCGCAGAACTTGCGTCTGCGCAACGGGCGTACTCCTGACAACACCACCACACAGACATAACGCCTGGCAGGGTTGTTGTAGGTGCTCCTTAGAAAGGAGGTGATCCAGCCGCACCTTCCGGTACGGCTACCTTGTTACGACTTAGTCCCAATCGCCAGTCCCACCTTCGACAGCTCCCTCCCCACAAGGGGGTTAGGCCACCGGCTTCGGGTGTTACCAACTTTCGTGACTTGACGGGCGGTGTGTACAAGGCCCGGGAACGTATTCACCGCAGCGTTGCTGATCTGCGATTACTAGCGACTCCGACTTCATGGGGTCGAGTTGCAGACCCCAATCCGAACTGAGACCGGCTTTTTGGGATTAGCTCCACCTCACAGTATCGCAACCCTTTGTACCGGCCATTGTAGCATGCGTGAAGCCCAAGACATAAGGGGCATGATGATTTGACGTCGTCCCCACCTTCCTCCGAGTTGACCCCGGCAGTCTCCTATGAGTCCCCGCCATCACGCGCTGGCAACATAGAACGAGGGTTGCGCTCGTTGCGGGACTTAACCCAACATCTCACGACACGAGCTGACGACAACCATGCACCACCTGTGAACCGACCGCAAGCGGGGCACCTGTTTCCAGGTATTTCCAGTCCATGTCAAGCCTTGGTAAGGTTCTTCGCGTTGCATCGAATTAATCCGCATGCTCCGCCGCTTGTGCGGGCCCCCGTCAATTCCTTTGAGTTTTAGCCTTGCGGCCGTACTCCCCAGGCGGGGCACTTAATGCGTTAGCTACGGCGCGGAAAACGTGGAATGTCCCCCACACCTAGTGCCCAACGTTTACGGCATGGACTACCAGGGTATCTAATCCTGTTCGCTCCCCATGCTTTCGCTCCTCAGCGTCAGTTAATGCCCAGAGACCTGCCTTCGCCATCGGTGTTCCTCCTGATATCTGCGCATTTCACCGCTACACCAGGAATTCCAGTCTCCCCTACATCACTCTAGTCTGCCCGTACCCACCGCAGATCCGGAGTTGAGCCCCGGACTTTCACGGCAGACGCGACAAACCGCCTACGAGCTCTTTACGCCCAATAATTCCGGATAACGCTTGCGCCCTACGTATTACCGCGGCTGCTGGCACGTAGTTAGCCGGCGCTTCTTCTGCAGGTACCGTCACTTTCGCTTCTTCCCTACTGAAAGAGGTTTACAACCCGAAGGCCGTCATCCCTCACGCGGCGTCGCTGCATCAGGCTTTCGCCCATTGTGCAATATTCCCCACTGCTGCCTCCCGTAGGAGTCTGGGCCGTGTCTCAGTCCCAGTGTGGCCGGTCACCCTCTCAGGCCGGCTACCCGTCGTCGCCTTGGTAAGCCATTACCTCACCAACAAGCTGATAGGCCGCGAGTCCATCCAAAACCACAAAAAAGCTTTCCACCCCCCACCATGCGATGAGGAGTCATATCCGGTATTAGACCCAGTTTCCCAGGCTTATCCCAGAGTCAAGGGCAGGTTACTCACGTGTTACTCACCCGTTCGCCACTAATCCCCCCACAAGTGAGGTTCATCGTTCGACTTGCATGTGTTAAGCACGCCGCCAGCGTTCATCCTGAGCCAGGATCAAACTCTCCGTTGAAGTAAAACAAAAACAGAAAACAACCAACACCCCCGGAAATAACGGGAAAAGAAGGCTGCAAAATTTGAAACCAGCTGTAAAAACCAGACCCAATCCACGGGGTGGACAGGCCTGGCCAATTCAACCAATTCAATACAATAAATTGGTATCAACAAACTTGGCACACTATTGAGTTCTCAAACAACAGACACACCCGGCACCACCACCAGCACTAAACAGCCGTGGATCGCTCCGGAGCAACTTTTCAAACTTACCGGCTGGTCTCACTCTTGTCAAACCGGCATTCGCGACTCTCAACGCCCTAGGGCTTTCGTGTCGGTTTTTTCGGTCTGACTCCGTGGAGCAGCGCGGAAATAAACTCTACCACCAGATTTTAGGGTTGGCCACCCGATCCCGGGACAGCCTTGTGCTACCTCTCCATCATCCAACGAAAATGCCCGGAATCTCAAGGGATTCCGGGCATTTACGCAGCCTTTTAAGAGACCGGCTTCACAATAGAGGGGGCCGCGGAGGGCTATCCAACAGCCGGCTGGGCGCCGGGCTTGAAGTAGGCAGCACCCAAGGGCGGCAGCGTCACCGTCAACGTGGCCGGCTGCCCATCGCGCCCCTTCTCCGCGGCGGTCAGTGGGCCGGCGTTGAGAACACCCGATCCGCCGTAGGCCTCGGCGTCGGTATTAAGTACCTCAACCCAGTCCCCTGCGGCGGGAACACCCACCGGGTACCCCACATGGGGGCCGCCGGAGAAGTTGATGGCACAAACCAGCGGATTTCCGTCCTTGTCCCAACGGATAAACGTCAGGACGTTGTGGTCCGCATCCCCACCGTTGATCCACTGGAAACCGCCCGGTTCGTTATCCCGCTCATAGAGGGCCGGCGTCGCGCTGTAAATCTCGTTCAGGTCCTTGGTGAGCAGCTGCATCCCGCGGTGGGCAGGAATGTCGGCGAGGTACCAGTCGAGTCCGTGCTGTTCAGACCATTCGGCTTCCTGGCCGAACTCGGTACCCATGAAGATGAGCTGCTTGCCGGGGTGGGCCCACTGGTACGCGCTGAAGGCGCGCAGGTTGGCCAACTGCTGCCAGCGGTCCCCCGGCATCTTCCGGAGCATGGAACCCTTGCCGTGCACAACCTCATCGTGGCTGATGGGCAGCAGGAAGTTCTCCGTGAATGCGTATACCAGGGAGAACGTCACCGTCCCGTGGTGCCACTTGCGGTTGATCGGGTCCTCGGCAACGTACTTGAGGGAGTCATGCATCCAGCCCATGTTCCATTTCAAGCCAAAGCCCAGGCCGCCATGGCTTGTCGGGGCCGTCACGCCCGGGAAAGCTGTTGACTCCTCGGCGATCATCACCGCACCCGGGTGGGTCTTGTAGACGGTGGCATTGACTTCCTGCAGGAAGGAGATGGCCTCGAGGTTTTCACGGCCACCGAAACGGTTGGGCGACCACTGCCCGTCTTCCCGCGAGTAGTCCAGGTACAGCATGGAAGCCACGGCGTCCACGCGGAGGCCGTCAATGTGGAACTCGTCGAGCCAGTACAGCGCGTTGGCTACCAGGAAGTTCCGCACCTCGGTGCGGCCGAAGTCGAAGATCAGCGTTCCCCAGTCCGGGTGTTCGCCGAGGTTCGGGTCAGCGTGCTCGTACAGCGGCTGGCCATCGAACTGCGCGAGCGCCCAGGCGTCCTTCGGGAAGTGCGCCGGGACCCAGTCCAGGAGCACACCGATGCCGGCCTGGTGCAGGGAGTCCACCAGGAACCGGAATTCGTCCGGGTGGCCAAAGCGCGAGGTCGGCGCAAAGTAGGACGTCACCTGGTAGCCCCAGGAACCGCCGAAGGGGTGTTCTGCCACGGGCATGAACTCCACGTGCGTGAAGCCGAGCCATTTGACGTACTCCACCAGTTCCGTGGCGAGCTCGCGGTAACCGAGGCCGAGCCGCCATGATCCGAGGTGGACTTCGTAGATGCTCATCGGGGAATTGTGCGGGTCCCTCTGGGCCCGTGCCTCCATCCACTCGGCGTCCTTGAATGCGTAGGAGGGCTCCACCACCCTCGAAGCCGTCAGCGGCGGGACTTCGGTGCCGAAGGCCAGAGGATCAGCCTTTTCGACCCAGTTGCCGTGCTTCGTCTTGATCTCAAATTTGTAGCACGCCCCTGCTGGAACGCCGGGAACGAAGACTTCCCAGACCCCTGAGGACCCGAGCGAGCGCAATGAATTTTCGCGGCCGTCCCAGGCGTTGAAGTCGCCCTTGACCCGGACGGCCTGGGCGTTCGGGGCCCAGACGGCGAAGGACACGCCGTCGACGTCTCCCAAGGAGGACTTGTAATGCTGGACGTGGGCACCAAGGACTTCCCACAGCTTTTCGTGCCGGCCCTCGCCGATCAGGTGCAGGTCCACTTCCCCGACGGTGGGCAGGTACCGGTACGGCTCGTCCACGGTCACGGGTTCGGCCCCGGCGTAGGTAACTTCGAGGCGGTAGTCGGGCACGTGGCCGGCCTGGAGCGGTTCCATGACCGCTACCCAGACGCCGTGGGCTTCATGGGTCATGGGAACGGAACCGGCGGCGGTTACCACGTTGACCGATTCCGCCAGGTGCTTGACCGTCCGGACCGTGACGTGGCCATGGTTGTCCAAGTGGGCTCCGAGCACGGAGTGCGGGGCATGGTGCTCGCCGTTGGCGACCTGGCCCAAAGTATCCGGGTCCACGTGAAGCGGCACACTCGGCCTGTCTGTTGGTGCTGAACCTGTCATGTTGATACCTTCCGATGCTGCCCGGGCATGATCGCCGGAGCCTATAACGCTGAGGAGCCGTCTGGACGCATTCGTTGGAATGGCCAGCCAGTCAGGTCTGTTCCGCAATTCGTAAACAACTTCGTAGAGGGCTTTGTCCAGCCACAATGCCACAAAGAGCGGGGAGTCACGGTCGATGGTGCCGGGCGTGACGGCGGCATAGCCCTCGAGGAACGCGTCAGAGCAGTCATCCACCCAGGAGTCGGGAACATTGGCCCCCTGGTACTCCCGTTCAGCCGCGCCGGCCGCGTAGTCGAAGGAACGAAGCATGCCCACAACGTCGCGGAGCGGGACGTCGGGGAAGTTGCGTTCCGAGATGGGCCGGAGGGGCTCGCCTTCAAAATCGAGGATGGCCCAGCGGCCGGGTTCTGTGCCCGGCCCGGGCACCTGCAGGATCTGCCCGAGGTGCAGGTCCCCGTGGATCCGCTGCAGGGGACCGGCCTCCACGCCCTGGAGCGCGTCCAGCAGTGCCTGGAGCTCCTGATCGTAGGGCCCGACGGCGGCAGCGGCTTCCGCCCACGCCTGACGCACCCGCTGGGCTACTCCGGGCGCGGTGACGTGGCCCGGGACAGCTTCAACGGAGGTTCCAAAAGCGGCAGCCAGCCGCTGGTGGACGGTGGCCGTAGCCGTCCCGAGGGCCCGTGCCTCCGCTGTGAAGTCAGCTCCGCTCCGGGCGGCATCCACGGCGAGTCGCCAGGCGTCGCGGCCGCCGGCGAGGAATTCGTGCGCGACGGCCAGTTCGCCACGTGCCGGCCGGGGAGCCTGCAGGGTCGCCCCCGGCAGCTGCCACTCGCCCCGCACCCAGCCCAGCGTGGCGGGAACCTCAGACGTTCCCTCAGCGGTCAGGGCAGCCCCCACCTCGACTTCCGGATTGGTGCCCTCGGAGAGCACCCGGAAGAATTTGACGATTGCCGCGGACTCGCCGTCGTCAACGATCACGGAGCTGTTGGACTGCTCACCGGAAAGGACTTTGACCATGCCGTGCGCCGTGGGAAGGCGGTGGGTCGAGGACGTCCGGTGGCCGGTCGCCTTACCTGCGCGGGAGGCCGACTCCGAGCGGATCAGCTCCAGCCAGGCGGAGACAAAGGAGGGGTCGTGCACGGCGTCGTAAATCCATGCCATGCCCGCCTCCGGGGCCCGGCCCACAACAGCGCCTTCACCGCCGGACAGCGGCGAGTCCCGGAAACTCAAAGGCACCTGGACCACATCCGTGCGCTGTCCGCCGTCGGCTGACCGGGAAGAAACGGCCAGCAGGAAGACCTCCAGACGGGCCTGCCCGGCCGTATCCGCCAGACCCAGGCTGCCCGCCTGCTCCAACGAAAAATCGCCTGACTTGACCGGGAACCAGCGCTGGCGCGGGAGCCATTCCTGCAGGATTGAGCGCAACGCGGCCGTGAGAGTTGGCTGAGTCATATCAGTTCTCGATGGACAGAATAGGCAGCGCCTGCGTCTGCGGTGAAGCCGGATTCGATGCTGCCGAACGCACCCGCAGCCAGAAGAAGTCGTGGCTTCCCAGCGTCAGGGTCAGGGATCCGTCGTCATCGATCCCGGGAAAGGGCTGGCCGCCAAACACATCGCGGAGGCCGCGCCCGGCATACTGCGGAATCCTCAGTTTCGCCGCAACCGGGTGCTGGGAAAGGTTGAACGCGCACAGAATGACTTCACCGGGTTCCCCGGCCGCGTTGTCGTCCCCCAGTTCCCGAAGATAGGACACCACGGCGTCATGGTCGGCTTCGACGTGCTTGAAGCTGCCGAGGCCGAACGCCGGGTGGTTCTTCCGGACGCTCAGGATCTGGCGGGTCCAGCGAAGCAGCGATCCGGAGTGCGCGGCTTCGGCCTCAACGTTCGCCATGCCGTAGTTGTACACCAGCGACTGGATGACCGGCAGGTACAGCTTGCCGGGGTCTGCGTGGGAGAAGCCGGCGTTGCGGTCCGGGTTCCACTGCATCGGCGTGCGGACGGCGTCGCGGTCCTCGAGCCAGATGTTGTCGCCCATGCCGATCTCGTCACCGTAGTACAGGAACGGGCTGCCGGGCAGGGACAGGAGCAGGGCGTTGATCAGTTCGATCTCCGCACGGGAGTTATCCAGCAGGGGCGCCAACCGGCGTCGGATACCGATGTTGGCCCGCATCCGCGGGTCCGGGGCGTACCAGCCCAGCATGGCGGCGCGCTCGTCGGCAGTGACCATCTCCAGGGTCAGCTCATCGTGGTTCCGCAGGAACGTCCCCCATTGGGCCCCTTCGGGAATCTCCGGAGTATCCTGCATCGTCTCGATGATGGGAGCGGCCTTCTGGTCGCGCAGGGCGTAGTAGAGCCGCGGCATGATGGGGAAGTGGAAGGCCATATGGCACTCCGGCTCTTCGGCTGTCCCGAAGTACTCCACCACCTCGTTGGGCGGCTGGTTGGCCTCGGCGATAATGACACGTCCCGGGTAGCTTTCGTCCACCATGGCCCGCAGCTTGCGCAGGAAGTCGTGGGTCGCGGGGAGGTTTTCGCAGTTTGTCCCCTCTTCTTCAAAGAGGTACGGAATCGCGTCGGCCCGGAAGCCGTCAATGCCCTGGTCAAGCCAGAACCGCACGACGTCAAAGAGTGCTTCGATCACCCGCGGGTTTTCGAAGTTCAGATCTGGCTGGTGACTGAAGAAGCGGTGCCAGAAGAACTGGCGCCGGATGGGATCGAAGGTCCAGTTGGACTCCTCCGTGTCCACAAAAATAATGCGGGCATCCTGATACTTCTCGTCAGTATCGCTCCACACGTAGAAATCGCCGAACGGGCCCTCGGGGTCCTTCCGCGATTCCTGGAACCACGGGTGCTGGTCCGATGTGTGGTTCAGGGGCAGGTCGATGATGACGCGCACACCGCGGGCATGGGCTTCGGCAACCAGCCGTTTGAAGTCGCTGATGGTCCCGAACTCGTCCAGCACGGAGTTGTAGTCCGAGATGTCGTAGCCGCCGTCCCGCAAGGGAGACTGGAAGAACGGCGGCAGCCAGAGGCAGTCCACCCCGAGCCACTGCAGGTAGTCCAGCCGGTCAATGAGGCCCGAAAAATCGCCTGAGCCGTCCCCGTTGGCATCCGCAAACGCCCTGACAAGCACTTCGTAGAACACGGCCTTCCGGTACCACAGAGGATCGTGGGCCAGGCCCGGGGCGTTTAGTTCAAACGTGCTTCTGGGGGTGAAATGCTGGCTGGAACTCTGCGGGTTAAAACTCACTGATGCGCTCTCCTGACGCTAAGGATGTGTGCGGGTTCGACGTGCGCGTCCAGGCGGACGTAGTTGTATTCGCCCCACTCCCAGGTTTCGCCGGTGATGAGGTCCTCCACCCGGAACCCGCCGTTATGGGTCAGGTCCTCGGGGTCAAGTTCCAGGGCGGCGAGATCCAGCGAGACCGTACTCTCCCGGGTACCGTGCGGATCCACGTTGACCACCACGATGATGGTGTCCTTGGTGCCATCCGGCAGGTTCTTGTGCTTGGAGTAGACCACTGTGGCGTCATCGGTGCTTTGGTGGACGGTCAGGTTCTGCAGGTCCTGGAGCGCCGGATGCGCGTGCCTGATGCTGTTGAGCCTGGTCAGGTACGGCGCGAGCGTACGGCCGGATTCCGCAGCCGCATCCCAGTCGCGGGCCTTGTACTCGAACTTTTCATTGTCGATGTACTCCTCCGCACCGGGGCGCGCCACGTGCTCATAAAGTTCGTAGCCGGCGTAAACCCCCCACAGAGGGCTGGCGGTGGAAGCCAGTGCCGCACGGATCTTGAACGCGGCCGGACCGCCGAACTGGAGGTATTCGGTGAGGATGTCCGGGGTGTTGACGAAGAAGTTGGGCCGGAAATACGCTGCCGACTCGTGGCTGACCTCGGTGAAGTAGGTCTCCAGTTCCGTCTTGGTGTTCCGCCAGGTGAAGTAGGTGTAGGACTGCTGGAATCCTGCCCGGCCCAGGGCGTGCATCATCGCGGGGCGTGTGAATGCCTCCGCCAGGAACACCACGCCGGGTGTCTTTTTGTTGACCTGGGCGATGAGCCACTCCCAGAACCACACCGGTTTGGTGTGCGGGTTGTCCACCCGGAAGATCCGGACGCCGTGGCTGACCCACAACTGAACAATGCGCAGGATCTCCTTGGCGAGCCCCTCGGGATCATTGTCGAAGTTGAGCGGGAAAATGTCCTGGTACTTCTTGGGCGGGTTCTCCGCGTAGGCGATGCTGCCGTCCACCCGCGTGGTGAACCATTCCGGGTGCGATTCAACCCACGGATGGTCCGGGGCGGCCTGCAGGGCAAGGTCGAGGGCGACCTCGAGGCCCAGTTCATTGGCGCGGGCCACAAATGCGTCGAAGTCCTCGAAGCTGCCCAGGTCCGGGTGGATGGCGTCATGGCCGCCCTCTTTGGCGCCGATGGCCCAGGGCGAGCCGGGATCGTGCGGGCCTGCGATGAGCGTGTTGTTCGGCCCCTTGCGGTGCTGGATGCCGATCGGGTGGATCGGCGGCATGTAGATGACGTCGAAGCCCATGGCCGCCACCGCGTCGAGCCGCTTGGCTGCCGTCCGGAAGTTTCCCGAGGTCCAGGCCCCGGTGGTGTGGTCCCGCACAGCACCTTCGGAGCGGGGGAAGAATTCGTACCAGGCCCCGCGGCCGGCAAGGTCCCGCTCAACGAGCAGCGGGAACTGCTGGGAGGCGGTGACCAGTTCCCGGATCGGCTGGCGGTCCACGACGGCGGCCACATCGGCACTGAAACCGCCCGCGAGGCGCTCCTCGGCCGTCAGGGAGGCGTTGCCCAGGATCGAAGCAGCCATGCGCAGGGTGCGCCGGTCCGATGCGTTGCGGGAGACGTCGTCGGCCGCGTCTGCGAGGAGTGCCTCGCCTTCGGCGAGCATCAGTTCTACGTCGATGCCCGCGGCCACTTTGACTTCGGCGTTGTGGTGCCAGGTGCCATAGCGGTCGTGCCAGGCCTCAATGAAGAACGTCCAGTTTCCAACGGCCGACGGCGTGAGCACGCCCTCCCAGCGATCGGTGCCGAGGCCGCGTTCCCCCCTGGGCGGCGCCAGCCGGATGCGCTGGCGTTCCTTTCCGCGCGGGTCCAGGAGGACTGCGCTGACGCCGAGTTGGTCATGCCCTTCCCGGAATGCGGTGGCACCGACAACGATTCCTTCGCCCGGCAGAGCTTTGGCAGGGTACTTTCCACCCTCAACCACAGGCTCTACGGCGGTGATCGGAAAACGGCCGAACGTGAGGCCGTCGGTGATTTTGCCTTTCGGCTTTTTCTTGGAGGCGGCGGTGGTTCCTAGGTTAGTCGTCACATGCTCGACGTTAGCGAGAAATGGGCGAGATAGCTAAGCCTGCGTGGTTTTTTATCGCGGCGATTCGTCTTATCCATGGCGTCAACTGTCATTTACCTAAAAGAAGGCCAAAGCAGTTCCAGCTGTTGAGGTTGTCGGTTAGTGTGGCGCAGGTGAAGGCTATCCGCAGATTTACCGTCAGAACCGTCCTCCCCGAACCGATCCGGCCGCTGGTCCGGCTCGCGACCAACCTGCGTTGGTCCTGGCACCGGCCCACGCGGGAACTTTTCGCCAGCCTGAACCCGCGGAAATGGGAGGAAAGCGAGCAGGATCCGGTCAGCTTCCTGGGCCGGGTCAGCCGCGAGGAGTTCCAGGCCCTGGCCGCGGACCAGTCCGTGGTGGAACGCGTGCGGGCCGCCGCTGAGGACCTTGACCGCTACCTTGACGAGCCTCGCTGGTACCAGGGACTCGGTGCCGACGCGCCCGCCGCGATTGCCTATTTTTCGCCTGAATTTGGTATCACCGAGGTCCTGCCGCAGTACTCCGGCGGCCTGGGCATCCTGGCCGGCGACCACCTCAAGGCGGCATCCGACCTCGGCGTGCCCCTCATCGGCGTTGGGCTCCTCTACCAGGCCGGCTATTTCAAGCAGTCGCTGTCCCGTGATGCCTGGCAGCAGGAAACCTATCCTGTGCTCGATCCGGACGGCCTGCCCCTGACCCTGCTGCGCGAGCCCTCTCCCGACGGCAACGGCCGGCCGCTCCAGATCACCCTGCCGCTGCCCAACGGCAGGCGGCTCCTGGCACACATCTGGCGTGCCGACGTCGGACGTGTTCCGTTGCTGCTGCTGGATTCCAACGTGCCAGGCAATGACGACGCCGCACGCGGGGTGACCGATCGGCTTTACGGCGGAGGCGGGGACCACCGGCTGCAGCAGGAACTCCTGCTGGGCATGGGCGGCGTGAAGGCGCTGCGCGCTTACCAGCGGCTCACGGGAACACCCGCCCCTGAGGTGTTCCACACCAATGAAGGCCATGCCGGTTTCCTCGGGATCGAACGGATCCAGGAGCTCATGTCTGGGGACGCGGCCCTGACGTTCGACGAGGCGCTTGCCGCCGGCCGGGCGTCCACGGTCTTCACCACCCACACCCCCGTTCCCGCCGGGATCGACCGCTTTGAGATCGCCCAGATCCAGCACTTCTTCCAAGCCGGGCTGGCGCCTGCCGTGCCCGTGGACAGGATCCTGGAGCTCGGCCGCGAAAACTACGCCAACGGCAACCCGGCAGTCTTCAACATGGCGGTCATGGGGCTCCGCCTGGCCCAGCGGGCCAACGGTGTGGCAAAACTGCACGGCGAGGTGTCCCGCGGGATGTTCTCGGCGCTGTGGCCGGGTTTCGACCACTCCGAGGTGCCCATCACCTCCGTCACCAACGGCGTCCACGTGCCCACGTGGGTTGACAGCCGCATCTCCCAGCTGGCCCGGAAACAGTTCGGCCCGGAGGCCGAAAGCCAGGGACGCTGGGACCTGGCCTACAACGTTCCCGACGCCGACGTGTGGGCGCTCCGCCGGGAAATGCGCTCCGCCTTGGTGGATGATGTCCGCCGCCGTCTCCGGGCCGCCTGGAAGAAACGCGGCGCCGCTGACGCTGAACTGCGCTGGACGGACAGCGTGCTGGACCCCGACGTGCTGACGATCGGCTTCGCGCGCCGCGTCCCCACTTACAAACGGCTCACCCTGATGCTGCGTGAGCCGGACCGGCTCAAGGCACTGCTGCTGCACCCGGAGCACCCCATCCAGCTGGTCATCGCGGGAAAGTCCCACCCCGCGGATGACGCCGGCAAGAAGATGATCCAGGACCTGGTGCGGTTCACCGACGACCCCGAAGTCCGCCACCGGATTGCGTTCCTCCCCAATTACGACATCGCCATGGCCAGGACACTGTTCCCGGGCTGCGACGTCTGGCTGAACAACCCGCTGCGCCCCCTGGAAGCCTGCGGCACCTCGGGCATGAAGGCGGCCATCAACGGTTCGCTGAACCTCTCGGTGATGGATGGCTGGTGGGATGAGATGTACGACGGCGAAAACGGCTGGGCGATCCCCACCGCCAACAATGACGCGTCCCCGGAGGAGCGCGACGACATTGAGGCTGCCGCGCTGTACGAGCTCCTGGAGACCCAGGTGGCGCCCCGCTTCTACGGCAGCACCGTGTCCGACAGCGCAGGCGCCGCAGGCCCGTCCAGCAGCAGCACCGAGAAGGTCCCCACGCACTGGGTGTCCATGATCAAGCACACCCTGACTCACCTGGGCCCGGCAGTGTCGGCAGACAGGATGCTGCACGACTATGTCAACATCCTGTACCGCCCGGCTGCCGAGGCCGGACGCAAGGCAGTGGCGGACTCCTATGCGCAGGCACGCTCGCTGGCAGCCTGGACCGCCCAGGTGCGCGCAGCCTGGCCGATGCTGCACGTGGAGCATGTCGACTCCGTGGGCGTTTCTGAGGACCCGCAGATCGGTGACACCCTGCAGGTGAACGCGTATGTTGCGTTGACCACCCTGACACCGGACGATGTCTCCGTGGAGGTCGCCTACGGACGCGCCGAGGAAAGCGACAACCTGACCGATGTGACCATGATGGAGCTGCAGCCCAAGGAAGACCTGGGCGGCGGCCGCCACCTGTTCAGCGGCTCCCTGGTGATCGATCGCTCCGGACCGTTTGGTTACACGGTCCGCGTCCTGCCCCGGCATGAGGCGTTGGCGTCGAAGGCCGAGCTGGGGCTGATCGTCAACGCCTAGTACCTAAAGAAGGACGGCGGTGACCCTCAGGTCATTACCGGCGTAGCTTTCGGCATCCTGAAGGATCTCGCAGATGATCCCGAAGGAACGGTCGCCGCGGAATGCCGCGGCGACCTGCCAGAGGAGGGTGACCGGGGCGTTGCCGTTCTCGCTGATGCTGTCCGCAAAGTCGTGGAGTGAATCGTTCAGCGCGTCCAGGTTCACTCCGTAGTGCTCGGGGAAGCCCAGCACCTCACCGAAAGTTTCCAGCACCGCCCGTTTGCTGTCCGCGGCAGGGACCCGCAGGCATCGGCGACCGGCGTCGGCCACCTGCTCCTGCAGTTCTTCCATGGTCCACGTATCGGCGGAATAGATCTTCATAACGGGGTTCAGCTGCCTTCTGCGATGAATTTGAACGAGTCGTAGTGGTCCTGCGTGTAGTACTTTTCTCCCCCGCCGCCCGCAATGATCCGGCGGGCTCCGCGGTCCGGTGCTCCCGGGGTGGGAACGGTGTATTCGCGGTAGTAGCCCGAAGCCTTGCGCGGGAGGATTCGCTCAAAGTTGCCGAAAGTCTGGTCATCCTGGCTGTACGGGTACGGGCCGCCCTTGCGGATCAGCGCGAGGGTCCTGCGGGCCTCGGCCGGGAGCGCGGACTCGCTGATCGCCGGCAGGCCCGAAGGGTTGGCGGGGACCGCCGCGGACCTCGAACCTTCAGCAGGGCCAGGTACGGGAGGCTCCGAACCAGAGGTTGCGCCAGAGCTTGCCGCCGGCGTCGGGCTTCCCGTCAGGGAGTCAAAGAGCCCTGTGCCGCCCAGGGCGAACAGTGCAATGGCCACCAGTCCAGTCAGCACCAGGGCAACGGCAGAGCGGTTGCGCATTCTTGTCCCCTCCGCAGCTACGTGCGGTAGATGTTGATCGAGTTTGCCTCAATGAGGTCGGTCTCCCCGGATGCCACGCGGACGCCCTGGCGGATCTCGTGCAGTGGCGAGGTGGTGAGCCGCAGTTCGAACATCCGGCGGGGCGTGCCGTCGTCGTTGGTCACTTCCGGGAGGGTGATCTTGACGTCGGAAGTGCTGCCGTTGACCACCACGAGGCCTGCCAGGGTGCCGTCGTCAGAGCCCAGCAGGAGCTGCATGACCCGGTGGCGGGGATCGTTCCACCGCTCCATGGACATCGGCTGGCCGGCGTGGTCGAACCAGTGAAGGTAGGACTGCTCGTCCCGGGCCGGGAAATCGTGCGGCTGGCCGGCCAGGAACTCCTTGCGCAGCCGGATAAAACGTTTGGTGCTGCGGAGCATCTCATGGGATTCCGGCGTGCGCGTCCAGTCGATCCACGTCAGGGGGTTGTCCTGGCAGTAGGCATTGTTGTTTCCCTGCTGGGTGCGCGCCAGTTCGTCGCCGGCAGTGATCATGGGAACGCCAAGGGAAATCAGCATCGAAGCCATGAGGTTGCGCCGGGACTGGGCCCGCTGGGCCAGGATCGCTTCGTCTTCGGTGGGGCCTTCGAAACCGTGATTGTAGCTGCGGTTGTCCCCGTGGCCGTCCCGGTTCTGCTCGCCGTTATCCTCGTTGTGCTTGCGGTCGAAGGAGACCAGATCGTGAAGGGTGAAGCCGTCGTGGGAGGTAACGAAGTTGAGGGAGGCCAGCCTGGAACGGCCCGAGGCTTCAAACAGCCCGGCCGAGCCGGACAGGGCATCAGCCAGCCGGGCGACGGAGCCGCCCTGACCGCCGGACTCGATGGCTGCCCGGTCAGCGAGCCAGAAACTACGGACCCCGTCGCGGAAGTGATCGTTCCAGTCAACCCAGCCGGCAGGGAACCGGCCGGTCTGCCAACCGCCGTAGCCCACGTCCCATGGTTCGGAAATAAGTTTCACATCCGACAACACCGGATCAGCCGCGACGGCCACCAGGAACGGGTGGTGGGGATCAAATTCGTTGTCTGCATTCCGGCACAGTGTCACGGCGAGGTCAAAGCGGAAACCATCGATGTGAAACTCGTCCACCCAGTACCGGAGGGAATCCAGGACCAGCTGGACAACCCGGGGGTGGCCAAAATTCAAGCTGTTCCCGCAACCGGTCGTGTCCAGGTATTTGCCGTGGCCATCGGTTCGGTAATACGTTTTCTCGCCAAGCCCGCGGAAGCTGATGGTCGGCCCGTCGGGGCCGCCCTCGGCAGTGTGGTTATAGACCACGTCAAGGATCACTTCCAGCCCGGCCGCGTGGAGCAGCTTGACCATGCCCTTGAATTCGTCCTGGACCGCCTGCGGGCCGGCTTCCTGGGCAGATTTGGTGGCATAGCCCGGGTGCGGCGCGAAGAACGCAGCGGTGTTGTACCCCCAGTAGTTGGTCAGCCCCAGGTCCTGCAGATGCATCTCATCGAGGTGGAAGTGCACCGGGAGCAGTTGAATCGAGGTGATGCCCAGGCTCTTGAAGTGTTCGATGATGGCAGGGTGGGCCATGCCTGCATACGTTCCGCGCAGTTCCTCGGGAACATCGGGGTGCAGCATGGTCTGGCCACGCACGTGCGCCTCGTAGACGATGGTGTTCCGCCAGTGCAGCCTGGGCCGCTGATCGGCTCCCCAGTCAAAATCGGCAGCCATCCGCACACTCGCCAGGAATCCCTCGTGCTGATCCACGGCGCGGCCGTAAGGATCGAGCAGCAGCGGCTGCCCGGCGTCGTCGTCCAGGTCCAGCATGGGAAAGGACAGCGGCAACGCCTCGGAAGTGGGGGCCGCACGGAACCCGTAGCGCGAGCCGTAAGGAAAGTCCTCCACAATGCCGTGGTGGACGCCGTGGGTGACGTTGGGAAGGAGCTGCCTGCGCCACGCAATGCCCGGGGCTTTGTAGACAATCTCGAGGTTTTCAACTCCCGGCGCATAGACAGCAACATTGGCGCTGGACGGCAGCGCACTGTCCGGACCGACCCCGGGGCGCGGCACAGTAACACCGAGTGGATGAGCCGAAGAGGCATCCATGGTGGAAGCAGTGTCAAAAAGCGGCATAACCATCACGTCAATGGTAGCGGCCAGTGCCGTTTCAGCTGCATTGATGTGTTTGTGTCAGCGGCCGCCCACCGCCGGCCTGTGCACCCGGGGGCCGTGTGACGTTGCATACTGGAGGGAGACGTCAACACGGAGGTACACAGTGCGGATTGCCTTGGCTCAGATCATCAGCGGCCGGGACGTGGCCGCCAACCTGTCCGCCCTCGAGCAGCAGGCTCACAAGGCCAAGGCTGGTGGCGCGGACCTGGTGGTGTTCCCGGAGGCATCCATGCGGGCATTCGGAAACTCGCTGCATGACATTGCCGAACCTTTGACCGGGCCGTGGGCCTCGCACGTTCGGAGCGTGGCGGCCTCCCTGGAGATCGTGGTGGTGGCAGGCATGTTCACTCCCGGCGCTGCGGGAAAGGTTCGCAACACGCTGCTCGCAACAGGGCCCGGAGTGGAAACCAGCTACGACAAAGTCCACCTTTTCGACGCCTTCGGTTTCCTGGAATCGGACACCGTGGACGCGGGCACGGAACCTGTAACGTTCGCGGCGGGCGGCCTGACCTTCGGGCTTGCCACCTGCTACGACATCCGGTTCCCGGCGCTGTTCCTGGCCAACGCCGATCTGGGCGCGGATGCCAACATCGTCTGCGCGTCCTGGGGCTCCGGACCCGGCAAGGTGGACCAGTGGCAGCTCCTGGCGCGTGCCCGGGCGCTGGATTCCACCACCTACGTCCTCGCCTGCGGGCAGGGTGATCCGGTCAGCCAGGGAGTTCCGGCCAAGGCCGGCGCGCCCACCGGTGTGGGGCACTCCGCCGTCGTCTCGCCCTTTGGGGAGGTACTGGAAGAGCTCGACGGCGCCCCCGGGCTGCTCTTCGCCGACCTGGACCCTGCAGTGGTCAAGGAAGCCCGCCAACAGCTCCCGGTGCTGGCCAACCGTCACGAGTTCTAACCCCGCCTCTCCCCTCCCCCCGTCTCCCCCCACTCCCCCCGACGCTCTCTCACTTAATGCGGCTTAAACGCCGACGCTCTCTCACTTTCTTCAAGAAAGTGAGAGAGCGTCGAGCCAAAACCGACGTTAAGTGAGAGAGCGTCGAGCCAAAACCCACATCAAGTGAGAGAGCGTTTGGCTTACTTGACGGCGCGCTGCCGGGAGATTTCGTACAGCGAGATGCCCACGGCCATGGAGGCGTTGAGCGACTCCATGGCGGAATCAATGGGGATGGAGACAATCTGGTCGCAGTTTTCGCGGACCAGCCGACTCAGGCCCTTGCCCTCGGAGCCCACCACGATGCAGACGGGTTCCGTGCCGAGGGTGAGGGCGGGCAGCGAGACATCGCCGTCGCCGTCGAGCCCCAGGACGAAGATGCCCATGTTCTTGAACTGCTTCAGCGCGCTGTTGAGGTTGCCCGCGCGGGCAACCGGGACGCGCACGGCCGCGCCGGCGCTGGTCTTCCAGGCCGAGGCGGTGACGCCCACGGAACGGCGCTCCGGCACAATGACGCCGTGGCCGCTGAATGCGGACACGGAGCGGATGATGGCGCCCAGGTTGCGCGGGTCCGTGATGCCGTCCAGCGCCACGAACAGCGGCGCATTTGAAACGTGGCCCTTCTTCCATCGGTCCACGGTTTCTTCGGCAAGATCGTAGGCGTCCTGGTATTCGTACGGCGGGATCTGCAGGACGAGGCCCTGGTGAACGGCGTCGTCGGTCATACGGTCGAGTTCGGGCTTGCCGGTCTCGAGCAGCGGGATGCCGCGTTCTGCCGCGATCTTCAGCGACTCCTTAACACGGTCATCCATTTCAATCCGGATGGCGATGTGCAAGGTCTTTGCTGGGATGCCGGCACGGAGTGCTTCGACCACAGAGTTGCGGCCGGTGACAACTTCCTCGGTGGCCCGCCCCTTGGGACCTGAGCGGGCTGCGCCGGCGCTGCGGGCACCGGTACCGCGCTTGGCGGCAGAACGTTCCGCGAGCTGCTTGCTCTTGTGCGCCTTGTGATACGGGCGGTCCTCCGCCTTGGGGGTTGGGCCCTTGCCCTCCAGAGCCTTGCGGCCGTGGCCACCGGTTCCGATGGTGGGCCCCTTCTTTGCTTTGACCGACCGGCGACCGTTGTTGGCCATGAGAATTCCACCCTTGATTGTTTGGCTGAGTCTGCTTAACAGTCTACTGAATCAAGTAAAATCGCCTGACCTTGGCGAAAACGCCGGGGGCATCAGTCCCGCTGCAGGCTCCACGTGGCGCCGTCCGGGCCGTCCTCGACGGCGATCCCGGCCGCCTTCAGCGTGTCCCGGATGGCGTCCGACGCAGCCCAGTCCTTGGTTGCCCGGGCCTGGGCACGTGCCGCGAGCTGGGCTTCGACCAGCACCTCAAGGGCAGCGGTTTCGCGGGCATCCGATACCGCGCCGGTTGCCACCGCGTTCAGGCCAAGAACACGGAGCATGTCGTGTACCGAGTGCAAGGCCTGTTGCGCATCCTCCAGCCGCCCTTCCGTCAGCGCGGTGTTCCCGGACCGGACGGTTTCGTGGAGCACTGCCAGCGCCTGGGGCACGTTGAGGTCGTCATCCATGGCCCGCTCGAACGGCTCCGGGACCTTGCCGTAGGTGGCGAACGCGTAGTTGCCGCCCTCGGACAGGGCGCGGACGGCGCGGCTGATAAAGCCGTCAATGCGTTCGACGGCGGCGGCGGCCTCTTCGAGCGAGGTGGGCCGGTAGTCCAGCACCGAGCGGTAGTGCGCCTGGCCGAGGTAGTACCGCACCACCCGTGGCGAGGCGAGCTGCAGCATCTCCGCCGGGCTGATGGTGTTGCCGATGGACTTGGACATCTTTTCACCCTCGTAGGTGACCATGCCGTTGTGCATCCAGAAGTTGGCGAAGCCGTGCCCTGCCGCCTGCGACTGGGCCATCTCGTTTTCGTGATGGGGGAAGCGCAGATCGAGGCCGCCACCGTGGATGTCGAACTCGGTGCCGAGGTACTTGGTGACCATGGCGGAGCATTCCAGGTGCCAGCCCGGACGGCCGGCACCCCACGGCGAAGCCCAGCTCGCCGTCGTCGGCTCTCCCTCTTTATAACCCTTCCACAAGGCGAAGTCGCGGGGGTCTTTCTTGCCGCGGGGATCGGCGTCGGGCGCCCCCTGCATGTCATCAATGTTTTGGCGCGTGAGGGACCCGTATTTGTCCCAGGACCTCACGTCAAAGTAGACATCGCCGGAGCCGTCCAACGCCGGGTAGGCATGCCCGCGGTCGATCAGATGCTGTATGAGCGCGTGCATCTCCGGGATGTGCCCCGTGGCGCGGGGTTCGTAGGTGGGACGCGATACGCCCAGCGTGTCGTAGGCCTTCAGGAATTCCTGCTCGTAGCGGTAGGCCAGCGCCCACCATTCCTCCTCGCGGACGGTATCCGGTCCGTCTTCGAAATCCGGGTCGAAGGACTCCGCGGATTTGCTGAGGATCTTGTCGTCGATGTCCGTAACGTTGCGGACGGCTGTGACGCGCAGGCCCCGGTACTCAAGCCAGCGGGTGAGCTGGTCGAAGGCGATGGCTGAGCGGATGTGGCCCACATGCGGCATGCCCTGCACCGTGGCACCGCAGTAGTACAGGCTCACCTTTCCCGGGACGAGGGGAACGAAGTCGCGGACTTCGGCGGATGCGGTGTCGTAAAAACGGAGGGTCACCGCTCCAGATTAGCCGATCCGGTCCGGTTGCTTGGGATAGACCAAGGCGGTGGCAATGGCGGAAATGCCTTCGCCGCGGCCGGTGAACCCCAGCCCGTCACTCGTGGTGGCCGTGACGCTGACGGCGGCTTCAGCTGCCGCGCTCAGGACATCCTGCGACTCCAGCCGGCGTGGACCGAACTTCGGCCGGTTGGCCACAAACTGCACGGCCACGTTGCCGATTTCAAAACCGGCTGCCCGGACAATCCTGGCTGCCTCCTTCAGCAGGGTGACCCCTGAGGCCCCGGCAAACTCCGGGCGGTCCGTCCCGAAATGTGTACCCAGGTCCCCGATGCCGGCGGCTGAGAACAGCGCATCGGCGGCGGCGTGGGCCACGGGATCCCCGTCCGAGTGCCCGGCAAGGCCGCGCTCGCCTTCCCAGAACAGGCCGCCGAGCCACAGCGGACGTGGCTGGTCCTCCGATGCGTACGCGTGGACGTCCAGGCCGATGCCTGTGCGGGGCAGGATCATCTGCGGCCCTTCCATGGTCAGCCTTCCACCCAGCGGATCCCGAGTGGGCCCTCCAGCAGGCCCTCGGCAATGATCAGGTCCAGGGGGGTGGTGATTTTCAGGGACTGGGTGGAGCCGTGGACGGCATGCACGGGGACGCCCAGAAGTTCCACGAGCATGGCGTCGTCGGTGACGGCAGCGGCCTGGGCTTCGTCGAACCGGGAGGCCGCCCGGTGGGCGTCGTGCAGCGTGGAGAGCCGGAATCCCTGGGGTGTCTGGACGGAGCGCAGTTCCTCCCGCGGGGCAGTCCCGGTCACAAGTTCCGGGGCAATGGCGGCGTCCTCGCCGCTGGTGCTGGCCACGGTCTTGACCGTGTCCACCACCGGAACTGCCGGAATGACCGCAACGGCGCCGGCGGCCAAGGAGTCCACCACCCGGTGGAAAACATACTCCGGGGTCAGCGCGCGGGCGGCGTCATGAACCAGCACGGCTTCAATCCCCTCCATCAGGCCTCCAAGGCCAGCCCGAACCGACTCAGCCCGGGTGGCACCGCCGTCCACGAGGGTGAGGACGGGCCCGCCGTCGGCCAGTTCCTCCCTGAATTCCTCCAACAGCTCGTGCAGTCCGTCGGCACCCGCCGGCAACACGATGCACACCTGGCTGCTCACCCCGGAGGCAACGACGCCGCGGAGCGCGTGCATCAGGATTGGTTCTCCGCCGAGGGGCACCGCGGCCTTCGGCATCCCGTGCCCAAGCCTTTCGCCGGAGCCGGCGGCCACAAGGATGACGGCGGTAACGGGGCGGGGCAGTGCGTTGCTCATGGCGTCTAGCCTACGTCCCGCCCGGCCAGTCCGGCTGGACCCTGCGACGGAATTGGTGGGCGCCGGCGATCGTCTGCAGTGGCAGTCGGACCCGAGGCCGCGCCACGGGGACGCGCCACGGGCTGAAATTGGGCAAAAAGAAACCCCGGAGGTGCTTTCGCATCCCCGGGGCTCAATTCTTAGGAAGCCAGGACCTCGTCGAGAACGCTTGCCGCCTTCTCTTCATCAGTCTTTTCAGCCAGTGCAAGTTCTGAAATCAGAATCTGCCGGGCCTTGGCCAGCATGCGCTTCTCACCTGCGGAAAGGCCCCGATCGTGATCGCGGCGCCAAAGGTCACGGACAACCTCTGCTACCTTGATGACGTCACCGGAAGCAAGCTTCTCCAGATTTGCCTTGTACCTGCGTGACCAGTTGGTGGGCTCTTCAGTGAACTCGGCACGAAGCACGTCAAACACGTGCTCCAGGCCTTCCTTGCCCACTACGTCACGTACCCCAACAAGGTCAACGTTCTCTGCTGGAACTTCAATGGTCAGATCACCCTGAGCCACCTTGAGCTTGAGATACATCTTCTCTTCGCCCTTGACAGTGCGCATCTTGATTTCTTCAATTTTTGCAGCACCGTGGTGAGGGTAAACTACTGTCTCGCCGACCTCAAATACCATGTAAACATTCCCCTTTCCCGGCAACCAGTTTATCACGATTAAGGCATATGACTGGCCGGGAACCGGGCCCGGAACCCCGTGATTCCGCGGAAAATGGGCCAAATCAGACCCTTCGGACCCCTTGACGGATGCGGATAATAGTGCATGCGGGGCCTGCTGCCAAGGACATTGTGACCGCGCGGAATCCTCGTTTCGGCCCGTTTGCGGCTAGGCTATGGCTGATTAATGTTTCCACACTCTCGAGGAGTACGTGACGTGCGTTTCACTGCGATGAACCGGGCCCAGAGCGGCAAACTGGCACTGGCGGCAGGAGCTCTGGCCCTGGGCTTGGCCACGATGACAGGCTGCGGCTACATCACCCCCCAGCAGACCACTCACCAGTACTCCTCCTCGGACGGCATCCGCGCCGACCTGGGTCCGCTGCAGTTGCGGAACATGCTGATCGTCTCCGCCGGTGAGAACAAGCCCGGCCGCCTGCTCGGCGCCGTCTACAACTCCTCCTCGCAGGACGTGAAGCTTACTGTCAACGGCGCCAAGGGTTCACAGACCCAGGTGCCCGTCAAGGCCAACTCCTACACCCTGCTCAACGAATCAACGGACGAGGCCATCCTCAGCACGAGCGGCGGCATTCCGGGTTCCCTCGTGGACATCAAGGTCACCGAGGACGGCACCAACGTCAACAAGACCGTGCAGATGCCCGTCCTGGATGCGACGCTGCCCGAGTACAAGGAATACCTCCCGGCGGGCAGCGAACCCACCGGATCAGCTTCCCCCACCCCGTCGTCATCAACGTCGGCAAGCGCCACCGCCGGCGCGCACTAGTCACGGCCGCAGCCGGGCAACAGCCACCAGGCAAACCGCGGTAACGCAAAAGGAGGGGCTCCCCAGGGGAGCCCCTCCTTTTGCGTTACCGGCGCCGTTGGACTGCCGGGATACCGCCTACGGCTCGAACTTGTAGCCGAGACCGCGGACCGTCACCAGGTAGCGCGGCGCTGACGGATCCGGCTCGATCTTGCCGCGGAGCCGCTTGACGTGCACGTCCAGGGTCTTGGTGTCCCCCACATAGTCGGATCCCCACACCCGGTCGATCAATTGGCCGCGGGTCAGCACCCGGCCCGAATTCCGCAGCAGCATTTCCAGCAGCTCGAATTCCTTCAGCGGCAGGAGGACCTGCTCACCGTCCACGCTGACCACGTGCCGTTCGATGTCCATCCGGACGGGGCCTGCCTGCACTGTGGCGGAGATCAGCTCTTCCGGCTCACCCTGCCGGCGGAGAACGGCCCGCACACGGGCCACCAGTTCTCGGGACGAGTACGGCTTGGTGACATAGTCGTCGGCGCCCAGTTCGAGGCCCACCACCTTGTCGATCTCCGAGTCCTTGGCCGTCAGCATGATGACCGGAACACCGGAACGCTGCCGCAGCTGCCGGCAGACCTCCGTTCCGGACAGGCCGGGAAGCTGCAGGTCCAGGAGGACCAGGTCCGCCCCGTTCCGGTCGAACTCAGTGATCGCGTCCAGGCCGTTGTCCACGACCTCGACTTCGAATCCTTCCTTGCCCAGCAAATACGACAACGGGTCGCTGAAAGACTCTTCGTCCTCAACAATCAAAATCCTGCTCAAGCGCTGGCTCCTTGCTCATGTACGCCGCGCTCTTTGACACGCTCGGGTACGGCTCGATCTTTGACAACTGGGGTATCGGGTTCGTCCTGGCTCTCCATCTCAGGAAGCCTCAGGGTGAAGGTGGACCCCTGGCCGGGCCGGGACCACAGGGTCACCTCGCCGCCGTGGTTGGAGGCAACGTGTTTGACGATGCTCAGGCCCAAGCCGGTGCCGCCGGTGTGGCGGGACCGTGCCGCGTCCACGCGATAGAAACGTTCAAAGACCCGTTCCTGGTCCTCCGGGGTCATGCCCTCGCCCTGGTCCGTGACCGAAACGGCGATGAGTCCGTCCTTGGAACGGACCCCCACGCCCACCTTGGTGTTCTCCGGCGAATAGCGGATGGCGTTATCGATCAGGTTCCGCAGCGCGGTTACCAGCAGATCCCTGTCACCGTACACTGTGGCAGCTACGGGTTCCCCGACGACGATCTGGATTTTCTTGCTTTCGGCGGGCAACTGGGACCGGTCCACGGCTTCGGCGATGACGGCGTTAATGTCCACCGCGCTGCCGCCCTGGGACACGCTGGCGCCCTGGAGCCGGGAAAGTTCGATGATGTCCTGGACCAGGGCCGCGAGCCGGCCCGATTCCTTGTGCATCCGTTTGGCGAACCGGCGCACCGCCTCTTCGTCATCCGCGGAGGACTCAAGGGCCTCGGCCAGCAGGGAAATCGCGCCCACCGGGGTCTTCAGCTCGTGGGACACGTTGGCGACGAAGTCGTTGCGGATCTCTTCCGTGCGGGTGATCTCGGTGCGGTCATCGGCCAGCAGCAGGATGTATTCCTCGCCGAGCATGGCTGCACGCACCTGGACAATAATGGTGCCCTGGCCGAGCGGTCCGCGCGGGAGCTCCAGCTTCTTCTCCAGGATCACGCCGTCGCGGCGAACGCCGGCCGTCATGTCCAGCAGCTTCTTGTGGACCACCGTGTGGCCGCGCACGAGGCCGTAGGCGTAGGCCGCGGGGCTGGCCCTGACCACACCGTCCACCGCGTCCACCACCACGAAGGCCCTGCCAACCACGGCCAGTACCTCCGCTGCGCCTGCCGGCAGGGACGGCTCGTCCATGTCCACGTCGACATACCGCCGCTGTTTTTCACTGACCCTGAAGGCGAGCACGCCGAAGGTGCCCAGCGCCAGGCCGACGAGGCCGGCGATGACACCGATAAGCGTAGGATCCACAGCTCCAGCTTATGCTGAGATGAGTGGCTGGCCGGTGCGTCCGGGGCCGTTGCACCGACGGTTCAGCTAACGTTCATTTACAAGAGACTTGCCGTTCACCGCACGCTGGCAGAGTTACGGGTTGGAGTGCCGAACGGCGACATGAATTCCGTCTGCCATTGGGGGCGGGGTTCCGAAGAAAGGACGCCCCCGTGCGTAAGGTTTTTCAGGAAGAGCTGACCCAGGTCGGTGAACAGCTGGTTGAGATTTCAAAGTTGGTCAGTGAGGCAATGGAGAAGGCCACCACGTCCTTCGAGGTTGCTGACGTTGACCTTGCGGAGGACGTCATCGCGGCTGATGCCCGCATCGACTTCCTGCAGAACAGCCTGGACGAACGTGCCATCGACATCCTCGCGCTGCAGGGCCCGGTTGCCAGCGACCTCCGCATGATCGTTGGCTCGCTTCGGATGAGTGCCTCGCTGGAGCGGATGGGTGACCTTGCCCGGCACGTCGCCCAGCTGGCCCGGCTGCGCTTCCCGTCCACCGTGATCCCCGCATCCATGACGGAAACGTTCAAGAAGATGGCCGAGCTGGACCAGCTGATTGCGGACAAGCTCACCGTGCTCCTGGAAACCCGGGACCTCGAGGTGGCCCGCGACATCCTGAAGGCCAACACCACCATCGATGACCTTCACCTGAGCGTCTTCAAGGCCATCGCTTCGCCGGACTGGGCCGAGTCCCCCGCGACCACCGTGGACGTTGCCCTCGCGAGCCGCTACTTCGAACGGTTCGCTGACCACGGCGTCTCCGTGGCCCGCAAGGTCACCTACCTGGTCACCGGCGAATGGCAGCCCCAGGCCCTCTAGCCCAAAAAGTTCACCGCGTACGACGGCGGGCCGGTCACCTGAGGTGACCGGCCCGCCGTCGTCAATTAACCGTCAACGCAACCCGCGGAGTCTTATTTCTTACCCTGGTTCGCCACGGCCAGGATGGCCTCGGCGGCGGCATCGGGGTCCAGGTAGGTGCCGCCGGCCTTGATGGGCTGGAAGTTCTCGTCGAGGTCATAGACCAGCGGGATCCCGGTGGGGATGTTCAGGCTGGCAATGGCGTCGTCGCTGATGCCGTCCAGGTGCTTGACCAGGGCGCGGAGGGAATTGCCGTGGGCGGTGACCAGGACGGTCTTGCCGGCCTTGAGGTCTTCCTTGATATCGGATTCCCAGTACGGCAGGAGCCGGGTCAGGACGTCCTTGAGGCACTCGGTGCGCGGCAGGGCGTCGCCGAGGTCCGCGTAGCGCGGATCATGGGCCTGGGAGAATTCGCTGTCATCCGAGAGGGGCGGCGGCGGGGTGTCATAGCTGCGGCGCCATTCCATGAACTGCTCTTCACCGAACTCCGCCAGGGTCTGGGCCTTGTCCTTGCCCTGCAGCGCCCCGTAGTGGCGTTCGTTCAGGCGCCAGTCCCGCTTGACCGGGATCCACCCGCGGTCCGCCTTGTCCAGCGTGATGTTGGCCGTGTTGATGGCGCGCTTCAGCAGTGACGTGTAAACAACGTCGGGCAGGATGTTGTTCTCCACCAGGAGCTCACCGCCGCGGGCCGCTTCCTCGCGGCCCTGGTCGTTAAGGTCAACGTCCACCCAGCCGGTGAACAGGTTCTTGGCGTTCCATTCGCTGTGGCCGTGGCGCAGCAGAATCAGCTTGTAAGTCATGATTTTCATCCTAGCCGAGGGCACGCTTGAGCCCGCTGTGCGTTACACCACAGGACGTTCCGGGGCTAAAGTTGGGCCGTGGTGCAAAAGGCTGAACGGGTGAACGCTCCCCATCATCGGAACGGCAAACCCGTAGGAAACGTCACCCGCGGCACCACCAACCCGAACCGGATGCGCCGGGTGGACCGCTGGCTGACGGGGCCGCAGTCCTGGCGGCTGCGCGCGGCCAAAGACCCCTTGGTGGTTGACCTGGGCTACGGCGCAACGCCAGCCACCGCCGTCGAACTTTTTGAACGCCTCCGCGCTGCCCGGCCGGACGTGCGCGTCTGCGGGATCGAAATCGAACCGGAACGGGTCCGCGCTGCCAAGGCCCTGGAACAGCCGGGCCTGCGCTTCCAGGTGGGCGGCTTCGAGCTGGCCCTCCCCGGCCGCCCGGTCCTGGTCCGGGCGTTCAACGTCCTGCGGCAGTATGAGGAGGCCGACGTCGCGGACATTTGGCGCCTGGTTCAGGGCAGGCTCGCCCCCGGCGGCCTCTTCATCGACGGAACGTGCGATGAGATCGGCCGGCGCGTGGCCTGGATAGCCCTCGACGCTGAACGGCCGCTATCGCTGAGCATGTCCGTGCGGTTCGGCAGCTTTGACCTGCCATCGGACGTTGCCGAGCGCCTGCCCAAGGCCCTCATCCACCGGAATATCCCTGGTGAGCCAGTGCACCGGCTGATGCAGGCCATGGACCGCGCGTGGCTGGAATCGGCGCCGCTGGCTTCGTTTGGGAACAGGCAGCGCTGGCAGGGCATGTGCAAGGCACTGCGCGACGGCGGTTGGCCGGTTCAGGACGGGCCGTCGCGGTGGCGTCTGGGCGAGCTGACCGTGGACTGGGATGCCGTAGCTCCCGGCGGCTACCAGCCGTAAGGGCGGCTTCCGCCCCGGCCCGCGTCCTTGACGGCCGGGCGGACATCGGCGAGGTAGACGGACGCTGCCACAACGGCAGCCAGCCCGAACAGGCCCAGGGTGCCGAACAGGCCGCCGCTGCTGAACAGGGAGATGACTCCGATGAGGGTTGCGCCGCCGGTCAGTGCCAGCCAGAACGTCTTGGTCCGCTTGCCGGTGGCCTCAAACGCGGCGGACTTGTGGCGAACGCAGTCCAGCAGCGCCCACGCCTCGAGGCCCAGTGCCACCAGGGCAAGGACAAAAAACACTGCGCGCTCGACATAAAAAATTATCATTTGACCGTCCACTGTCCAAGCCTAGCCGCCCAGCGCGTCCAGTGCCTGCTTCAAATCGGCCCAGAGGTCCTCAACATTCTCGATGCCCACACTCAGCCGGACCAGGTTCTCCGGCACACTGAGGGGCTCGGCAGTGTGCCGGCGCCGCCGTTCGATCAAAGACTCGACGCCGCCGAGGGAGGTGGCGGGCAGCCAAAGGTGCAGGGCACGCACCAGTTTGTCCGCGGCGTCGGCTCCGCTAAGGCCGGCCACGGGCGCGATCTGAACACACACGATGGATCCGAAGCCCTTCATCTGGGACTTGGCCCGCTCATGGCCGGGATCGGTGGGGAGCCCGGGGAACCGGATGCTTTCGACCAGGGGGTGCTGGCTGAGCCGCTCGGCCAGGACCGCCGCTGACGCCTGCGACCGCTCCACGCGCAAGGCCAGGGTGCGGAGTCCGCGCAGCGCCAGCCAGGCCTCGAACGGGCCGGCGATGCCACCGTGGATGGTGCGGTTGTGCAGCAGCGCCGCCCGGATGTCCGGGTTTGAGGTCACCAGGGCGCCGAGGACAACGTCGGAATGGCCGGCCAGGTATTTCGTCACCGAGTGCAGCACCACGTCCGAGCCGAGGGCCAGGGGCTGCTGGACCAAGGGGGTGGAGAAGGTGTTGTCGGTGACCACGATGGCGCCGGCGGCGTGGGCCGCGGCGGTCAGTTCGCGGATGTCCGCGATTCCCAGCATGGGGTTGGTGGGGCTTTCCAGCCAGAGCATCCTGGCGGCCTTGGCCCCCGGTCCCCGCGGGGCCAGCTGTTCCTTGACGGCGTCCGTGTCCGCGATGTCCACGGTCCGGAGCTCGAGGAATCCCTTCTGCGCCATTTCGCTGGCCATCACCATCGAACCCGCGTAGCTGTGCGAGGGCATCACCAGGACGCCGCCGGCCGGCAGCAGCGACAGGGCGGAACTCACCGCCGCAAGACCCGATGCGTAGAGCAGGCCGGGTAGTTCGGAGCCTTCCAACTGTCCAAGGGCCTCTTCGAAGGGATCCCAGGTGGGGTTCGCGTAGCGGCCATAGCCCCGGTCGCCGTCGCCCAGTGCTCCGGTGCCGAAATACGTCGACGAGAGGACGATGGGCGGGTTCACGGGCTCGTCGTGCTCCCGCGGGGGCCTGCCGGCGGCAACCACCACGGTTTCGGCGGACAGGGACGCTGCGTGCTGTTCCGTGAGACTCATGGTGAAAGCGTACTTTGACGCGCGCGGAGCGCTGAAGTCGGTAGGCTGGAGCAGTGACCACCACCAACAGCCCTGGACTTTTCATCGCCTTTGAAGGCGGTGACGGCGCCGGGAAATCCACGCAGGCGGCCCTGCTGGCCGAGGCCCTGGAATCACGCGGCCTGACGGTCCTGCGGACCCGGGAACCGGGCGGGACACCCATCGGCGAGAAGCTGCGTTCCCTCGTCCTGGATCACGGCCACGGCCACATTGACGCCCATACCGAGGCCCTCATTTTTGCTGCCTCCCGCGCCGCCCACGCCAGCCAGGTGATCCGTCCGGCGCTGGAGCGGGGTGAGGTGGTCCTGACTGACCGCTACATCGATTCGTCCGTGGCCTATCAGGGAGCCGGCCGCGATCTCGGCGCCGATGCCGTGCGTTCGCTCAACGAGTGGGCCACTTCCGGGCTGCAGCCGGACCTGACGGTGTTGTTGGACGTGGACCCGGCCGTCGGCCGACGCAGGCGGACTGCCGGTGCCGCCGCGGAGGACCGGCTCGAATCCGAAGCTGACGAGTTCCACACCACCATCCGTGACGCCTTCCTCGATCTTGCTGCCGGCCGCCCGGAAGCGTACCTCGTCCTGCCGGCCCACCTGCCCGTCGCCGACCTCGCGGCGCGGATCCTGGCGAGCGTCGACTCCCTGCTGACGACGGCGCGGGGTGCCGCATGACCGTATGGGATGACCTCCAGGGCCAGCCCGCCGTCGTCGAACAGTTGCGGCAGGCAACCCTCGGTGAGGGCCTGACCCATGCGTGGCTGTTCACGGGACCGCCCGGTTCCGGGCGCTCCAACGCCGCCAAGGCCTTCGCAGCGGCGCTCAACTGCGACCAGGAGGATGTGACCCGGCGCGGCTGCGGCGAATGCCACGCCTGCCAGACCATCCTCGGCGAGACCCATTCGGACGTCACCTTCGTCCGGACCGAGAAAGTCACCATCACCATCGACGAGGCCCGCGACCTGGTGTCCACGGCAGGCAACCGGCCGTCCTCGGGGCGCTGGCGGATCATCGTGGTGGAAGACGCGGACCGCATGGCCGAACGCACCACCAACGTCCTGCTGAAGGCGATCGAGGAACCTACCCCGCGGACCATTTGGATGCTGTGCGCGCCATCACCCGCCGACGTGCTGGTGACCATCCGGTCCCGCTGCCGTGCCGTGGCCCTGCGCCTGCCCCCGGCCGCCGACGTCGCGGCGTTGCTGGTCAAGCGCGACGGCGTGGAACCGGCCCTCGCTGAACGCGCGGCCCGCGCCGCGCAGAGTCACGTGGGGATTGCCCGCCGGCTGGCGCGGGATCCGGAGGCTCGCGAACGCCGGATGGAGACCGTGAAGTTCCCGCTGGGGCTGCGCGGGGTCACCGCGGCGGTGATGATGGCGGACAAGCTCGTAAAGATCGCCACGGCCGAGGCGAACAGTTCCAATGAAGAGCGCGACGCCGCGGAGAAGGCGGCGCTGCTGGCCACCTTGGGCGCCCCTGAGTCCGGGACGCTGCCTCCGTCCATGCGGAGCCAGATCCGGCAGCTGGAGGAGGACCAGAAACGCCGGGCCAAGCGGTCCATCACCGATTCGTTGGACCGGACCCTCACTGACCTGCTTTCCTTTTACCGGGACGTGCTGATCATCCAGCTGGGGAACAGTGTTGAGCTGGTGAACGTTGAGCTCAGGAGTGAACTGGAGGAATTTGCCGGCCGGTCTGCCCCGGAGACCACGCTTGCCCGCATGGACGCCATCAATAAAGCCCGCCAACGCATCACCACCACCAACGTTGCTCCGCTGTTGACCATTGAGTCCATGGCAGCCAGCCTGATCTAGCCCTTCCAAGGAGACCACTCGAATGACTGCTCGCCCCCTGCCCGCACGCTCCCGATCCATGGGGAGCGCACTGCGGGCTGCCGGCGCCCTGGTTCTGGCTCTGACGCTGGCATCGTGCAGCCTCCTTGGCGGCAACAAGCCGGACACTGCGCCCGCCACCGGGAAGGCAGACCCCTCCATTGTGGCTTCCGCGCCCGCCGGGCTCGACTCCTACTACTCCCAGCAGGTGGTGTGGGAAGCCTGCGAGAACGGCTTCCAGTGCGCCAAGGTGACCGTGCCGATGGACTACGCGAAGCCTGACGGGGACAAGATCCAGCTCGCCGCCCTGCGGGCTCCGAGCACCGGCAAGAAGCAGGGGAGCCTGCTGGTCAACCCCGGCGGCCCGGGAGGCTCCGGCTACGACTTCGTCAAGGACGCCGCCGGCACGCACTTTTCGCAGTCCGTCCGCGCCAACTACGATCTGGTTGGCTTTGATCCCCGCGGCGTCAAACGCTCCGCCCCCGTGACGTGCATGACAGATGCGGAGCGGGATGCGGCGCGCGCCAAAATCTACGACCTCCAAACAGACTCCGGGCTGGCCACCGCGCTGGCGGACAACAAAGCCATCGCCGAACAGTGCGCGGCGCAGACCGGTCCCTCACTCGGGCATATCGACACCATCAGCGCCGCCAAGGACCTGGACATCCTGCGCGCCGTGGTGAACGACGCCAAGCTGAACTACCTGGGGTACTCCTACGGCACCTTCCTCGGTTCCACCTACGCCTCGCTGTTCCCGAACAACGTGGGCCGGATGGTCCTGGACGGCGCCCTTGATCCGTCCATCAGCAATGAGGAACTGACAATGGGCCAGGCCGTCGCCTTCGAGAAGGCCATCAGGTCCTACGTCGCCAACTGCCTCCAGAATGACGGCTGCCCCCTCAGCGGCACCGTGGACAGCGGTGTCCAGCAGATCCGCGGCATCATCAACTCCGTCCAGGAGACTCCGCGCCCGGCAAAGGACGGCCGCATGGTCAACGCCACGATGTTCGTCAGTGGCCTGATCACGCCTCTCTACAACGATCAGAGCTGGCCCGCCCTCACGCAGGCACTTGCGGCCGCTGCCACCGGTGACGTGAGCCTGATGCTCCGGCTGGCGGACCTCGGCGCCGACCGCGGCTCCAACGGAAAATACACCTCCAATTCCACCTTCGCCTTCAACGCCATCAACTGTCTGGACTACCCCATGGTCTCGGACACGGCCTCCATGCGCGCCGAAGAGCAGCGGCTGCGCCAGGCTTCACCCACCCTGGGCTACTACTTCGCCTACGGCGGCACCAACTGCGTTGACTGGCCTTATAAGAATGTGCGGACCCCGGCCCCGGTCGAGTACACCGGGCAGTCCCCCATCGTTGTCGTCGGGACCACCGGAGACCCCGCAACTCCGGTGGAATGGGCCGCATCGCTGCGTAAGCAGCTGGGAAACGCCTCACTGATGACGTGGCGGGGCGAGGGCCATACCGCCTACGGGCGGGCGAACAGCTGTCTTGAGGACGCGGTGGACAGCTACTTCGTGGACGGCAAGGTTCCGGCCGACAATACGGTGTGTTAGACCGCCTGTCGGCTCCCATTTTGACCCGGACGGCGGGACTCTATTACAGTTGACTCTTGCATGAACCGCCCGGTTAGCCGGGAGATTTCATGCGGTGCTTCCTTAGCTCAGTCGGTAGAGCGTTTCACTCGTAATGAAAAGGTCATCAGTTCGATTCTGATAGGAAGCTCGGGACAAACCCCCTAGAAATCAAGGTTTCTGGGGGGTTTTTCGCTGGCTTGTGGACAAGCGGGGAATCGTAGGGTTCCCCGCTTTTTCCGTTGATGCCCAACCTGTTCGTCATGTCCGCACGACGGTTGGGTGCAGCACGCATGAATAATTTGGGGGAATTATGAAATTGCTTCCGCACGCGGCCATCGCAGGCGCCCTGGCTGCAAGCCTTGTTGGCTGCACGTACTCGGGACCTCCTGCGGAGGCCGGGAGCCCACCACCGGCAAGTCCTTCGCCGTCCCATCCTGCTCCCCTGGCCGGCCCCCAATGGCTCGAAGGGCGCTTCCAGTCCCAAGCTGCCGTCACCAGAGGCGTGGCCACCATCCGCGTGACGGACACGGGAGCGGTGCTGGAGCTGAAGGAGTTTTCAACCGCTCCGGGTGTAGACCTCCGCATCATGCTGAGCCCGGGAACCTTGAGCCCCGGAGCCAACGGCGAGGCGGGACTGACCTCCGCCACGCTGATTGACCTGGCTCCGCTCAGCGACCAGCCCAGCCAACGGATCGACATGGACATCAAGATGTGGTCCGCCCTCCCGGCACCTGTCCGGAGCGTGGTTATTTACAACTATGCCGACCGGACCGCCCATGGCACTGCCAACCTGACCCCGGGGCACCCCTAACCGGACCACGCGACCCCCTCAGCGCCTCCGCGAGGGAACGCGATGGATCTAGGGCTTGGCTGCGGTGCGTAGGCGATGCGGGCAGTGCCGTCGGCGCACCCCCGGAGCTTCTGCACCCTTCCTGACACCTCAGAGAATCTGGGTTGTCACGAAGCCGTAGACCGCGAAAATTAGTGCCCCGCCTGAGATCACCAAAGCTATTGCCCCGGGCATTCGCCCACTCTTTTTCACCAGGGACGCGACGCCGAGGATGACCACGAGACAGGTCGCCGGCAGGTTGAACGCGAGGAATATGCCGACCCACAGGAGCCCTGAGTCAACGCCGCCACCCGCGGCCCAGATAGCCCATAGCAGCACTGACGCATCGACAATCAGGATGATGAGCGCAAGCAGCCCTGCGGAGACCGCCCGGCGTTCCGCATTGGCTCCTGGGCCGTGGTCTTCCCCGTGCTCACTTCCAGGCAGCGGTCCGGACATGGTTCGTTGCTCCGATGCTCGATGGGTGGTCCCTGCCTGAACCGCTACGCCAAACAATAGCCCGGAGGGTCATGCCGGGCAGCGGGTTCGAGGTCCGCTTTTCGAAATTTCCGCATGCACGCCTGACTGGCCGGGCTCATACTGGTGGCATGACCGATCGCGATGAATTCCTGGCGTGGGTTAAAACCGACCTTTACGAAGCGGAACTCGCGCTGCACAACGGCGATTCCGGCCCGCGACGCAGGCTTTGGTCCCGGAGCGAACCCGTGAGCGTGCTGGGGGCGTGGCGGAACGCTTATGGGCAGCGTGAACTGGACGAACTGTTTACTTCCCTCGAACAGAGCTTCTCGGCCTGCACCGCCTACGCCTTTGAGTTGCAGGCGTATGACGTGGCCGGCGACATGGCCTATACCGCAGGGCTCGAACACATCTCGGTCTCGGTCGACGGCGGCCCGCGCACCTTCACGCTGCGGGCCACACAGGTCTACCGGCGCGAACACGGCGACTGGAAAGTGGCCCACCGGCATGGCGACACCGTTGGTGGATGACGGGGATTTCGGGTGTTCCCACAGGCAAACACGAGTACCACCTACTCGTGTTTTCATCCTTGCGAGCCAGTAACGTCCATTACAGGTCCTGGGGGGTCGTTGTAGGCACTTCGACGCTCGGGGGAGTTATGGACACCAATGCTTTACCGCTACTGGATCGGGGAGTTCTGCAAAAGCTGCGGGACGGTCTCGACGACGAAGATGTCTGCAAGCACTTCGTCCTGAACTTCATTGCACTCTTGCCCGACCGGGCTGAAAAAGTCCGCCTCACGCTGACCACCGGTGATCTGAGGGGCGCTCTGGATGCCGTCCTCAGCCTCAAGTCGTCGAGCCAGATGGTGGGCGCGGAACGCCTCGCAGAGTTTGCGACCGACCTGGAGCACTGCCTCCGGGTTGATACCCGCCATGCCGAACCCGCGAGGCTGCTCCCGCAGTTGGCGGCTGCCAACATTTCACGGATCACCAAATGCGGCAGGCAGACTACAGACCTGCTGCAGAAATACGTCGCGTGAGCCGGGCCCGCCATGCATCCACTGACCTTGATTTGTATCGTCCTCGCGGCCGCAGTGCTGTGGGTGGTCATTATTTCGAGCATGCTTGGCCTGCTCGGCCGCGCTGAACGCAAGGCCGGACTCAGGGCCCCCCGCAGGAGCCCTCACGGCACCCGGCGACGGAGCACGCCCAGGGGTCCCCGGAGGCTGAGGGTGCACCGCCGGGGATCCAGACAGGTGCCTGCGCGGCCCTGAACAGTCGCACGGTCAGGCCGGGCGTGCGCGTACCCGGGACGCCCGCCTGCCCGCCTATGATTGCGTGCATGGATGACAAGGCGCTCAGTACCATCGCGCTGGAACTCTACGCCGTGCCATTTGATGAGTTCATGGCTGCCCGGACAGCTGCCGCCAAGGCCGCCACCGGTTCCGGGAAGGACCTCGCCGCCGCCGTTAAAGCCCTGCCCAAGCCCTCAGCGGCGGCCTGGGCCGTCAATATGATGGCGGTGCATGAGTCCGAAATACTCGCACAACTCGCTGACCTGGGCCGACGGATGCGTGCCGCACAGTCAGCCCTCGACGCCCGTGCCCTCCGTGAACTGGCGCGGGAGCGCCGTGCCCTCCTGGACACCGCCGTCGGCACCGCCCGTTCCGTCGCCGAGCGCAACGGGCGCGCCATCAGCACGGCAATCGCCAGCGACGTGGAACGGACCCTGGGCGCGCTGATCGCGGATGAAGGGGCAGCTGCCGCCGTTCAGAGCGGACTGCTGGTCCGGACGCTATCCGCAGACGGCGTGGACACGGTGGACCTCGAAGGCGCCGTGGCCGTGCCAGGGGCAGTTCCCGCACCGCGCACCTCCCCTCCGCCGGTCCCGGAGCATAAACACAAACAACGCGCGACGGCGGCAGGCGCCGCTCGTGCGCCGTCGGAGCAGCCGCGCCTCGAGGCTGTCCGGGAGACTCCGCGGCGGACGTCGCCGTCCGCTTTGGAGAAGGCCAGGGCCGTCCTGGCAGACGCCGAGGCGGCCGAACAGGACGCCTCCGCACTGGCAACCGAACGCCGGGACCAGCTGGCGAAGACAGAGCAGAACGTGGCCGAACTGACCCGCGAAACGCAGGACCTCCGGGCACGGCTGAAAGCCAGCGAGGAACAGTTGGACAGCGCCCGGAAGGGACTGTCCTCTGCCGCAGCCGAAGCAAAACAGGCGGCCAGGGCGGCCGAAAAGGCACAGCGTTCAGCCATGCTCGCTCAGCAGCGGGTACTCCGCCTGTCGGCGCGGTGAGCAGCCGCCCAAATCATTGGCGGGAGACAGATCCGACTTCATCACCTGCAACACGCCGCACGGCTGCCCGGTGATTGTCAGACCCCGGTTGCAGACTGGATTTATGGAAAACAACAACGCGGCCCACGAATACCACGTCACCTACTTCGACGCCGATTGCGGCCGGATCCGCCATGAAAGCTTTGACTCACTGGCGGACGCCGAGCGTTTCGCCAGCCGGCAGTGCGCAGGCGAGGAATCCTGGGCAGTCATCGACGAAGTTACTGCAGAGCCGGTGCGCATCGCCGCCTGAGGCTTCACCCCGCCGCAGCGGGGCAGGCCAGCCGCGCCTTGTCAGCCGGACAGCGTCTCCGGGCGCCCCCCGGCGGTATCCTGCGCGAGCCGACGTTCGGCGTCGGCCACCTGCTCGAACACCGATTCCGCGCGGCGCCGCACCGACGCTGCATCCACCGGCACCGGCCCCACGGCGAGCCGCAGCATGGCGGCGGCTTCGGCAGTGGTAGCCAGCGAGTTGCCGGCCTTGGACAGCGAGCGGTGCACCCCGGCCAACGCTCCCGGAATGTCGAGCCCGTCGCTGGGTGAGCGCCGCTGGGCCTCCACGCAGACTGTACGAACCCGCTCCAGGAGCCCTGTCAGCTCATTGGCAATTTCCACCAGCTCGGCGTAAAGCTGATCGTCTTCCACGCCTTCAAGCACTTGGTGATACCGGTCCAGTCCCCGGTGGAACCGGTCGTGGGCGCGGCGCCATAAGCCCTTGCCCAGTTCGGCGTCGTCCTTGCGCCCTTGGCGGGCTGCAGTAAAGAATCCCACTTAAACCTAGAGGTACTGTCCGGGGCCGTGGTCCGGGTCTTCCGGGCGGCCGGGTGTGGGTGCGCCGGGACGCTGACCGGCGGTGGCCCGCTGCGGTTCACCGTTCTCTCCGATGACCACTCCCGGAGCGATCATGGTGCCCGGCGGCAGCTGCTTGAGCTGCATCTGCGCGACGGCATGCTCCCGCGCCGCATGCTGGGCCGCGATGGCCGTCTGGATACCGTGGAAAAGACCCTCCAGCCACCCCACCAGCTGAGCCTGGGCGATCCGGAGCTCGGCGTCCGACGGTGTGGCATCCTCCGGGAACGGAAGGCTTATCCGTTCCAGTTCATCCACCAGTTCCGGGGCAAGCCCGTCCTCCAGCTCCTTGATGGACCGCTCATGAATCTCGGCCAGGCGTCCGCGGGCGGCCTCGTCCAGCGGCGCCGACTTAACTTCCTCCAGGAGCTGCCGGATCATGGTCCCGATCCGCATCACCTTGGCGGGCTCGTCCACCAAGTCCTGCAGGTTGCTGCCTTTTGGTTTGCCCGGGCCGCCGCCGGCAGCAGCCGGACCGGTTGGGACTGGCCCGGCAACCACCGGCTCGGCCGGGCCCCCGTCCTCGAGCATGGTGCCCTCCACGGGGATATCGTCAGGCTGAGTGTCTTTCGGATCGCTCATGCGTTCATACTCTCACGCGCCGGCGACGCCGGGTCCAGTCCATGACGCCGGACGGCACGTTCAGCAGCACCGCCCCTGGGGGTTGGAGTCCTGGCGGTCCGTATGGTCCCGCCAGAACTCCCGCTCCGTCATCGGCGGCTCCTGGTGCCCGGCCGCCTGCCAGTGCTCAAGGTACTTGGCATACGCATCCGCCCCCATAACGCCGCCCAAGTACCGGGCGAAACCACGGAAGCCACTGGCAACAGCGGCCAGGCCGGCACTCATTAGTTGTGCCCAGCCCTTTCAAACCGCAGCTCGGCGGGCACCTTGTCCCATTCGGCCAGCAGTTCCTTTTCAGCCGGCGTGGGAACCAGCCCGGCAGGAGCGAAGACGCGGGACGGAAGGGCCGGGTCCTCGTTGTCCTGGTTGGTGATCCCCGACTGCTGGTTCCGGAAGGCCTTGATGGTGGCCACAACCGCCATGGCGATCACAATGATGCTGAGCACCACAAAGATCACGGACAGCCAGCCCTGGATGGCGGTGTTGCGCACCACCGCTTCCATGGCGGCCACGCTCTTGGCCGTCCCGAACTCGGTCTTGCCGTCGGCAAGGGCCTTGCTGAACGCCGCATTGTTGGCGAAATAACCGACCGCCGGGGTGGACGAGAAGATCTTCTGGTAGCTGGCGGTGATGGTCACCACAGCCGCAAACGCCAGCGGCACCGCTACGATCCACAGGTACTTGAAGTTCCCCCGTTTGGCCACAATGGCCAGGCAGACGGAGAGCGCAATGGCGGCCAGCAACTGGTTGGCGATGCCGAACAGCGGGAACAGCGTATTGATGCCACCGAGCGGATCCGTCACACCCATCAGGAGCACCAGACCCCAGGCTGCCACCATAATGGCTGTGCACAGCCAGGCACCGGGGCGCCAGGAATGTTCCTTGAACTTCGGGGCAAAGTTACCGATGGAGTCCTGCAGCATAAAGCGCGCCACGCGCGTTCCGGCGTCGACTGCGGTCAGGATGAACAGCGCCTCGAACATGATGGCGAAGTGATACCAGAACGCCATCATTGCCGTACCGCCGACGAACTGCTGCATGATGTGGGCCAGGCCCACAGCGAGGGTGGGTGCGCCGCCGGTGCGGGACACGATGCTTTCCTCGCCCACGTTCTTCGCCGTCTCGGCAAGCAGCTCCGGGCCGATGTTCACGCCGGACAGCCCCAGGCTGTTGACCCAGGCGGCCGCGGTTTCCACCGTCCCGCCGGTGAGGGCGGCAGGCGAGTTCATGGCGAAATAGAGTCCGCGGTCAATGGAGATGGCCGCAACCAGGGCCATGATGGCCACGAAAGACTCCATGAGCATGCCGCCGTAGCCGATGTAGCGCGTCTGGCGTTCCTTCTCCACCAGCTTCGGTGTGGTGCCGGACGAGATCAGCGCATGGAACCCGGACAGGGCGCCACAGGCGATGGTCACAAACAGGAACGGGAACAGCGCGCCAGGGAAGACCGGCCCGTTGTCCCGGCTCGCGAATTCGCTGAAGGCCGGAACTGTGATCTCGGGGCGGACCACGATGATGGCCAGCGCGAGCATCACGATCACGCCGATCTTCATGAACGTGGAAAGGTAGTCACGCGGCGCCAGCAGCAGCCAGACCGGCAGGATGGCGGCGATGAAACCATAGACGATGAGGCCCCAGGCGATGGTGACCTTGTCCAGGGTGAAGAATGCGGCACCCCATTCGGTGTTGGCCACCAGGCCGCCGCCGATGATGGCGGCCATCAGCAGCACGAAGCCGATCAGGGAGACTTCCATGATCTTGCCGGGGCGCAGGAAGCGGAGGTAAACACCCATGAACAGGGCGATCGGGATGGTCATGCCCACCGAGAAGACACCCCAGGGGCTTTCCGCCAGGGCGTTGACCACCACGAGGGCCAGGATGGCGACGATGATGACCATGATCAGGAGTGTGGCTATCAGTGCAGCCGTGCCGCCGATGACGCCGAGCTCTTCGCGCGCCATCTGGCCCAGGGAGCGGCCGCCGCGGCGCATCGAGAAGAACATCACCACGTAGTCCTGAACCGCTCCGGCGAGGACAACACCGATGATGATCCAGATGGTTCCGGGCAGGTAGCCCATCTGGGCGGCCAGGATCGGCCCCACCAGCGGACCCGCGCCGGCAATGGCGGCGAAGTGGTGTCCAAACAGGACGTTGCGGTCCGTCCGGACGTAGTCTTTCCCGTCGGCCTTGTACTCGGCCGGTGTGGCGCGGCGGTCATCGGGTTTGGTGATGTACCGCTCGATGACCTTGGAGTAGAAGCGGTAACCAATCAGGTACGTACAAACCGAGGCAAAAACGAACCAGATGGCGTTCACCGTCTCGCCCCGGATGATGGCCACCATAAACCAGGCCACACCGCCGAGCAGCGCGATGGCTGCCCAGAGGGCGATCTTGGCCGGCGTCCATTTGTTCTCTTCAGCCTCCCGCACAGCGTCATCCACTGCGGTGGGTGGCAGGTCCGGGCTGGCCGTCAGCGGACCGCCCCGTTTCGCTGAACCTGCCGGTTCCTCAGGCCTGTTGGCCATGTCTCCTCCTCGAGAATTCCTGCTTCGATCGGTTGCTCCAAGGCACCCTACCAATGCGGCCCAGCCGCAAATGCAGCCCTGCGCCAGCGGTCGGCGTCCATGCGGTGAACGGCAGGCTGGAGGCGCTCAGTGACGGACCTCGTGCCTCTTACCGTAGGCCCGCGCCGGCCTTTGGCAAAGACCCAACTCCATAACGGAGCGTGACGGCCACTTACCTCCGCTTTTCCGCTGAGAGCGGGTGAGCCTCTTCCGGCGTGACCCCGTTGGACGATTTGCGGGTACCCGCCTGGCCGGTCGCGCCCAGGGAGGCAGCCTGCGCCTGCTGCACCATCCTCGCTTCACACAGGTCCAGCCAGCGGACCTCCGCTTCAGTCTGGAAGATCAGCGAATCGAGCACCAGCAGCCAGGCGGTGTCCGCCGCCCGCTGAGTAGCGGCGGTGTCCCGCCGGGACTTGGTGTAGTCCTGGAGCGCGCGGATGGAGGCCACCCGCTGTGCCTGGATGATGGCCTGCACATCCACGCCCGGAAGAGTGACCGCGAGCGCGAGTTTAATGGCGAGCTCATTGCGCGGCGGGTTGGCGCGCTCCACGGGGGCGGCAAACCAGCCCTCCACCTCAGCCTTCCCTGCCGTAGTGATGCTGTAGACCACGTGGCCTTCGCCGTCGCCGCCGTCGTTGCTGACCAGCCCGTCGCGTTCCAAGCGGTCCAGGGTTGTGTAGACCTGCCCGATGTTCAGCGGCCAGGTGGCGCCGGTGCGGTTCTCGAACTCAACGCGGAGCTGGTAGCCATAGCGCGGCTGGTCCTGCAGCAGGGCGAGGAGGCTGTGGCGGATGGACACCCTTACATCACCAGCAGGATCTTGCCCACGTGATCGCCGCTGTCGAAGTAGCGGTGCGCTTCGCTGACCTGCTCGAGCGGGAAGGTCTTAGCCACCAACGGGCGGATCCTGCCGTCAGCAATCAGCGGCCAGACCGATTCGCGCACCGCACTCATGATGGCGCCCTTCTCCTCGACCGGGCGCGGCCGCAGGGCCGTGGCCACCACGGCGGCGCGTTTGCGCAGGAGCTGGCCGAGATCCAGCTCCCCCTTGGCGCCGCCCTGCAGTCCAATCACCACCAACCGGCCGTAATCGGCGAGCGCATCAACGTTTTGCGCCAGGTACTTGGCCCCTACGACGTCGAGGATGACGTCGGCTCCCTTGCCCTCGTTCTGACGGCGCAGGCTGTCCGGAAAGTCTTCCTCTTTGTAATTGATGGCAATGTCCGCGCCCAGGAAAGCCTTGGCCGTACCCACTTTCTCGTCTGTCCCTGCAGTGGTGGCCACCTTGGCGCCGAAGGCCTTGGCCAGCTGGATGGCCATGGTGCCGATGCCCCCGGTGGCGCCGTGGATCAGGACGGTCTCGCCCGGCTGCAGCTGGGCCGTCATGATCAGGTTCGAATACACCGTGGCCGTCACCTCCGGCAAGGACGCGGCAGTGACCAGGTCAACGCCGTCGGGAATCCTCAGTACCTGCTCGGCGGGCACGGCAACCTTTTCCGCGTAACCCCCGCCGGCCAGCAGGGCCACAACCTTGTCTCCCACCGAGAAGGCCTTGGCGACGCCGGGACCGAAGCCTGCGATCCTGCCCGAGACCTCGAGCCCGGGGATCTCCGATGCGCCGGGCGGCGGCGGATAAAAGCCCCGCCGCTGCTGGACGTCTGCGCGGTTCAGGCCCGCAGCGACGACGTCGATCAACACTTCGCCCTGCCCGGGGACCGGGTCGCTAACTTGGCGGACTTCCAGCACCTCCGGGCCACCCGGTTCGGCGATGTAGACGGCTTTCATGGCAACTCCCGTTTTCTAGCTAATTCGTGCCCCGGAAACCAGTCTGCACCGGAGGCGCGGCAGACTCTGTTTTGTTGCAGCCAACTGCCTATGAAACACTACTCGTTAGGGAAGGTTGTCCGAGCGGCCGAAGGAGCTAGTCTTGAAAACTAGTGTGCGGTAACCCCGTACCAAGAGTTCGAATCTCTTACCTTCCGCGACAGGAACCCCGGTCCGCCAGCAATGGCGGACCGGGGTTCCGTCGTTTCCGGGGCTAATGCAGCGGTCAACGGGCCATTGAAACTGTCAGGGCCCCCGCATAGGGTCATTCGTGTCGCCACCCCTTCAACGAAAGAGTCCACTATGCCTGCACCTGAGAGCACCCCCGGCGCACCCTGCTGGATTGACCTGATGACGTCAGATATCGCCAAAGCGCGCCACTTCTACGGTGAACTCTTCGGCTGGGAGTACCAGGCCGGAGACGAGGAAAAGTATGGCGGCTACACCACTGCCCGGAAGAACGGCAAGATGGTGGCCGGCCTCATGCAGAAGGATGCGGAACAGGCTGGCATGCCGGACATGTGGTCCACCTACCTCCGATCGGACGACGCGGCGGCCACCGCCGCAGCAGTGACAGCCAACGGGGGTCAGGTGTTCATGCCGCCCATGGATGTCCCGGAACAGGGCCATATGGCGGTCTTCGGCGACGCCTCGGGCGCGGCCGTGGGTGTGTGGCAGCCCCGTGAAATGCGGGGGTATGAACTGGTTGCCGAGCCCGGTGCTGCCGCGTGGCATGAACTTCACACCAAGGACTACGACGCCGCCGTCAGGTTTTACCAAAACGTCTTCAATTGGGATACGGACGTCATGAGTGACACCCCGGAATTCCGCTACACCACCCTGGGCGCCGGAGATTCCGCCAAGGCAGGCATCATGGACGCGTCCGCCTACCTGCCGGCCGAGGTTCCATCGAACTGGCAGGTCTACTTCAATGTGGAAGACACCGACGCCTCGATCGAAAAGGCCGTGTCCATGGGCGCCACCGTCCTCGACGGCCCCCAGGACTCTCCTTTCGGACGCGTGGCCATGCTGGCGGACCCCACCGGAGCAATCTTCAAAATCATTGCGTAAGTAAATTCCTTCGAAAAATACCGGCCGGCAGCTTCCCTCAAAGCTACCGGCCGGTATTCTTTTGTGATGGCCGACACCTGAGGGGGCTCGGCCACCTTTCACCCTGCAACCCCACGCCGCAAGCAGCGCTACACAGGGAATCAACCCTGCGTTCATCCAGTGCTGATTTGCTGTGCCGGACCCCACTTGACCAGGAGCGGAGTCCGGCTTCCTGCCTCTGGGCACAACCCGGGAGCGTTCCATCGGGTCCCCAATCCGGGACACCCCTATGAAAGTTAGAGCGGATGCAAAACACACCTTGGAATTTAGCGCTGGGCACCGCGCTGTCCGTGGGGCTCATCGCAGCTCCGCTGGCAGCGGTGCCTGCCGCCGCAGCGGAGGTCTCACCAGCTGCCGGCACCTCACCCGTTGTGATCAGCGAGGCCTATCTCAGCGGCGGCAGCGCCGGAGCGGCCTACAAGAACAAGTTCGTGGAACTGTACAACACCTCGGACGCCCCGGTCTCGCTTGACGGCTGGTCCGTCCAATACCGTGCCGCCCCCGGCACGGCCGCTCCCACGGGTGTCGCCCCGCTGGCCGGCTCCATTCCGGCCAAGGGCCACTTCCTGGTGAAGGGCAGCACCAACAACAGCACCTCAACGGCGCCGGACCTGCCGGCCGCCGACGTCGATGCCGGGAACTTCAACCCCTCAGGCGCCAGCGGAACCATCGTCCTGGCCAAGCAGGCTACGGCCCTGACCGGCCTCGCAACCGGCTCCGTCATCGAGACGGCAGGCGTCGCAGACCTGCTGGGGTACGGCGCGTCAAACACGTTCGAAACCAAGGCCGCCACGGCACCGGCGGGCAACACGGACGTCAAGAGCCTGAACCGCACCGGCTTCGCGGACAGCAACAACAACTCCGCCGACTTCACGCTCAGCGCAACCATCACTCCCCAGGGCGCCGGCACGGCGACTCCGCCAGTGGACCCGCCGGTCGATCCCCCCGCGGACCCGGGCACCCCGGTCCTGAAGACCATCGCAGAAATCCAGGGCACCGGCGTCAAAAGCCCGCTGACCGGGGCTACTGTCACCACCCAGGGCAAGGTCACCGCAGTCTTCCCCACCGGCGGACTGAACGGCTACTACCTCCAGACCGCGGGCACCGGCGGTGACCTGACGGCCACCAATCACGCTGCGTCCGACGGCATCTTTGTGTACTCCCCCGCCACCGCGGCTGCAGTCCAGACCGGAGACTACGTTCAGGTCACCGGAGTCGTCAGCGAGTACTTCGGCATGACACAGCTCAACGTCAACGCTGCTGCTGGCCTCACCAAGCTCGCTGAGGCTGCCCCCGAGGTCAAGCCCACCACGTTCACGCTGCCGGCCAACGAGACCTTCCGGGAATCCCTCGAAGGAATGCTGCTGGCACCCCAGGGACCGCTCACTGTCACGGACAACTACAGCCTGAACCAGTACGGTGAGATCGGCCTGGCCGGCGGGACCACTCCCTTGGTCCAGCCCACCGCCGTCGCGCCCTTCGGTTCGGCGGAATACAACGCCGCGGTGGCGGACAACGCCGCCCGCGGCATCAAGCTCGACGACGGCTCCAGCACGAACTTCCTCAAGGATGCCAGCACCAAGGCGCAGGTTCTCCCGTACCTGACGGCCACGGACCCCGTCCGCGTCGGCTCCCCGGCGACGTTCACCACCAACGTGGTGCTCGGCTACACAAACAACTCCTGGAAATTCCATCCGCTGACCCACCTCACCGAGGCCAACAAGGACACTGTCCAGCCGGCCACGTTCGGCGCCACGCGCTCCGAAGCTCCGGCCACCGTGGGCGGCAACCTTAAGATCGCCTCCTTCAACGTGCTGAACTACTTCCCCACCACCGGCGACACGATCGCCGGCTGCAAGTTCTACACCGACCGGGCGGGCAACCCGATCACCGTCAGCGGCGGCTGCGACGTCCGCGGCGCCGCCAACGCCGAGAACTTCAAGCGCCAGCAGGACAAGATCGTTGCCGCCATCTCGAAGTCCGGTGCCGACGTCGTCTCCCTCATGGAAGTCGAAAACTCGGCTCAGTTCGGCAAGACCCGGGACGATGCCCTCGCCAAACTGGTGGACGCCCTGAACATTGAAACCCCCGGCATCTGGGACTACGTGCGCACACCCGCGAACGCTCCCCCGCTGGCCGATGAGGACATGATCCGTACTGCCTTCATCTTCAAGAAAGCCAGTGCAGAGCCGGTGGGCGAGTCAATCATCCTCAACGACACCACCGCCTTCGCCAATGCCCGCAAGCCGCTCGCCCAGGTCTTCAAGCCCGTCGGTGCTGCCGAGGACAAGAAGTTCATCGCCATCGCCAACCACTTCAAATCCAAGGGCTCCGCAGCCACCCCGGAGGACACGGACAAAGGCCAGGGCGCCTCAAACCTGGCCCGAACTGCCCAGGCGCAGTCCCTGCTGGCCTTCTCGGACGAACTGCAGAAGTCCAAGGGCACCAACAAGGTCTTCCTGATCGGCGACTTCAACTCCTACGCCCACGAAGACCCGATGAACGTGTTCCGGTCCGCCGGGTACGTCAACCGGGACGAGAAAGCCAAAAACGCCGACGGATCCGCGAAGCACTCCTACCTCTTCGGCGGCCTCGTGGGTTCCCTGGATCACATCGTCGCCTCACCGGCGGCCAACGCCGTTGTCACGGGCGCGGACATCTGGAACATCAACTCCGTTGAATCCGTGTCGCTCGAGTACAGCCGGTACAACAACAACGTCACCAACTACTACGCGCCGGACCAGTTCCGCGCCAGCGACCACGACCCCGTGGTAGTGGGCCTGGATCTTCCCGCCACACCCGCCAGCGTTGACCTGAACTTCCTGGGCATCAACGACTTCCACGGGCGCATCGACTCGAACACCGTGCAGTTCGCCGGGACCATCGAGCAGCTGCGCGCCAAGGCTTCCCCGGGTGCAACTGCCCTGCTGTCCGCAGGGGATAACATCGGCGCCTCGCTGTTCGCCTCGGCCGTCGCCAAGGACCAGCCCACCATCGACGTCCTCAACGCCCTGGAACTGAAAGCCTCCGCCGTGGGCAACCACGAGTTCGACGGCGGCTGGGCAGACCTGCGCGACCGCGTCATCGCGGGCGGCAGCAACGCCGCGTTCCCGTACCTGGGTGCGAACGTGTACAAGAAGGGCACCACCGAGCCGGCCCTGCCCGAGTTTACGGTTCTGGACATGAACGGCGTGAAGGTGGCCGTCATCGGCACCGTCACCCAGGAGGTCCCCTCCCTGGTAAGCCCCGGCGGCATCGCAGACCTGGACTTTGGCGACCCGGTGGAGGCCATCAACAGGGCAGCAGCAAAAATCACGGCGGAGAACCTCGCCGACGTGATCATCGCTGAAAACCACGACGGCGCCGGATCCGGCACCCCCGACGGCACCACCCTGGAGCAGGAACTCGCAGCCGGCGGCCCGTTCGCCAAGCTAGTCAACGAAACCTCCGCAGACGTGGACGCCATCTTCACGGGCCACACGCACAAGGAATACGCCTGGGACGCCCCGGTTCCTGGCCAGGCAGGCAAGACCCGCCCGATTGTCCAGACCGGAAACTACGGCGAGAACATCGGCCAGATCCAGTTGACCGTGGACACTGCCACCAAGAACGTCACCGCGTACAAGGCCGGCAACGTCAAGCGCACCACAGCGTTGGCCTCCGACCTGGTGAAGGAGTACCCGCGGGTCGCGGCTGTTGATGCGATCGTCAAGAAGGCCCTCGCCGCCGCGGCCGAAGTCGGCAACCAGCCCATCGGTTCTGTAACCAAGGACATCACCACGGCGTTCTCGCCGGATCCCGCCGGCGGTCCGGCCAAGCGCGATGACCGCGGCAGCGAATCCACGCTGGGCAACCTCGTGGCGGACTCGCTGGTGGATGCACTCAAGGACACGAACCTCGGGGGCGCAGAAATCGGCGTCGTCAACGCCGGCGGCCTCCGCAACGAGCTTTACTACGCACCGGACGGCACCATCACCTACGCCGAGGCGAATGCAGTACTGCCGTTCGTGAACAACCTGTGGACCACGTCCCTGACCGGCGCGCAGTTCAAGGTCCTGCTGGAGCAGCAGTGGCAGACCAACGCTGACGGCACGGTTCCCAGCCGCGCCTACCTGCAGCTGGGCCTGTCCAAGAACGTCAACTACACCTACGACGCATCCCGTGCCGCCGGTGACCGGATCACCTCGATCCGGGTGGGCGACGCCCTGATCGATCCCGCGAAGTCCTACCGTGTGGGAACGTTCAGCTTCCTGGCCCAGGGCGGTGACAACTTCCGGATTTTCAAGGAAGGCGCCACCACCAAAGACTCCGGCCTGATCGACCGCGACGCGTGGATCAAGTACCTGCAGGCGCAAAGCCCGGTTTCGCCGGACTTCGCCCGCCGCTCCGTCGCCGTGGTCAACACCACGGCCGCCGAGGTCAAGGCCGGGGACGCCATCACCCTGGCGGTATCCAAGCTGGACCTGACGTCGCTGGGCAGCCCGGTCAACACCTCGCTGCGCGCGGAGTTCACCGACGCCGCAGGCACTGTAACCCTGCTCGGCAGCGTGCCGGTCACTGCGGGCGCGGCCACGGTGGACCTTCAGGTGCCGGCAGGAGCGGCCGCGGGAACGGGCACCCTGGTGCTCACCGCCGTCGAGTCCGGCACCGTGGTCAGGACCGACGTCAAGGTGGCGGCCAGTGTCCCGGCCCAGCCGGTCTGCACGGCACCGGTCAAGCCCGCACGCCCCGGCGACCTCGTTGGCCAGGTCAACTACGGCAGCGCCATGGCCGCCTATCGCCACTGCCTGAACGGCGCGAAGGGCTAGCTCCTCCGCATTAGGCCAACGCGGGGTCACTTCGCGCCCAATCCGGAGAGGATTTCGGGCGTAAAGTGACCCCGCGTTGGTTAAGGTTCACGCGTTGGTTTAAGCTCCTACGCGCCCAGGATGGCCTGCGCGATTTCGTCGGCGTCGCGGAGGGTCCGCTGCCCGCTGGCGTAGACGGGTCCGCCGGGCTGGACCGCTTCGGCTGCAATGGCCGTGCCCCACTGGGTGGCGGAAAGCTGCAGGCCCAGAACGTACAAACCGTCCGTTACGGAGCCGTTGGCCGCCACGGGACGGTACGGATGCGGCCTGACGTCCAGGCCGGTCGCCTCCACCGGGGCACCCTCCGCCGTCATCATCAGCCGCGGACGCACCAGTCCGTCGTCGAGGAGCTGCTGCAGCAGCGGGGAGTCGTTGGCGGCAACCCGGTTGGCAGGTGCCAGGGCCTCGACCATCGTTGTCGCGGTTACCGGCTGGCCGCCCACCCATGGCGAGACGGCGGTGAAGCGGCGTGCCCGGCGGTCCACGCTAAACCGGGGATCGGGGCCCACAAAGCTCACCACCCCCGTGCGCGCCAGTGCAGCCAGCTGTTCAGCGCGCAGCGCGGGCGGCCCGCTGGCCAGGCCCTCCACGAACGACTCAAACCAGCCCCGCAGGCCGGCCACCCAGGACTCGTCGGTGATGCCGCCGTCGGCCACTGCCGTCTTCAGCACCGCCCGCCCGCGGTGCAGCGCCCCGATGGCCATTTTGACCGGGTCCTGCTCACCCAGTGCGGAGCGGCGGGCGTCATCGAGGAGGTAATCGACGACGGCGGCGTCCAGGTCCGCGCGCGACGGGAACGACCGGCCCGCGAGAGGGGATGCAAGGCCCAGCAGGTCCAGCCGGTGCCGCGGACCGACGTGCACGGCCAGCACACTCTCCACCGCGTCTTCCCAGTTGGTCGAACTGTGGGCGTGCGGCCGCATGGCCTCATCCAGGGCAGCGAGGAACGCCGGCACGTCCGGGACGGCACCCGGCTGCGAGCGCACCAGGGTGGAGTAGTAGGCCCAGAGGGTGTCACGGTGCAGCAGCGGCCAGAGGTCGTGGTCGAACCCGGGGAGGATGCCGGCGGCCGCGAACCGCTCCAGCGACGCTTCGGTCAGGTACCGCAACGTGACCGACGACGGGTAGTAACCGTCCAGCGCAGCTTTGGCGCGGTAGGGGGTACCTCTGCGGGAGGCGGCAATGATGAGCGGTTCCTGGCCGGACGGCTGGTACTCCAGCCCCGCGCCGGCGTCGATGAACTTCCCGCCCCTGCCCTCGGTGAGCTGGCCCATGGCGTCGAAGAAGTTCAGGCCCATGCCGCGGACCAGGACGGGCTCGCCGGCCGGGATGGCGGACCAGTCCACGTCGGCGGGCACGGCGGGCGGGAGGTAGCGCAGGCCCAGCTGGCCGGCCGAGGCCTGGAGTTCGCGCTGCTCCAGGTTGAGCCGGGACGGAATGTGCCCGAGGGCGAGGACCACGGAATCCACCGTGAGCGAACCGCCGCTGCCGAGTCCGACGTCGAGCGCGTCCCCCGTCCGGTGCACCGACTCAGCCGCCGTCTCATGAAAAGCGACAGTGACGCCGTCGGGCAGCCTTCCGAGGAGTTCCTCCACGGTGCAGCGAAGGTAGCGGCCGTACAGTGCACGGCTCGGAAAGTCACGGGATTCGAGGACGGCCAGCTCCTCCAGTTCCTCCGGCGTCAGGGTGGGCGACGGATCGGTCCGCTGGCGGGCACGCCACTGGTCGAACGTGGCGCCCGCCAGGGGCGCCGGGAGCCGGGGGTCTTCGGGAATTATCGTGGGGTAGAAGGACTGGGTGTTCATGAGGTACAGCCGGGACTGCGCCGGCTGCCAGACGTGCCCCGGGCCTGCCGGATAGGGGTCGATGACGTCGATGTGGACGGCGACGGAGCCGCTGAGGGTGGCGGCGTGGGCGAGCAGACGCTCCAGAACGCTGGTACCGCGGGGGCCTGCGCCGATGATGGCTGCCCGGATGCTCGTCGATTTACCCACGGAATCCAGAGTATCCGCCCGAACCCGGGCCCTTTGACGAGCGTTTGACTTGCTTGCCGGCCGGAGATGTTGTTTGGATGGGGCGCATGACCACCACTGCAGCTGATCAAGCGCCCGGTTCATCGTCCGCTTCCACCCCCACGCCCACCGGAACTGTCCAACCGGGGGTTGGGTCGGGGGTTGCGCCGGAGCCTCCCGATGAGAACGTTTGGCTGGAGGATATCTACGGCGAGGATCCCCTGGCCTGGGTCCGGGAACAGAATGCGCGTACCGAGGACCTCCTGGAGGACGCTGAGTACGCGGTCCTCGAGGGACGCATCCTCGAAGTGCTGGACTCCACCGACCGGATCGCCATGGTGGGCAAGCGCGGCGACTGGTACTACAACTTCTGGAAGGACCGTGCGAACCCCAAGGGGCTGTGGCGCCGCACCACGTGGGAAAGTTACCTGACCGACTCCCCGGAGTGGGATGTGCTGCTGGATGTGGATGCACTGGCCGCCGCCGAGGGGGTGGAGTGGGTGTTCCACGGGGCCACGTTCCTGCGCCCGAAAACCGGCGCACCGTACCGTCAGGCGCTGGTGGCGCTGTCCCCCGACGGGGGCGACGCCAACCGCTACCGCGAGTTCGACGTGGACGCCCGAACCTTTGTGGACCCGGCAGCCGGCGGTTTTGACCTGCCGACGGCGAAGGGCAACGTCTCCTGGCTGGACGCGGACACCCTGCTGGTCGCCTCCACGGCGGAGGACCTGCCGCGCACGGCGTCCGGATATGCCCGCACCGCCGTCACACTGCGGCGCGGCGAAGCCCTTGGCGCGGCTTCCCCTTTGTTTGAGGTCCCCGAGGCCCACATGATGGCCGTGGTGGCCCACGATTCCACCCCCGGGTTCGAGCGAACGTTCGCCGTAGACTACGTCGACTTCTACAACCGCAGCACCTTCGTCCGGTCCGCTGACACATGGGTGGAGATCGAGGCGCCCACCGACGTGAACCTCAGCGCGCACCGCGAGTGGCTGCTGTTCCGGCCGCAGCAGGACTGGGCCCTTGACGGCGAAACCTATCCCGCCGGCTCGCTGCTGGCCGCCAAGTTCGACGACTACCTGGCCGGGTCACGGGACCTGCTGGTGCTGTTTTCCCCGGATGCGCACACATCGCTGCAGTCCTGGAGCTGGACACGGAACTTCCTGCTGTTGAACCTGCTGCGCGACGTCTCGTCCGAAATCCGGGTCCTGGATCCTTCCATGCCGGCCTCCTCCGCCCCTGCTGTCTCGGCTGGCGGGGCTGTAACCGACTCTGCTTCCGGAGCGTGGGCTTCCTCCCTGCTGGATGCCTGCGCGCCGCTGCACGACGTCAATGCCTACGCCGTGGATGATGAGGATGAAGGCCCGGTCGACGGCGGTGCGGGCGACGATTTCTGGCTGGTCGCCACCGGCTTCACCACCCCCAGCACGCTGATGCGCGGAACGCTGGAGCGGGCTGCTCCCGGGAGCGCTGCCGAAGTAAGCACTGCCGCCGTAAGCACCGGCGTAGTGAGCCGGCACGCCCAGGTGAAGGCATCGCCGTCGTTCTTTAACGAGGCCGACTACGAAGTCGAGCAGCACTTCGCGGTGTCCGCGGACGGCACCCGCGTTCCCTACTTCCAGGTGGCCGCCCGCGGCCTGGTCCTGGACGGCCAAAACCCCACCCAGCTCTCCGGCTATGGCGGCTTCGAAGTCTCCCGCACCCCGGCCTACAGCGGGACGGTGGGCCGCGCCTGGCTGGAGCGCCGGACGGCCGTGACCGGCGATGCCGGCGAGCCGCAGCACTCCCGCGGCGGCGTGTATGTGGTGGCCAACATCCGCGGCGGCGGCGAGTACGGACCGGGCTGGCACCGGGCCGCGCTGAAGGAGAACCGGCACCGGGCCTTCGAGGACTTCGCGGCGGTGGCCAGGGACCTCGTGTCCCGCGGCGTCACCTCCCGCGAGCGGCTGGGCTGCGTGGGCGGATCCAATGGCGGACTTCTGGTGGGCAACATGCTCACCAGCTACCCGGAACTGTTCGGGGCAGTCTCCTGCGGGGTTCCCCTGCTGGATATGCGCCGCTACACCAAGCTCTCCGCCGGGCACTCGTGGATTGCTGAATACGGCGACCCGGACGTGCCGGAGGAATGGGAGTACATCAGGACGTTCTCGCCGTACCACCTGCTCCGGGACGGCGTGGAGTACCCCGAGACGTTCATTTGGACTGCCACCTCCGATGACAGGGTTGGCCCGGTCCAGGCGCGCAAGATGGCCGCCCGCATGGAGGCCATGGGGATTCGGAACGTCTGGTTCCACGAGTCGCTGGAGGGCGGTCACGCCGGGGCGTCGGACAACCGGCAGGCTGCCGCGCTGCAGGCCCGGAGCCAGCACTTCCTCTGGCGTGCCCTGGCTGGCGGCTGATGCCCAGCTTGTCCGTGCGGCGGGCGGGGCCGCCAGACGTTGCACGCCTGGCAGAGGTCCACGTCCGCTGCTGGCAGGAAACGTACCGCAGCATGCTGTCCGATGCCTTCCTGGCTGCCGTGGATCCGGCCGGCCGGCTGGCGCTGTGGCAGCAGCTTCTGGACCGGCCTGAACCCGCGTAGGCCTGGGTGGCGTGCGACGACGGCGTGGTGGGTGGGAGGGCGGCCAGCCTGTGGGTTGCGGCAGACAACCGCAAGGCCGTCGGCTTCTACACCCGGCTCGGCTTTACGCCCGACGGCGCCGAGGACACCATCGCGGACTGGGAAGGTCTCCGCGAAATCAGGATGGTCCGCCCCGCGCAGCCGGCGGCCTGAAGCAACGCGGGGTCACTTTCCGCCCGATAACCAGCCTTTTATTGGCGTGGAGTGACCCCGCGTTGGCCGTTTTGCGCTCGGTGCCCGCTTCTGCGTATCCTTGGTGGGCTAGGAATAGCAATTGGAGACGTGCCAGAGCGGCCGAATGGGCTTCACTGCTAATGAAGTGTGGGGCACAACTCCACCGGGGGTTCAAATCCCCCCGTCTCCGCGTTTGGCCCCGGTCCTGGACCGGGGCCTTTTGCGTCCCCGCGCCTGGGTCTGTTGCACCCTCCTCGCCCAACTGGGCAGCAGCAGATGTCTTTTGAGCCTTCATGACGGCATCAACTGCCACTTCCATGGGCGACGGGCGGCCCGGCGATGGCAGGATAATGGGATGGCATCAAGCAGCGTCCCGGCGCCCGAACCCGGCACAAGCCCCGCGTGGAATCCGCGCCTGGCGCTGTTGGTAGCGGCCACGCTCTTTATGGAATTTCTGGATGGCACCATCCTCACCACCGCCATCCCCAACATCGCAGGCGACTTCGGCGTACCCCCCGCGGACGTGAACATCACCATGACCGCCTACCTCATGACCGTGGCGATGGGGATCCCCTTGAGCGGCTGGCTCGCGGAGCGTGTGGGTGCGCGGAAGGTCTTTTGCGTGGCCATCACCCTTTTCACGCTCGCGTCGCTGGCCTGTGCACTGAGCCCCGACCTGGCGGTGCTCACTGTCAGCCGGATTGTGCAGGGCGCCGGCGCGGCAATGATGGTGCCGGTGGGAACGCTCCTGGTGCTTCGCGGCACCCCCAAATCTGAACTGCTGCGCGCGACGGCGTTTCTGGTGTGGCCTGCGTTGTTGGCGCCGGTGCTCGCTCCGCTCGTCGGCGGTGCCCTCACGACGTATCTGTCCTGGCACTGGATCTTCCTCATCAACCTGCCGCTGGGAGCGGCCGCCTTCATCACGGCATTGAGGATTGTTCCGGCTGTTCCCGGGGATCCGGGGCGGAGGCTGGACTGGCTGGGGCTGGTCCTCACCACCGCGGGAGTGGGCTCCCTCGTGGTGGGCCTGGAGTTGGCAACGGCGCACCCGGACGGGCCATGGGCCGCGATCTCAGCGCTGGCGGGCCTGGCCGCCGTCGTCTGCGCGGTCCTGTGGATGAGGCGCGCCAAAACCCCGCTCTTTGATCTTTCGGTGTTTCGCACCCGGACGTTCCGGGCGATGGCCACGGGCGGGTTTGTGTACCGGCTGACCATCAGCTCTGTCCCTTTCCTGCTGCCGCTGATGTTCCAGACGGGCTTCGGCTGGTCCCCGCTGCATGCCGGGATCATGGTGGCGGCTGTGTTCATCGGCAACATCGGCATCAAACCTGCCACCACACCGCTGATCCGCCGCTTCGGTTTCCGCGCCATGCTGGTCCTGGGCTCGCTGGCGTCCGCGGTCACCTTCGCGTTGTGTGCCCTGCTCACCCCTGACACTCCGCAGGCCCTGATTTTCGCCCTGCTTGTGTGCAGCGGGGCTTTCCGCTCGATCGGCTTTTCGGCTTACGCCTCGGTGCAGTACGCGGACATTGTGCCCGCGCAGCTGACGTCCGCCAATTCGGTGTCAGCCACGTTGGTTCAGCTGGCCGCCGGTTCCGGCATCGCTGTGGGCGCGCTGCTCATCCGCGTCTTCGACGGTGTAACGGTTTTTGATGCGGATGCCGCCGGGCCGTTCCGTGGCGCGTTCCTGACCATGGCAGTCCTGATGCTCTTGAGCACCGCGGACAGCCTGTCGTTGCATCGACAGGCCGGCGCGGAAGTCAGCCGTCCCGGCGATCCGGAACTCAGCCGGTCAGGCCACGCAGATCTTGGACGTCAGACAGTCACCCCGCCTGCCCCAGGACCAACGGAAGAACAGCGCCCGCTCCGGCCTGGCGCAGGGCGCGTCCGGCGACAGTAAGGCTCCACCGGCTATCCACCAGATCGTCGATCAGCATCACGCCCTGGCCACGGAGCGCCGCCACCGCTGCCTCGAGTTCGGGTCCCACAACCAAACGGTCCCAGACCCCCGCCAGCCGGTAGGCGCTGTTCCCGCCCCGGGTTCCCGTAGGTCCGCCGTGGCCAAGAGACAGTTCCCCGAGATAGGGCATCCTGCCGATTTCCGAGATCCCCTGTGCCAGGGAGCGGACCAATTCGGGTTTGCTCCGGGACGGCATGCTGACGATCGCCGCCGGCCGTCCCGCGCCGCTCCAGCCCGGGGTACGGGCATCTCCGGTGGCCCATTCGCGCAGGACCTGAACGCAGGCCTGGAGCATGGCCGGGTCCACCGGCCGGTCCGCCGCGCCGGCGGCAAAGAGTTCCCGCAATGCCCCGCCCCACCCCAGGTCGGTGAGCCGTGCCAGGATGCGGCCATCGGCAAGCCCATCATCTGCTTTGATCTTGCCCTTCACGGGTACGCCGAGTCGGTCCATGCCGCTGGGCCACTGCAGCCGTGCTTCCAGGACACCCCCGGCCCTGCTCAGGGTCTGGCCCGCGGCTGCCGTGGCCTCGGCGGCAATATCGGCCGGGAACCAGCGGCCGGCGCAGTTGTCGCAGCGCCCGCAGGCGTGCGCCGTCTCGTCATCAAGGACGGAGGTGATGTACTCCATCCGGCAACCGGCAGTGTCCTGGTAAATGACCATGGAGTCCTGCTCGTCCACCCGGGCCTCGGCGATCCTGCTGTAGCGCTCGGCGTCATAGACCCACGGTTTCCCGGTGGAACGCCACCCGCCGCCCACGCGCTCCACCGCACCGTCCACCGCCAGAACCTTCAGCAACAGCTCCAGCGGCGTGCGGCGGAGGTCCACCCGTGCTTCCAAGGCAACTGTGGAAACAGCGGACCCCGCTTCGGCCAGTGCCGTCAGCACCGCCGTGGCCTTCTCCTCAGACGGCATGGACGCCGTTGCAAAGTACTGCCAGATATCGCGGTCCTCGGACCCGGGGAGCAACAGCACGTCGGCATCCGCCGCGCCACGGCCTGCACGGCCCACCTGCTGGTAATACGCCACCGGAGAGGACGGCGCGCCGAGGTGAACCACAAAACCCAGGTCCGGCTTGTCAAAGCCCATGCCGAGCGCCGAGGTGGCTACGAGCGCTTTGACCTGGTTGTCCTTCAGCAGCTGCTCGGCACGCTCCCGGTCCGCGGGGTCTGTCCGGCCGGTGTAGGCCTGGACCTCGTGCCCCGCCTCAGCGAGGAGCCGCGCGGTATCCTCCGCTGCAGAAACGGTCAGCGTGTAGATGATTCCGCTGCCGGGGAGGTCGCCAAGGTGGGTCAGAAGCCAGCCCAGGCGTTGGCGCGAGTCGGGGAGGGTGAGGACGCCCAGCCGGAGGGAATCGCGGCCCAGCGTGCCGCGGATGGTCAGGACACCGGCGCCGAGCTGTTCCTCGATATCGTGGACCACGCGCGAGTTGGCCGTGGCGGTGGTGGCCAGGACGGGCACCGAGTCCGGAAGTTGCGTGATCAGGTCCGCGATGCGCCGGTAATCCGGCCTGAAGTCGTGGCCCCAGTCGGAGATGCAGTGGGCCTCGTCAATGACCAGCAGGCCGGTGCGCCGGATGAGCTCGGGTAACTGGTTCTCGCGGAAGGACGGGTTGGTGAGCCTTTCCGGGGAGACGAGCAGGACGTCCACCTCGTCGGCGGCCAGCTGTTCGCGCACGGAATCCCATTCCAGCTGGTTCGCCGAGTTGATGGCCACGGCACGCACGCCCGCGCGGGCGGCTGCAGCTACTTGGTCCCGCATCAGGGCGAGCAAGGGCGAGACGATCAGGGTGGGTCCGGCGCCGCGGCGCCGGAGCAGCAGTGACGCCACGAAGTACACAGCCGATTTTCCCCAGCCGGTGCGCTGGACCACCAGGGCCCTGCGGCCGCCGTCGACCAGTGCCTCAATCGCCTCGTACTGGCCGTCGTGGAATGCCGCTTCCGGATGCCCCACCAGTTCGCGGAGGACTTCCAGCGCCTGGGCCTTGGTGGTGGACGGCAAGTCAGGGGAAGCGGAAAGAAGGGCGGCGTTCTGGGTATCGACCATTGATTCAGTATCCCAGCCCCCACCGACACCCCATGCCCCGTAGCCGCCCTATGTGGACAACCCCACAGGTTCGGACACTGCGGCCGGGGCAGCGTCCGGCGTCCACTCCCCCTCAACAGGCTCCTGTGCAGTTCCACGTAAGATAAGACCCGTGACTAGCGAACAGACAAAGACTTTTGACCTCTCGGCATCCTTCAAGGCCTACGACGTCCGGGGCATCGTGGGCGATTCCATCACGGCCGAAATCGTCGAAGCCGTAGGTGCCGCGTTCGTCGATGTCCTGGAACTCGAAGGCCAGACCGTACTGGTGGGCGGCGACATGCGCCCTTCCTCCCCCGAGTTCGCCAAGGCTTTTGCCGATGGCGCCGCCACCCGCGGCGCGAACGTCCAGCTCCTGGACCTCATCTCCACCGATGAGCTCTACTACGCCTGCGGTTCCCTCAACGCAGCGGGCGCCACGTTTACCGCCAGCCACAACCCTGCCGAGTACAACGGCATCAAGATGGCCAAGGCCGGAGCGCAGCCCATTTCCTCCGAGTCGGGGCTCAAGGAGATCCAGGCCCTCGCCGAGGAGTACCTGAATACGGGCCACATCCCGGCGGCCGCCACCCGCGGCAAGATCGGCGTCCACGATGTCCTCAAGGGCTACTCGGAGTACCTCCGCGGGCTGGTGGACCTGTCCGGGTCCCGCCCGCTGAAGGTTGTTGTGGATGCGGGCAATGGCATGGCCGGCCTGACCACCCCCGCGGTCCTGGGCGACGCCCTCCTGCCGAAGCTGCCGTTCGAGATCATTCCCCTCTACTTCGAACTGGACGGTTCCTTCCCGAACCACCCTGCAAATCCCCTCGAGCCGGAGAACCTGCGCGACCTGCAGGCCGCCGTCATCAAACACGGGGCGGACATCGGCCTGGCGTTCGACGGCGACGCCGACCGCTGCTTTGTGATTGACGAAAAAGGCGAGCCCGTTTCGCCGTCGGCCATTACCGGCATGGTGGCTCGCCGCGAAATCGCACGCGCCCAGGGGCAGGGCGAGGCCACCCCAACCATCATCCACAACCTCCTGACCTCACGCGCGGTGCCGGAATTGGTGGCGAACGACGGCGGGCGCGCCGTCCGCACCCGCGTTGGCCATTCCTTCATCAAGGCAGTCATGGCCGAGGAAGGTGCCGTCTTCGGCGGCGAGCACTCCGCGCATTTCTACTTCCGCGACTTCTGGAACGCCGACACCGGGATGCTCGCAGCGATGCACGTCCTCGCGGCCCTTGGCGAGCAGGACGGCCCGCTGTCCGAGCTTGGCCGCGAGTACGAGCCGTACGCCTCCTCCGGTGAGATCAACTCCGAAATCGAGGACAAGACGGCGGCTGTGGACCGGGTCAAGGCTGACTTTGCCGCCGAGGACATCATCGTGGACACCATGGACGGAAGCACCTTCACGGCCAAGGACGGCAGCTACTGGTTCAACCTGCGCCCCTCCAACACCGAGCCTTTCCTCCGACTTAACGTCGAAGCCACGGACCGCCTCCTGATGGAACGCGTGCGGGACCGGGTGCTGGCCAATGTCCGGCGCTAATCACCCGGCGCCCCGAACAACGGCACAGTCAGTCGCCCGCGAAGCCGCGGACGGTGCCGCGGACGGCCAGATGGTGCCGTCCTGGCGGGATTCCGTTCCGGAGGCCAGCGCCGCGGATCTGGAGAACCTGATGGGCACCGGACTCGGTGCGGCCCAGGAACAGCTCCAGCGCAACGGCGGGTTTCTGCCGTTCGCGCTGGTGGTGCAGAACGACGGCGAGGTCCGGCTCATGGCCGTCACCCCGGCGGACGCTGCGGAAGGTTCGGACGGCGACTTTGACGCCGATGCGATGATCAGCGACCTCACTGAACTGCTGCGCCAGAACCGGGGCGATTTCCGCGCCGCCGCAGTGGTCTGCGACATCACGCTGGTTGAGGATGAGTCCGATGCCATCCATGTGGCTGCCGAACACCGGGACGGGTCAGTTTTCGCGGCCGTCCTGCCGTACGCCGCCAACACAGCCAGCCGCGAGTGGGAGTTCGGCGAGCTCGCCGCCGATTCCAACGAGCCCGCCATCTGGGTGGACTAGACCGGGGCGAATGGTCGTGAAAATCAATGCCTTTGCAGACGTCAGCCTCAGGGCCCTGATGGTTTTGGCCGCCGCCCCCGAGGCCACGCTCCTCACCACGCAGAACATCGCCGACGCCGTGGCCACACCCTACAACCATGTCAGCAAGGCAATTGCTAAACTGCGAGCCCTGGGCCTGATCGACGTTGAACGCGGCCGGAGCGGCGGCTCCCGGCTCAGCCCCGCCGGACGCGTGGCCACCGTGGGCCAGGTCCTGCGGTCACTGAACACCCGCACCGACGCCGCCGACTGCGTATCCCCCGGCGGCAATTGCCCGCTCATCAACGAATGCAAACTCCGGGCAGCACTTGCCCGGGCACGCGAAGCCTTCTACGGCGAACTCGACGACGTGGTGGTGGCCGACCTGCCCGGCTCGAAGCAGATGGCGCCCGTCTTCCAGATGATCGGCCTCCGCCCCGGCCTTCAGCCGCCGGTTCCGTCACAGTAGCCGCAAAACCGCGCTGCGCCGGGCTCACTTCCCTGTCAAAGCGCCATGTGACGGGCCGATTTGATTTCACATTTCTACAAGGTGTAGAACTTGGGGTATCAATACACGCATTCGAAATGCACGTATTATCCGACCGGACGAAGGCCCCGGTTACCTACCTCAGGAGTACACATGCTCTCGGACAAGTCCCGCCCCGTCATTGAGGCCACCCTGCCGCTGGTCGGCTCGCGGATCGGCGCCATCACCCCTAAGTTTTACGCCCGGCTGTTCGCCGCCCACCCCGAATTGCTGGACGGCCTGTTTAGCCGTTCCAACCAGCGCTCGGGCGACCAGCAGCAGGCCCTCGCCGGAAGCATCGCCGCTTTCGCCACGCACCTGGTCAACAACCCCGGCACGCTGCCGGAAACCGTTCTCGCCAGGATTGCCCACCGGCATGCCTCGCTCGGCATCACCGAACCCCAGTACCAGGTGGTCTACGAGCACCTGTTCGCCGCCATTGCCGAAGACCTTGCGGAGGTCATCACCCCCGAAATCGCGGAGGCCTGGACCGAGGTGTACTGGCTGATGGCGGACGCCCTCATCAAGCTTGAAAAGGGCCTTTACGCCATGCAGGCGAACGGCAAGATGTGGGCCCCGTGGCGGGTGTCCGCCAAGACTGCGGCCGGCGTCGGCGCCATGACCTTCACCCTTGAGCCGGCGGACGACACCCCCATCACCCCGGCGCTTCCGGGCCAGTACGTCAGCGTCAAGGTGGTCCTGCCGGACGGCCTTCGCCAGGTGCGCCAGTACTCACTGTCCGGCGAGGCGGGCACCAGCCGCAGCTTCACCACCAAGCTGGATGACGGCGGCGAGGTCTCCCCCGTGCTGCACAACACCGTGCAGGTCGGCGACGTCCTGGACATCTCCAACCCCTACGGCGAGATCACCCTCAAAGATGGTGACGGTCCGGTGGTCCTGGCCTCGGCCGGCATTGGCTGCACGCCCACCGCATCCATCCTGCGTTCCCTCGCCGAAGCCGGGTCGGACCGGCAGGTCCTGGTGCTCCATGCCGAAAGCACCCTGGACAGCTGGGCACTGCGCGGGCAGATGACGGACGACGTCGAACGCCTGGACAGTGCCGAACTGCAGCTGTGGCTGGAGCAGCCGGTGGAGGGCACCAAGGAGGGCTTTATGTCCCTGCGCGAGGTGGACCTCCCGGCCGATGCGTCGCTGTACCTGTGCGGACCGCTCCCGTTCATGAAAAACATCCGCAACGAGGCCATCAACGCGGGCATCCCGGCCACATCCATCCACTACGAGGTCTTCGGCCCGGACATCTGGCTCGCCAGCTAAGAGTCGCAGTACGACGGCGGCCCCGCACCTTTTCGAAAAGGTGCGGGGCCGCCGTCGTGATGTCTGTTTGACTCCAGCTAATCAGCTGTGGTCCGCCATGCGTTCCTTCAGTGCGTTCAGCTCGGCACTCAGGGCCTCCGGCAGGGAGTCACCGAAATTCGCGTACCACTCCTCGATCGAGGCCAGCTCGGCATCCCATTCCTCGCGGTCCACGCGGACGGCATCTTCCACGTGGGCGTGGGTAAGGTCCAGGCCGGTCAGGTCCAGAGAGTGGGGCGCCGGGACGAAGCCGATGGGCGTTTCGATCGCGTCAGCCTTGCCTTCGAGGCGCTCGATGGCCCATTTGAGGACGCGGGCGTTGTCGCCAAAGCCCGGCCACGCGAAGCCGCCGTCGGCGGTGCGCCGGAACCAGTTGACCAAGAAGATGTGCGGGAGCCGTTCCGGGTTGGCCTTTCCGGAGACGCTGATCCAGTGCTTCAGGTAGTCGCCGGCGTCATAGCCGATGAAAGGCAGCATGGCCATCGGGTCGCGGCGGAGCACGCCCACCTGGCCTGCAGCGGCGGCCGTGGTCTCCGAGGAGAGCGTGGAGCCCATGAAGATGCCGTTGGTCCAGTTGCGGGCCTGGGTAACCAAGGGAACGGTGGTCTTGCGCCGGCCGCCAAAGAGGATGGCCGAGAGCTCCACGCCCTCGGGGCTGTAGTACTCCTCAGCCAGCATGTCGACCTGCGAGATCGGGGTGCAGAAGCGGGAGTTCGGGTGGGCGGCCGGCTGGTCCGAGTCCGGCGTCCACGAGTTGCCCTGCCAGTCGGTCAGGTGCGCGGGGACCTCGTCAGTCATCCCTTCCCACCACACGCCGCCGTCGTCCGTGAGGGCAACGTTGGTGAAGATGCTGTGGCCCTTGGCAATGGCGCGCATGGCGTTGGGGTTGGTCCCCCAGCCGGTGCCCGGCGCGACGCCGAACAGGCCGGCTTCCGGGTTGGTGGCGCGCAGTTCGCCCTCTTTGCCGATCCGCATCCAGGTGATGTCATCGCCGAGGGTTTCGACCTTCCAGCCTTCGATGGTGGGGTCAAGCAGGGCGAGGTTGGTCTTGCCACAGGCAGAGGGGAAGGCCGCGGAGATGTAGTAGTTCTTCTTCTCCGGCGACGTGAGCTTGAGGATCAGCATGTGCTCGGCCAGCCAGCCTTCATCGCGGGCCATCACCGAGGCGATGCGCAGGGCGTAGCACTTCTTGCCCAGCAGGGCGTTTCCGCCGTAGCCGGAGCCGAAGGACCAGATGGAACGCTCTTCGGGGAAGTGGACTATCCACTTGTCCGGATTGCACGGCCAGGGCACATCAGCCTGGCCGGCCTCGAGGGGTGCGCCCAGGGAGTGCAGGGCGGGGACGAAGAAGGCGTTCGTGGAGGTGATCTTGTCCAGCACGGCGGTGCCGATGTTGGCCATGATGCGCATGGAGGCGACGACGTAGGCGCTGTCGGTGATTTCCACGCCGAACTTCGGATCCTCGGCCTCGAGGTGGCCCATGACGAACGGGATGACGTACATGGTGCGGCCGCGCATGGAGCCGGCGAACAGGCCGCGCAGCTTCTGCTTCATCTCGGCCGGAGCCATCCAGTTGTTGGTGAAGCCGGCGTCGCGTTCATTTTCCGAGCAGATGTAGGTCTGCTCCTCGACCCGGGCAACGTCGGCCGGGTCGGAGAAGGCTGCGAAGGAGTTGGGGAACGTTTCCGGGTTAAGCCGTGTCAGGGTCCCGGCGGCGACGAGCTCGTCGGTCAGCCGGGTGTTCTCTTCCTCGGACCCGTCAACCCAATGGATGCGGTCCGGCTGCGTAAGTTCTGCAACCTCTTCGACCCACGCCAGCAGTGCGGCATGGGTGGTGGGTGCTTGTTCAAGCAACGGTTTCTGCGCCAGTTCGCCCATTACGGTTCCCTTCCTCGGGTTCATCGGTGTGTCCTAAATGTTATTGGCCGCCCCGGGGTGGCCGAGGATGGCAGGCGTGCTCGTTTCTGCTCTTTTGGGACGGAAACCGCGCAAATTCAAGGAAACGGTGCGCAAATTGATGGAATTAAGTGATGAAGGTCACGTAGACCGGTCTAGTCACCCATATTACACGCCTTCCGATTTGGCACGAGGGCCAGACTCGCGTAAAGTAATTCGAGGTTCGGGGAGCGAGATACTCCGCGAAACAGAGAATGCGCCCATAGCTCAGCTGGATAGAGCGTCTGTCTACGGAACAGAAGGTCAGGGGTTCGAATCCCTTTGGGCGCACAGAATGAAAGTCCGCATCGGTTCGCCGGTGCGGACCTTCTGCTTTTAAGACCTCGCCAAAAGCCGTGACCGGAATGCGTAACTTTTTGTCACCGGCTTCACTCCGGACCCTGCAACACGGGCCGCCGCTCCCTTGCCTGGTCAACAGCGACGCCAGGCAGCAGCCAATCCGCCCGGCTCCGTCCCGGAAGGCGGGCGTAGGCTGGACAAATGACGCCCCAAACCTTGGAACGGGAATTTGATGTCGTAATCATTGGCGCAGGAGCCGTGGGTGAAAACGTCGCGGACCGTGCAGTCCAAGGTGGACTCACCGTTGTGGTGGTCGAGGCCGAACTGGTGGGTGGCGAGTGTTCCTACTGGGCCTGCATGCCCTCGAAGGCGCTGCTCCGACCGGGCACAGCCCTTCACGGTGCGCAGACCGTGCCCGGGGCCGAGGCGGCGGTGACCCGCACCCTGGATGTTGCGGCAGTACTCAAGCGCCGCGACTACTTCACTGCCAACTGGCAGGATGAGGGCGCGGTGAAGTGGCTCGAGGGTGCCGGCATCGAACTCATCCGCGGGCGCGGGCGGCTCACCGGGCCCCGCGCCGTGGAAGTAGCCGGCCTGGACGGAAACATCTACCAACTCAAGGCGCGGCACGCCGTCGTACTGGCCACCGGCTCCATACCCAACCAGCCGCCCATCCAAGGGCTGGCAGGACTGCACGTCTGGGGCACCCGGGAAGCCACGTCCGCCAAGGAAATCCCGGCACGGCTGCTGGTCCTCGGCGGCGGCGTGGCAGGCACCGAGCTCGCCCAGGCATTTGCCCGCCTCGGCTCGGAGGTGATTCTGGTGGCCAGGAGCGGGCTCCTGGGCAGCTTCCCGGCCGAGGCCAGCAGTCTCGTGGCGGCCGGACTGCGGGCGGACGGCGTGGAGATCCGCCTGGGCACATCGACGGAAAGCATCCATCAAAACGACGACGGCACCTTCACCCTGACGCTGCGTGACCGGACCGCCGGCGAACAGGGCATCGCTGAACACAGCACGAGTGACCAGCACGCCGGCGAACAGAGCGCCGTGACGGCGGACAAGGTCCTGGTCTCCACGGGCCGGCATCCGGCCCTCGAGGGCCTCGGCCTGGAAAGCGTGGGCCTCGGGGCCTCGGACGGGAAGCCACTCCGGCTGCAGACGGACCTGACTGGCCTAGTCCGCGGCACGGACGGGCACGAGCCTTGGCTCTACGCGGTGGGAGACGCCGCCGGCAAGAACTATTTCACGCATCAGGGCAAGTACGAGGCCCGGGCAACCGGTGATGCCATCGCCGCCCGCGCCAAGGGCGAACTGGCGGGAGACCCGGCAGCGTGGAGCCGCTACGCCCAGACCGCCAACCTGCACGCCGTTCCCAGTGTCGTGTTCACCGATCCCGAGCTGGCCGCCGTCGGACGAACCCTGGAGCAGGCCAGGAAGGACGGCTACAACGCCTCATCCGTGGAGCTGCCCATCGACGTTTCAGGGTCTTCCCTGCACTCCGAGCATTACGAGGGCTGGGCGCAGCTTGTGGTGGACGAGGACCGCCGGGTTCTCCTGGGGGCAACTTTTGCCGGACCCGACGTGGGAGAACTGCTGCATGCCGCCACCATCGCCGTGGTGGGCGAGGTCCCGCTTGAGCGGCTGTGGCATGCGGTGCCCTCCTTTCCGACCATCAGCGAAGTGTGGCTGCGGTTATTGGAAAAGTACGGCCTCTAGGCCTATTTGAACTGACTGGTCAGTTTAGTTAGGATGGGTGCAGACATTAATCGTCGAAAGGCCATCCTTGCTATTTGTCCAGCAGCTCCACGTGAAGGGCCGGCGCGATGAACTTCTTCCGCCCACCTCCCTGCGCGTCAGCCCCGGTGAGCTGCTGCTGGTGGCAGCAGACCGGCAGGACCAGAGAACCGCCCTCGCACTGACCATCAGTGGCCGCATGAAGCCCACCGGCGGCCTGATTACCTGGGCCGGCAACTCCCGTACCAAGACGCTTCGGCTGGCCAGCGCCCTGGTCGACTCCCCCGGAGTCAACGAACCCGAGCAGCACCTCAGCGTGCGCGACCTCGTGACCGAGGACCTCGCCCTGGTCCCCCGCCGCTACCGCGGCGCACTCCTCAGCAAGCCCTGGCTCAAAATCAACAGGTTTGAGGACATCGCGGATCTTTGGACCGAACAGCTCCCCGCCGGCAAACGGACGGAGTTGCTGACCGCCCTCGCGCTGGCCAACCCGCACACCGACCTCCTGGTGGTGGATTCCCCGGACCGGCACAGTGCCAGCGCTGCGGACTGGCTCCCGCGGCTTAAAGCGCTGGCGTACGACGGCGGGCGGCCACTCGCCGTCGTCGCTACCGTCACTGCCCTCCCGGACTCGTGGACGGGTCCCGCCGCCGTGATCGGCAACGCGGTCCAGCCGGCGGAGGAAGCGCCCGCCGCGCTGGAATCGGCACCTGAATCCACCCCGGCCCAAACCGCCGTGACCGACCAACCTTCCCTGGCTGACGACGAATCCGAAGCCCTCCTACGCGAAACCGAGGACGCCAAGTGACCGTGTTGCGGCTGGCCCGTTCCGAACTGAAGCGGATGACCGGCGGGTTGCTGCCGAAGCTCACCATCCTTGCCCTGACCATGGTGCCGCTCCTGTACGGCGCGGTGTACCTCTACGCCAACTGGAACCCCTACGGGAACCTGAATCAGATCGATGCCGCCCTGGTGGTGGAAGACACCGGAGCCACTTCCGGCGACGGCACAGAACTCCATGCCGGCACCAAGGTGGCGGACGGCCTGATCGAGGGCCACGTCTTCAACTGGAAGCCGGTCAGCACGGCATCGGAGGCCGATCAGGGCGTCAGCAACGGCAAGTACGCGTTTGCGCTGAAGATCCCCCGGGACTTCTCCACCAACCTGGTCTCACCGGGCAGCTTCGATTCCGCCAGCCAGGCAATGCTGAACGTCACCACCAACGATGCCAACAACTACCTGCTGAGCACCATCGTGGACAAGCTGACCACCTCGGTCCACACCACAGTTGCCAAGGAGGTGGGCGAAGAAACCGCCAACCAGCTCCTCACCGGCTTCGGCACCATCCATGCCCAGATGCTCAAGGCAGGAGACGGTGCCGGACAACTGGCCGACGGCGTGGCCACACTCCGCGACGGAACCGTTACCCTCCACGCGGGTACCACCGAACTCAGCAGCGGAGCCGCAGAGCTCTACGCCGGGCAACTGAAACTCCGTGACGGCGCGAACCAGCTGACCGACGGCGCTGGCCGGCTCAGCAGCGGCCTCACCCTGCTGAAGGATAAGACCGCCACGCTCCCCACGGACACCCAGACCCTTGCCAACGGGGCCGCTCAGGTGGCCGCGGGGAACGCCCAGTTGAACACCAAGGTCCAGTCCGTCGTCACCCAACTCGACGCCGCCGACCGGGGACTGCGGACACGCGTGCTCGAATCGAACACCCGCCTCGTTGCCGCGAAAGTGATTACGCAGGAACAGGCGAACAGCATCCTGGCCGATTTCGACGCCGCGGCAACCTCAAACCCGGTGGCTCGTGCGAAGACCACCCTTCAGGCCGACGCCGCCCAAATCCAGCAGCTGGCTGACGGTGCCGAGGCAGTGAGCGTGGGCGCGGCCCAGCTCGCTGCCGGTATGCCGGCCTTGAAGAACGCCGTGGCACAGGCTTCGGCGGGCGCGGACCAGCTCCACACCGGTGCGGCCGCGCTGGCCACCGGCCAGCAGTCAGCACTGGACGGAGCCGGCCGGCTGGCAGAGGGTGCAAATAAGGTCGACGCCGGTGCCGGGCAGGTGGAGGCCGGCGCCGCGACGGCCGCCGACGGATCGCGGACGCTCGCCACCGAAATTGCCAAGGGTGCCGGGCAAGTGCCCAACCCCGACGACGCCCAGAAGGACAGCCTGTCCCACGTGATCGCCGACCCTGTTGCAGTCAGCAACGTCTCCCAGGCCAAGGCGAACTCCTATGGGGCGGGCCTGGCGCCCTTCTTCATGACCCTTGCCTTGTGGATCGGCATCTTTATGCTGGTCCAGGCCATGCGTCCCATCACCCAGCGGGCCCTGGCGTCGAACGCCCCGGCCTGGAAAATCGCCGTCGGCGGCTGGCTGCCGTTCCTTGCGGTCTCAGCGGTCCAGGCCACCCTCCTGACCCTCGTGGTGGACCTGGCTCTGGGCCTGAACCCGGCGCATCCGGTCCTGATGTGGCTCTTTATGCTGGCGGCGGCGATGGCGTTCAGCGCCATCATCCAGGGCGTGGTTGCGTTGCTGGGATCGCCGGGCAAGCTGGTGGTGCTGATCCTGCTGGTGCTGCAGCTTGTTTCCTCGGGCGGAACGTTTCCCTGGCAGACCACCCCGCAGCCGCTGCACGTGGTCCATGAGGTCCTCCCCATGGGCTACGTGGTAACCGGAATGCGGCACCTCATTTACGGGGCGGACCTGTCCATGATTGTGCCCACCGTCCTGGGGCTCCTCGGCTACACGCTGCTGGGCGCCGCGATGTCCACCTTCGCGGTCCGGAAGCACAAGTACTGGACGCTCAAGACCCTCAAACCTGAGATCGCGGTATGAGCGCCGTCCTGCCCGACGATGGTGCGGCCGGGAAGAAACTCCGGCCGGCCCGGACCAACGCCACCCGGCAGAAGCTGTTCGACGCCTCGATGGAGCTGATCGGCGAGCGGGGTGCTGCCGGCGTGACCGTGGATGAGATCGCCGCCGCGGCCGGGGTTTCCAAGGGTACCGTCTACTACAACTTCGGCAGTAAGTCCGATCTGATTGCACAGTTGCTGCGCTATGGCGTGGACATCCTGAAGGCACGCCTGCTGAGCGCGTCCGCTGATCCCCGCCCCGCGGATGATCCCCGCCCCGCGGGTGATCCCGGCCCCGCGGGTGGTTCCGGCGCGTCGGGTGGTTCCGCCGGCGACCCGCTGCTGGCCATGGAGGCAATGATCGGCCAGGCGATGGACTTCATGGCCGATTATCCGTCCTTCGCGAGGCTGTGGGTCAGCGAAAACTGGCGCACCCCCAGCGTGTGGCAGGATACGTTTGCCGTGCTCAGGACCGAACTCCTGGCGGTTATCGGCGATGCCATCGAGGCGGTGGCGGCCGTCTACCCGGTGGACGCCGGCATCTCGCGCGGCAGCCTGGAGACGGCGATTTTTGGTGCCTGCTTTGTGGTGGGCCTGGACCGGGTGACCTACAACCCGGAGCGGAGCCGTGACCAAAGCGTTGCAGCAATCATGGCCAGCATGCGCGGCTACGTGCTGAAGTAACTCCTCCCTCGGGGATGATTGATCCCATGCGCCACATGGGTATCAGCGGAAAGTTCGCCCTCGTTATGGCCATCGCGGCCCTGGGCATGCTGGTGCTTACTGCCATCACGCTTGAGGAGGCCGTGATGGTCACGTTCCTGGGGCTCGTGGCCTTGGCCTACGTGGCCGCGGTAGGCGAAGTGCTTGTCCGGCGCCGCCATGCAGTCCTGGTGGCCACCGGGGCCGGGTCGAGCCTGGCCGTCGCTTTTTCGCTGGCTTTCCTCAGCACGTGGGAGCTCGCCTTCGTGGATCAGTCGACCATCATCGGCACGCCGCTTCCCACCAACGATCCCGACAATTACTTCTTCTGGGCCGCCGCCTCGGCCGCTGCCACAGTACTGGTCCTGTTTCTGGGTGTGGCGTGGCCCTCGGCACGTCGGCCCGGCTCCCGGAACCGGCCGGTGGCGGGAAGCGGCCGGAAGCCCACGGCGTCCCAGGGCCGCCCCTCGGCCCGGGGCACGTCCGCCAGCCACGGGCCAGTCACCCGGGGCACGGCTGCCCGCAACACTGGGGCACCGGTTCAGCGGGCTTCCGGCTCCCGCGCGCCTGCCCGTTTGCCGGCGGCGGCCAAGCGGGCGTCGTCGTCGGCATCTCCGGCGCGTAAACCGGCCGGCAAAGCGGCGCCCCCGCCGGCACCCAAATCCGGCACCAAGACCACGTCCCGGCGCTGACGCGGGCCGCCGCGTCCGGTGAGTACCGCCGTCGCCACTCCGCCCAGCAGAAGGACGCCACCGGCCAGTTCCGCGGGCGAGGGGACTTCGGCCAGTATCAGCCAGGCGGCACTCATCCCCACCACGGGCACCAGGAGCGTGAAGGGAACAACCGCCGACGACGGGTAGCGGGCCAGCAGCCGGTTCCAAATCCCGTACCCCACCAATGACCCGAAAATAGCCGTGTACAGCGCACTGGCGATGGTGACCGGCTGCAGATGGGCCAGCGTTCCGAGCACGGCGTCGGGCCCGTCCACCAGGAGCGACAGTCCGGCAAGGGGCAGCGGAACAACAGCCCCGGACCAGACCACCAGTCCCAGCCCGGATGCCGCTTTGGCCCGGCGGGCGACGACGTTTCCGGCCGCCCAGGACAACGCCGCCCCCAGCACAATGATCAACGGCAGCAGGGGCGCCACCGCGCTGCGCCCTACTGCCACCACGGCCAGTCCCGCGACGCCAAGGACAACGCCGAACAGTTGGCTCCGGCTGGGGCGCTCCCCCAGGAACCCCGCCGCCAGCAGAACCGTCAGCAGCACCTGCGCCTGGAGCACCAGCGATGCCAGACCGGCCGGCATACCCAGCGCCATGGCCAGGTACAGGAGGCCAAACTGGCCCGCGCTCATAAAGAGCCCGACGCCGATGATCGCCTTCCAGCTGACATCCGGCTTCCGGATAAAAAAGATCAGGGGGAAGACGACCAGGACGAACCGCATGGCAACGAACAGCAGCGGCGGAACGTCACCGCCGTCGGGATGCAGTCCCAGGTCGATAGCGACGAAGTTGACGCCCCAGAGGACGGCGACGAGCAGCGCCAGGAGGGAGTGTGGGAGGTTCACCGGTCAACTCTGACAGACGCTGCGCCTCAGTGGGCGCGCGGAACCTTGAATTTGGTGATCCGGGCGTCCTGGCCGTCGAGTTCGGCCCAGGACTTTTCCGTTTCCAGCACAGTCAGGGCACTGGTGGGGTAGCGCGTGGCGGCGTCCATGTAGGCATCGTGGTTTGAGTCCCGGGAAGCAAGGTGCATGGCGAGGTCCTGGACCCCGGGCATGTGCGAGATGAGCATCAGCGTCGTCACGGTGTCGGGCACATGGTTGACCACGGTCAGCATGCGCAGCGCGGAGGCGGCGTAGAGGCCGTCCTCAAGTTTCGGCGTCGGGGCCTTATCCCCCAGCTCGGCGCACACCCACGTACACGTCTGGCGGGTGCGCAGGGCACTGGAGCAGAGGATGAAATCCGGGAAAATGTTGTGCTTGACCAGCCATTTCCCGGCCAACGGCGCCTCCCGGTGCCCGCGCTCTTCCAGCGGCCGTTCATGATCATCAACCCCGCCGGGCCAGTCAGCCTTGGCATGGCGCATGATCACCAGTCGCTTGATGTGGTGGTCGCTCATTCCCCAAGCCTAGCCCCCAAAAACACCAGCTGCGGGGGTACATGCTCGCTGGCCCGGAACACACGAAAGCGGCTCCCGTGAGTAAGGGCGCTGCAGCGCAGCGGCACATCCCGAAAGCGCCGTTGTTGCGCGAGGAACGAGCGCAGGCGCAGAGGGATCGTGCCGCCTTCTTGCGGTACTGAAGTTAAGACTAGATCGAGTATTCCGGAGCGGCCCAGACCACTACTTCGGGGTGCTCGTAGAACCGGTAGCCCTGGCCTCGGACGGTGCGGACGGTGTTGGCGAGGCGGCCCAGTTTGGAGCGGAGGCGGCGGATGTGGACGTCGATGGTGCGCTCGTTGGGTACCTCCTCGGCATTGCGCCACAAACCTTCGAGCAGCTCGTCGCGGCCGACTGTGCGGGTGCCGTTCTCGACGAGGTAGTTGAGGAGTTCGAATTCCTTGAAGGTCAGGTTCAGGGATTCGCCGTCAAGGTGGACTTCGCGGCGGGCCAGGTCGATGAGGACGCCGGAGGGACGGGGCTCCGCCGCCTGCTGCAGCCGCGCAGTTTCGGTGCGCTTCTGGGCGTTGACAGTGGGGTCGCCAAAGGTGGACCGGACGACGTCGAGCGCGGAACCGGGGGTACCGGCCGGGGCCATGGCCACCGCAGCGTAGCTTTCGGCGCCGGTCACGAGCGACTGGGCGTAGGCGCGGATTTCCTGGGCAAGCTTGGCAATGGAGGTTCCGGCTGCCGCCGCGGTCTCCTCGTCGATGCCCATGTAAAGGACGAATCCGCGAGCAAGGTTATCGTTCGCGGACCTGGGTGCGTTGCTCCCCCCTACTACCGGCGTGGGCGCGGTGAGCGGGGCAGCTTCGGAGGGCTGCACGGCGCGGAGCTGGCCGTAGGAGTTGGGGTTGTAGCCCTGGGGTACGTACCCGGGAGCGGGGAAACCGGTTCCACCAGCGCCAGGCGCGAACGCCTGGCGGGTGCCAAAACCCTGACGGAGGCCGGACGACTGGCTGGGCTTACCGGCGTTACGGACGGAGATGTGGACGTATCCGGATGCAACTGACATGAATGCTTACCTCAAATGTGAATGGCCGTCACTGCGGCTCGAATGCTGGTTGCCCGCAATGAAAAATCTGGGAGGGCGCCCGTCTCTGGACTGGGAAGGCGAATGCCTAAGAACTTCGTGGGTCTGAAGGTCAGGCGTGCATTCGACAACAGCGCATGTCGGCAGCAGCTGATGTGCTGGACCAATATTCTGCGGCTGCAGTTGCTGTTGAGTTCTTGTTCACAATTGAAAGTGTGCAACGTAACAATGAAAACTTGCAAGTAACAAAGGGCCTGTTCGTCCGCATCGTGAGACAAAGCGGCAATAATGTGCGTCGTATCACAATTCGGCGAGTCGGCATTTGTATGACATGGATTTCTGTCGAGGGGCCCCATTGTGCTCAGATGAAGAATATTATTCGATATAACCCATCATCTGAGAATCGACAGGAACTTCATGCGCTTGACGTAAAATTGCCACACCGGTTGAGGCGTGTTGTCCAATCGTCGGCTGATTTTTTCGCCAGGACGCGCATTCTTGGCCGAACGAGCACGACCCTACTGACCGGTAAGGGGTTCTGCCAAGGCCAAAGCGGTTCAAAAGTCTTAGTTCGCAGCAACCGCCAGAGCCCGGTGAGTGCCCCGGTTCGGGGCGATCTCCTAATTCGTAGTTACTCCCGAGCTCGGAGTGCTGGATGTGCCGGAGTTCGGAGTGCTGGACGTGCCGGCGGCCGTCAATTGGATGGTCTCCGCCCGGTAGGAATCAGACTCCTTGAGGGCGGAAACACGGACACTGGCACCGGTGGTGACGGCCGACAGACCGAGTGTGTTGCCGGCAGAGCTCCCCCGCTGCCGCACTCCTTCGGAGACCTGCACATCCGAATCCACGGCGTAGGTGCGGGAAAAGCCGTCATCACTTTTGACGGTGAGGGAGTTCGCGGAGACGCTGGTGACGGTCCCTGCCTGGCCCGCCATGGTGACGTAGCCCGAGTCCTCGAGGATGACGTATTCGGAATGGATGGCGACACTGAGCCCAGCCATTCCCATGCCCAGTCCGGAAGGGCCGCCGTCCATTCCGGCGCCGGCACCGGGGCCGGTCATGCCGCCTTGGCTCCCTGGCCCGAACTGGCCCTGCGCGCCGAAACCCTGCCCGCCCGAACCCTGGCCGCCCGCGCCCTGGCCGTCGGCCGCAGCCGCGCTGGAACCATTCGCGGCGGCGTAAGCGCCGGCGCCCGCTGCGGCAGCAACCACCACCGCCACGCCCCCTGCAACCATGCCCTTCTTCGCCGTCCAGGTCCTGTTCCGGCCGGAACCCAGGGCACCATTCGGGGAGTAGGACTTCGGTGCGCCCCATCCGGTCCCGGCGTTCGCGCCCGCCGGGACTGCCGGCGTCGTACCCCAACCCTCCGGTTCTTGGTAGGACGCGTCCTTCTGCGGCGCGCCCTCCCACACCGGGGCTGGCCCGTTTTCCGGCTGTCTGTTGCCCGCTCCAGACCCCGGGACGGCGTGATTGTTTTGCTGATCCATGGCTTTTCTCCAAAGACGGTCGGTACTGCTGGCTACGGTTGTCCCAACAGCGTCGGCCGCTTTGCTGTGCGCACGCTGTGCCGCAACGAAACCCTGACTGTGACGTGGGTCCGATCTCCGGGCCACGGCATCCCGCCGCTACAAGCAGGTGACTACGCTGGAACTCACAGCACACACACAGGAACCGCAAAGCCCCGGCACACCGGCAGATCAGAGAGTTGTCCCATGGCATCCCCGCACTCCATGACCAACAACCTTCCCCAGCTCACGCACCCGGACGGCTCGCCTATCCGCGCCCTCGTGGTGGACGACGAACCCAGCCTGTCCGAGCTCATGAGCATGGGCCTGCGCATGGCAGGCTGGTCCGTGGCCGTCGCCGCCGACGGGCCCGCCGCCGTCAAGCTGGCCAAGGACTTCCATCCGGACGTTTTGGTGCTGGATGTGATGCTGCCGGGGTTCGACGGCGTGGAGCTGCTGGGCAGAATCCGCACCTTTGCGCCGGAGGTACCGGCGCTGTTCCTTACGGCCAAGGACGACGTCCAGGACCGCATCGTGGGCCTGGCCGCCGGCGGCGACGACTACGTCACCAAGCCGTTCAGCATGGAAGAGGTCCTGCTGCGCCTGCACCGGCTGGTCCAGCGCTCCGGGGTGGCCGCCATGGACACCGCCGAACTGGTAGTGGGTGACCTGGTGCTCAACGTGGACACCCGGGAAGTTACCCGGGCCGGGGAAGAGGTCCAGCTGACGGCCACCCAGTTCGAACTCCTGCGCTACCTGATGGAGAACCCCAAACGCGTGGTCAGTAAGGCCCAGATCCTGGACCAGGTGTGGGATTACGATTTCGGTGGCCAGGCCAACATCGTGGAGCTGTATATCTCTTACCTGCGCAAGAAAATCGAGGCGAACCACCCGCCGATGATCCACACGGTGCGCGGCGCCGGCTACGTCATCAAGCCTGCAGATTAGCCGGGGACCGCATGTCCGCTCTTTCCGGTGTTCCCCGGCGGTCCGGCCGGTCCTGGTTCAACCCCTCGACCTGGCACCTCCGGACCCGCCTCATTTTGCTCTCCATGGCACTGCTGGTGGCCATCTCAGGTGCCATTGGCGTGGTCAGCTACGCCTCCATGGACGTGGTCCTTTCCAAGCAACTGAACGAACAGTTGACCATGGCGTCCCGCGGCCGGCCGCCGGAGGGCAACCCGTCCGGGCGCCCCGACCCCCTGGATGCCCGCGGGCAGGCCGTGGGGACGCTGAACGCGCGGGTGGCGGGCGGGCAGATCAGCCGGGAAGCGGGCTTCCTGTCCTCTGATTTCACCCGCACCCCGCTGACGTCCTCCGATGTGGCCACCCTCCAGGCGCTCCCCCGCGACGGCGTACCGGTGGACCGCCAGCTGTCCAACGGCGACTACCGTGTCATGGCCACTCAGACTCCCTACGGTGACGTGGTGATTACCGGCCTGCCGCTGAGCACCAAACAGAGCACCGAGGCCTCGCTTGTGCTCACGATGGTGCTGGTGTCGCTGGGCGGCCTGCTCGTGATCGGACTGGCCGGCACAGCCTTGATCCGCCGGACCATGCGCCCCCTGGAGCAGCTGTCCGACGTCGCCACCAAAGTTTCCAAGCTGCCCCTCGACGCCGGCGAGGTGGCGCTCGCCGTCCGCGTACCTGCCTCCGCTGCGCATCCCACCACGGAAGTGGGCAGTGTGGGGCACGCCCTGAACCTTATGCTGGACAACGTTTCCAGCGCTTTGGAAGCCCGCCAGCGGAGCGAAATGAAGGTGCGCCAATTTGTGGCGGATGCCTCGCACGAGCTGCGCACCCCGCTGACTGCCATCCGCGGCTACACGGAGCTGATGCGCATGACGGAGACGTTCACCGAGGACGGCAGGAAATCGCTGGGGCGGGTGCAGAGCCAGTCCGAGCGCATGACCACGCTGGTGGAGGACCTGTTGCTCTTGGCCCGGCTGGATGAAGGCAAAGCCCCGGAGACCACCGATGTGGACCTCACCCAGCTGGTGGTTGAGACCGTCAGCGACGAGAAAGTGATGGCCCCGGACCACATCTGGCAGTTGAAACTGCCGGCTGAGCCCATCATCGTGCGGGGTGACAACACCCAGCTCCACCAGGTCCTCGCCAACCTGCTGTCCAACGCGCGCAAGCACACGCCGGCCGGAACCACGGTGGTGACGGGCGTGATGCGGTCAGCCGATGGCAGCGTTGTTGTCACCGTCACCGATGACGGGCCGGGCATTCCGGGAGAGTTCCAGGGCAGGATCTTCTCGCGCTTCGCACGGGTGGACGCTGCCCGGGCCGGGCTGAAGGGCTCAGCCGGTTTGGAAGGCTCGTCCGGGCTGGGGCTCTCCATTGTGGAGTCCATTGTCCAGGCGCATGGCGGGAGCGTTGAACTGACGTCACGGCCGGGCAGGACCGAGTTCGCCGTCCGGTTGCCCGCAGCCAAGGTTGCCTCCGCCTGAATCCGGCCGGCAACTGACTCCGGGCGGCAAGCTGAACGGCAAGCTGAATTACACAGGCACGTCACAGGTTGCGCCTAATGGCCTCAAATGAAGCGGCGCGAGTCTTGATTCATGACGCTCACCGACTCCACCTCAGGAAGCCTGCCGGACGCTGCAGTGGCGCCGCTGAGCTTCCCGCCGCGGCAATCCCGGCCGCAGCCGCCGCAGCCGCCACAGCCCCAGCCCCGGCCCCGGCCCCGGCCCCAGCGGAGCGCCGGGCGGCGTGCCCCTGTGAACACCCGCACCGCCGTCCCGGTCCTCGACGTCACCATCCCCGTTTTCAACGAGGAACGCGATTTGGAGGAATGCCTGCACCGGCTCCACTCGCACCTGCGCGAGTCTTTTCCACACAGCTTCCGTATTACCGTGGCGGACAACGCGAGCACGGATGGAACCCTGAAGATCGCCGAACGCCTGGCCAGGGAGCTTCCGGAACTTGTGGTGGTCCATCTGGGGGAAAAGGGCCGCGGCAATGCGCTGCGGAAAGTGTGGCTCGCCTCGCCGTCTCCGGTCCTGGCGTACATGGACGTGGACTTGTCCACCGATCTCGCCGCGCTGGCACCCCTGCTGGCCCCACTGATTTCGGGTCATTCGGACCTTGCCATCGGCACGCGCCTGACGCGTAGCTCACGGGTTGTCCGCGGGCCCAAACGGGAGTTCATCTCGCGGACCTACAACCTCATGCTCCATTCCTTCATGGGCGCCAGGTTCAGCGATGCGCAGTGCGGCTTCAAGGCCATCCGGGCCGACGTCGCTCAACAGATCCTGCCGCATACTCTGGACAATTCGTGGTTTTTCGACACCGAACTCCTGGTCCTCGCCGAACGTTGTGGCCTTCGGGTCCATGAAGTCCCGGTGGACTGGACCGACGACCCCGATTCCAGCGTTGATGTGGTCCGCACCGCCCTGGCAGACATGCGCGGCATGGCCCGGCTGACCCGGGATCTGGTCTACGGCCGGATCCCTGTTCCGGAATTGCGTGCCGCCTTGGCCCGCGGCCCGCTGCCCGCGTCATCCCGTACTGCCGAGCAGACGCGGGTGGGGAGCCTTTTCGGCCAGTTGGTCAGGTTTGCTGCCATCGGCGGCGCCTCGACGCTGGCGTACCTGTTCATCTTCCTGGTGGGTCGCGGGTTCTTGGACCCCCAGGTGGCCAACTTTGTGGCCCTGCTCATCACCGCGGTGGCCAACACCGCCGCCAACCGGCGGTTCACCTTCGGCATTCAGGGCGGGAACCCGGTGCGGCACCATTTCGACGGGCTGATCGTCTTCGGCATCGGCCTGCTACTCACCTCCGGGGCACTCGCCGTGGTGCACAGTACGACGACGCCGGACCGTTGGGCGGAAGTCCTCACGGTGGTGGCCGCGAATCTTGCCGCTACCGCAGTCAGGTTCCTGCTGTTCCGGCTGTGGGTTTTCCGCGGCCCGGCAGTCCCTGCGGCCACATCCCCCACTACTTCTTCGACGGAAACGGCAGCATCATGACCTCCACCATCACACCGGCTGACGCCGGCCCCACTTCCGGCGCCCCGCAGGAGGCTCCTGCCGTGCCGGACGCCGGCGCACATTCCGGGCACGCAGTTCCCTCGGGAACGGCCCCGGGTCCCGGCACTCGCTGGACCCGGTACGCGTTCGGCAGCCAGCCCCGCTGGGTCCGGCCTTCGGCTGCGGCTCTCCTGGTGGCCACGGCAGTCCTGTATCTGTGGAACCTCGCGGCCACCGGATATGGCAACTCCTTCTACGCCGCCGCCATCCAGGCCGGAACCAAAGACTGGACGGCCTTCCTGTTCGGTTCACTGGATGCCGGCAACGCGATCACGGTGGACAAGCCCCCTGCCGCACTCTGGATTCCTGCCCTCGCGGGAAGGATCTTCGGCTTCTCGTCGCTGAGCATGCTGGTGCCCGAAGCGCTCATGGGAGTGGCCGCCGTCGGCATCCTTTACCTGACCGTCAAACGCATCTCCGGACCGGGGGCAGGCCTGCTGGCCGGGGGCGCCCTGGCGCTGACTCCGGTGGCGGCGCTGATGTTCAAGTTCAACAACCCCGACGCTTTGCTCACCCTTTGCCTGGTCCTCGCCGCGTACTTCACCACCCGCGCCATTGAGCAGGCGGGGTGGAAGTGGCTCGCGGCCGCCGGAGCCGTGGTGGGCCTGGCCTTCCTCACCAAGATGCTGCAGGGTTTCCTGATTGTTCCTGCCCTTGGCCTCGCATATCTCTGGGCGGCGCCCACCACTGCGGGACGGCGGATACTGCACCTTCTCGGTGCAGTGGGCGGCATCGTTGTGGTGGCGGGGAGCTATGTGGCACTTTTCCAACTGACTCCGGCCTCGGCACGGCCCTACATGGCCGGTTCAACCACCAACAGTTTCCTGGAGCTGACCTTCGGCTACAACGGCTTGTCCCGCATCACCGGCTCGGGCGAGGGTATGCCAGGTGGCGGCGCCGGTGCGCCGGGCGGGACGGGTGCGGGCGGCTTCGGCGGCGGCAACGGCGGGTTCGGCGGAGCCGCCGGCCTGCTGCGGATGTTCGGCACCAGCTTCGGCGCCGAGGTTGCCTGGCTGTTGCCCGCGGCCCTGATCCTGCTGGCTGCCGGCCTGTGGTTCACCCGGAGGGAAATTCGGACCTCCCGTACCCGTGCTGCCCTGATCCTGTGGGGCGGCTGGCTTCTGGTCACGGCGGGTGTCTTCAGCTTCATGAGCGGCATCGTCCACCCCTACTATTCCGTGGCGCTGGCGCCGGCAATCGCAGCCCTGGCGGGCATCGGATCTGTGGAACTGTGGCGTGGCCGGGGTTACTGGCCAGCCCGGATCGTCCTGGCCGTCGTTATCCTGGGCAGTTCCATCTGGTCCGCGGTGCTGCTGGGCCGCGATGTGTCCTGGCTCCCATGGCTGCGCATCGTCATCGTCGTCCTCGGCGTCCTTGCCGGCGCGGCGGTGATCCTTCGGCTCGACGCCCGGGGCACCGCCGGCAGGTTCCGGCACGCCGGTGCGGCCGCCGTCGTCGTAGTTTCCATTCTGGCCGGGGGCCTGGGCACCGGGGCGTGGACCCTGGCGACTGCCGCCTCCGCGCACTCAGGCTCCATCCCGACGTCGGGGCCCGCGGGGTCCTCAACAGGCGGCTTCGGCAACCGGACAGCCGGTTTCCGGGACGGCCGCACCGGGGCCGGCAGTTCAAGCGACGGCTCCTCCGCCGGGGGTGCAGGCGGCGATACTGCTGCCGGCGACAGTGCTTTGGGCGGCCTGCCGGGCGCTGACGGCCCCGGCAGTGAGGGAACGGCGGATTCTGCGGTGACCGCCCTGCTCTCCTCCACCACCACAAAGTGGTCCGCGATTGTCTCCGGCGCTACCCAGGCAGCCAGCCTGGAACTGGCAACAAACACCAGTGTTATTGCCCTGGGCGGCTGGAATGGCGGCGACCCTTACCCCACGCTGGCACAGTTCCAGGACATGGTGTCCAAGGGCGAGATCGGCTACTTCATCGAAGGCGGTGGCATGGGCGGGGGCATGGGCGGCCGGGGCGGTAACTCCGAAGTGGCAGCCTGGGTTCAGGCCAACTTCCAGTCCCAAACCGTGGGCAGCGCTACCGTGTACGCGTTGGCGAAGTAGCCCACCGTGGCCATCGATATCCCGGGCCATGCCGGCGGGCTTCAGGGGCCCACGGACGGCCGGCGCGGTGTTCCTGTGCCGGAAGGTTTCCCGGCGGCCCGTTCACAGGACGGCCATTCACGGTCCGGCCCATCACGTGGCGCCCGTCGCAGGCTCCTCCGGCTGCGTCTGGAGTTGGCCGCGGTCCTGGTGGCCACGGCGGTGCTGTACCTCTGGAACCTGGGAGCATCGGGCTGGGCAAATGCGTTTTATTCCGCGGCGGCCCAGGCGGGCTCCCAGGACTGGACCGCCTGGTTCTTCGGCTCTTCGGACGCCGCCAATTCCATCACCGTTGACAAACCTCCGGCATCGCTGTGGATCATGGGCCTGTCGGTCCGGCTCTTCGGCTTGAGTTCATGGAGCGTCCTGGTACCCGAAGCGCTCATGGGGGTGGCCACGGCGTGGCTGCTGTATCTCGCAGTACGGCGGGCAGCGGGGCCGGCCGCTGCCGATAGCCTCCTGGCACACCGGGCGGGCCTGCTGGCGGCCGTGGTTCTGGCGATCACACCGGTGGCCGCGCTGATGTTCCGGTTCAACAATCCCGATGCCCTGCTTGTTCTGCTCATGACCGCCGCCGGCTACGCGACACTCCGGTCCATTCAGGACGGGAAGGTGCGCTGGCTGGTGCTGGCCGGCGTGCTCCTGGGCTTCGGTTTCCTCACCAAACAGCTCCAGGTGCTGCTGGTGCTTCCCGGTTTTGCCGTGGCCTACTTTGTGGCGGCACCGGAAGGAATCTGCCGTCGCCTGCTTCGCCTGGCGGCGGCGGGTGCGGCCATGGTGGCCGCCGCAGGGTGGTGGCTCCTCGCCGTGGAGCTCACGCCGGCAAACTTGCGGCCGTACATTGGCGGTTCGCAGAACAACTCGATCATTGAGCTCACGCTGGGCTATAACGGTTTGGGCCGCCTGAGCGGTGACGAAACCGGGAGCGTGGGCGGCGGCAACGGGTGGGGCGTTCCGGGCCCGTTGCGGATGTTCAGCAGTGAGTTCGGCGGCCAGATTGCGTGGCTGCTGCCGTCCGTGCTGATCCTCGCCGCCGGCCTGCTGTGGGTGGGCCGGCGGGCACCTCGCACGGATGGTGTCCGCGCCTCCGTCATCATGTGGGGCTCGTGGGTGCTGGTCACGGGGCTGGTCTTCAGTTTCATGGCGGGCATTATCCACCCCTACTACGCGGTGGCACTTGCGCCCGGAATCGCCGGCCTGGCCGGGCTGGGCGGCGTCCTCCTCTGGCAGCACCGGCGGCAGCCCGCCGCAGCGCTGCTGCTCGCCGCTGCCGTGGCGGCTGCGGCAAGCATGGGCTTCGCCCTTTTGGGCACCACCTCCGCCTACGGTCCGTGGCTCCGCTGGTTTGTCCTGGCCGCCGGGCTTGCGGGCGCGGCGGGTGTCTTGTTCGGCCGTTACCTGAGCTTCCGTGTGGTGCAGCGGACGACGGCGGTCCTCGCCGTCGCCGCCTCCCTTGCCGGACCGCTGGCGTTCTCGCTATCAACGGCCGCGGCCGTCCACAGCGGCGCGATCGTCAGCGCCGGACCTGCCACGAGCGCAGGCGGGTTCCGTCCAGGCGGTCCTGCTGCAGCCGGCCAAGGTAACCCGTTACGGAACGGCGCCAATCCCAACGGGCCTGGCGGCACCGCCAGCGGCACCGGCGCCAACATCAATGGACCGGGCGGCACCAGCCGGCAGGCCGGCGGAATGGGTGGCCTTCTGGGTGCCACCTCGCCGTCGGCTCAGTTGGTGACCGCCCTGAGAAGTGACGCGTCCCGCTATACCTGGGCGGCCGCCGTCGTGGGTTCCAACAATGCGGCCGGCTACCAGTTGGCAACGCAACTGCCGGTCATGCCCGTGGGCGGCTTCAATGGAACGGACCCCTCCCCCAGCCTTGGCGGGTTCCAGGATCTGGTGGCGCAAGGCAAGATCCACTACTTCATTGCCGGCGGAACGATGCGGTCCACCAGCGGCTCGGACGCCGCATCCCAGATTGCGCAGTGGGTGGCGGCAACGTTCCCTGCGCAATCCATCGGCGGAACCACGGTTTACGCGCTGGTTGGTTAGCCGCGTAGCGTTGCGGCACCCCTCCGGCGCCAGGCACCGCAAGCCAACACGCCGACGTCGTGATCCTCGTTACCAAAATGTGACTTCGACGGCCTCCTCCGGTACCGTTGATAACGTGCGGTTCCCGTTTGGTCCGCACATCCGGATGACGCCAAGCTCTGCCGCTTCCCGGATTCCGTTCGACCGAGGCAGAGGCGGGGGACCCAGAGTCCCGGGCTTTTAGTGCCCTTGGGGTGAAGCCAGCACGTGATATTCCGTGTGGCCGGATGCCCTCATCCGAACCCGACAGCTAACTCCGCAGGTGTGAGAGGCGATCAATCATGTCTGAATCCAAGGTACAAACGCGCCCGCAGGACGGGTCAAACAAGCTCCGCAACCGGATTCCCACGCTGGGACAGCGTGTGGCCGTTATAGGGACGGCGCTCACGCTCCTCATCGGGTTGGGCGCAGCAGGCCAAGCATCCGAGTCCGGCAGCCTGACGGCCGTCAGCGACACGCAGAAACTGTCCGCTGCCGACATCGAATCCCGATTGACGATGGAAAAGGCCGAAATACGAGCCAAATCTGCGCCGGAGGCCGCCGCTGCTGAAATCAGCGTGGCCCCGCAGGCCGCCGAGCCCGCAGCTGCACCCGCACCGGTTCCAGCTCCTGCGCCGGAGCCCGTGCCGGCACCCGCACCGGCACCTGAACCGGCGCCCGCACCTGAGCCTGCGCCCGTGGTGGCAGTCAATGACCCGGCAGGAGCCCAGGCCTACGCCGCCGGCCAGCTGGGCAGCTATGGCTGGTCCGCTGACCAGATGCAGTGCCTCCAGACGCTGTGGACCAAGGAATCCGACTGGACCACCACGGCCACCAACGCCAGCAGCGGTGCCTACGGCATCGTCCAGTCGCTGCCTGCAGAGAAGATGGCCAGTGCCGGCGCGGACTACCTCACCAACTACCGCACACAGATCAACTGGGGCCTGAACTACATCCAGGAGCGCTACCAGTCGCCGTGCGGTGCTTTGAACTTCCACTTGTCACACAACTGGTACTGATCCGATTCCCCGGAATCCGCACAGCCGCAGCAGGCCCTGAATCCCCCGGTTCAGGGCCTGCTGCCTTCTTTGGCTGAATATTTCCCTGGCTGAATCCAGCTGAATCAGCCCTGGGACTCCCGGCCCGGGATGTACTGCACGGCCCACTTGTTGCCGTCGGGATCCGCGAAGTACACAAAATGGCCCCAGTCCTGCACGTCCACGTCACTCACATCCACCCCGTTCTTCTTGAGATGGGCGTGGGCAGCCTGGATATCGCTGACCACCATCTGCAGGCTCGGGGCCGTCCCCGGCGGGGCGTCGTTGAGGCCCTCGCCAATGCAGATGGAACAGGCGGATCCGGGCGGCGTCAGCTGGACAAAACGGATGCCCTCACTGGGCCGCTCGTCGTAGTCAGCGTTGAAGCCGACTTTGTTGACGTAGAAATCCTTCGCACGGTCCACGTCGGACACAGGGACAAAGACAAGTTCAAGTTTCCAGTCCATCCGCACAGGCTAGCGGCGGGGTCCTGAAACCGGAAGGCCCTCTTACCGCCCTCTTGCTCCGGAAGCTAGCCGGCAATGCCGTAGAGGCGGTCTCCAGCATCGCCGAGCCCGGGAACGATGTAGGACTTGTCGTTGAGCTTTTCGTCGATGGAGGCCAGGACGATGGTCACGTTGGCATCCGCCAGTTCTTCTTCCAGCTTGGCCAGGCCTTCCGGCGCGGCCAGCAGGCAAATGCAGGTGACGTCGGAGGCGCCGCGCTTGAACAGGAACTTGATGGCTTCGCGGAGGGTCCCGCCGGTAGCCAGCATGGGATCCAGGACAAAGATCTGACGGTCCGTAAGGTCCTCCGGCAGACGCTCGGCGTAGGTGATGATGTCCAGCGTTTCCTCGTCGCGGGCCATGCCCAGGAAACCCACCTCAGCAGTGGGGACCAGTTTGGTCATGCCCTCAAGCATGCCCAGGCCGGCGCGGAGGATGGGGACCACCAGCGGGGTGGGCTTGGTGAAGGCGGTGCCCACGGTGGTGCTCACCGGCGTTTCGATGGTCACGGGCTGGGTGCGCACATCGCGCGTGGCCTCATACGCGAGCAGTGTCACCAGCTCTTCCGTCAGCATCCGGAAAACCGGAGACGGGGTGTTTTTGTCCCTCAGGACGGTGAGCTTATGGGCGACCAGCGGGTGGTCAACAACAAGAGTGCGCATGGGTCAAAACTATCATCCGGCCCGGGCGGCCCCGCCGGGAGTCAGCTCCGCTGCTCGTCCCGGATAGCAGGGTGTTCGAACGTCGGGGGCGGACCTGCGTGCTCGCGTCTCCGCAATACATGGAAAAGCCTGTGGGCCAGGATCACTATTCCCACCCACGCCAGGCCCAGGAACCAGCCGGCCATGACGTCCGTCATCCAGTGGTGCCCCAGGAAAACCCGGCTCAGGCCCATGGCAATGATGAAGACCACCCCGGCGACGATCGCGGTGATTCGCGCCCAGGTCATCTCAAACTGGAGGCACATGATGTAGATCAGGACACCAATGACCACCGTGGTGTTCAGGGTGTGGCCGCTGGGGAACGACGGCGAGGTCTCATACGGCGGGACCGCATCAGCGTGGTCCGGGCGGGTGCGGCCAACCAGGCGCTTACCCACTGTCGTCGCCGTCGTGGAGACGGCTGCGGCGCCGCCCACCAGGATGATGGGGCGCCATGTCCTGCTCAGGAACGTGAGCCAGGCTGTCAGGATGCTGGCCAGGATGGGCATGCCGATGCCGCCGCCGATGTTGGTGAATGCCGTCACGGCTGCGTCGAGGCCGGGGTTCCGCAGGCTTTCGGCCAGTTGGAGCGCAGGCCGGTCCAGGGACGTCAGCCCGGCATCGTCCACCACGTTGTCGTAGACCTCGGCACCGAGCAGCGCCATGATGACCACCAGAACACCACCCACCAGCATGGTGATCCACAGCGCCGCGTACGGTTTGAACCATTGGCCTGCACGGGCCCTGAATGTGTCAACATCCACGAGTTCCTCCTGGCGTCAGTGGGTGGCAAGGACGGATATCACTCGAAACTATCATTGAGCCATGGCGCCGGGCGAAAAGAAACACAGCGAATGGATGGGCCTTGCCCTTGAGGAGGCCCGGCGCGCCCTTGCCACGGAGGACGTGCCCATCGGTGCTGTTGTCCTCGGACCCGACGGCGCCGTGCTGGGTTCCGGACGGAACCAGCGGGAGGAACTCGGGGACCCTACCGCCCACGCGGAAGTGGTGGCCATCCGTGAGGCGGCCGAGAAGCTGCGCGCTTTGTCGAAGCTTGAGGGCGGAGCCGGGGACGGCTGGCGGCTGGCGGACTGCACACTGGTGGTCACGCTGGAGCCGTGTGCCATGTGCGCGGGAGCGGTAGTACTGGCCCGGATCCCACGGGTGGTTTTCGGTGCCTGGGATGAGAAGGCCGGCGCGGCCGGATCGGTCTTCGATGTCCTCCGCGAGCGCCGCCTCAATCATTGGGTGGAGGTCTACGGCGGCGTCAGGAAAGACGAGTGCGGGGCACTGCTGCGGGAATTCTTCGCCGCCCACCGCGGCAAGCTCTAGCCCCGGGGTTGCCCTTCCCCTTTGAGCCCGCAGACGGCCGGGATGCGCTGGGGCAGGGCTGTGTGCGTGGTTATGCGGGCGCGCCGGGTCAGGCCTGATGGCGCACCTGCGGTCCAACGCCGAGGATGCCCGCCACGTTACGGGCCGCGGATTCCCAGCCTGGCAGGTGTTCCCGAGCAGCAAGTGCAGCAGCCCGCCAGTCTGAACGCTCTACTGGGTCCGATAACCATTTCCCGATCGCCGCGGCGAGAGCCTCCGCCTCACCGCTTTCCCCGCCGGGAAGGTCAACGGCGGCTCCCGGCAGGACCGTCCCGGCGCCGATCGCCAGCGCGTCCACAGCACCGGTGCCGGCCCGAACAATCACCGGGATTCCGCAGGCCAGGGATTCCAACACCACCAGACCGAACGCTTCAGCCCGGGAAACGAGCACGCTCAGGTCGCTCCGATACCATTCGGCCGCCAGGGCTTGTCCGGCGAGTTGGCCAGTCAGCCGAATCCGGCCATCCAATCCGTGCGAGCTTATGGCTGTCCGGACCTCCGCGGCGTAGGCGGAATCGGCGTCGTCCGTGCCCACCAGGGAGGCAGTCCATTCCAGATCACGCAACTTAGCGAGAGCTTCCACCAGCAGTAACTGGGACTTGTTAGGCAGCAGCGCGGCTACCGAAATGATGTGGACCGGGTCTGAACCGGCAGCAACCGGCGCGGTATCGGTGCCCGGGAGTGCCACGTTTGCGGTGATGCCGTGCCGTTCCCTGACGTGATCCGCAGCAGACGCACTGGTGCAGATCACGCCGGCGGCGGCCTGCATTGCGCGCCGTTCTCCCTCGGCATGTCCCGGAAAGGGCATGTGGAGCAGGACCCACGCAGTGTGCCCGGCAGCCGCCGCTGCTTCCAGTTCGTCAGGGGCACCGCACGCGATGAGCCCGTCAACCACGGTGACCGCCGCTGACGTGAGCCCCGGTGCCGGTTCACCTTCTTCCAGCAGGGTCCCCAGGCGCCGTCGTTCAGTTATCCCGGCGTCCGGCCAGTCCCCGCCCACAGCAAGAACCTCAACGCTGATGCCCAGGCTCTGAAGCCCTTCGGCGAGTCGCGCGTTGTAGACATTCCCGCCTGAGTTGTGGCGGATGTTGCCGGGGACCAGGAGTCTGACACGCACGGTCAGGCGGACAGGTCCAGGGCGTAGGACGCCCACGCGTCAGGATTTTCACGCAGGGTGACGTCGATTCCGGCAAGCTCACGGCCGTCAGCGTCGTCCTTGATCCTGCCGGCAACAGTCCGGGCGATGTACTCGGCCAGGGCCTCGGTGGTGCTGAGTTTGCCGGCAAAGTCCGGGTGCTCATCCAGATTGGTGTAGTTGAGCCCTGCCAGGACCTCTTCGAGGATGCCGCCGGCGGCTCCGATGTCAAGCACAATCGCGTCCTCGTTCAAAGCACGACGCCGGAACGTCACCTCCGCGACGAAAGTGGCCCCGTGCAGGGCCTGGGCGGGGCCGAAAACCTCGCGAGGGAGGCTGTGGGCGATCATGAAGTGGCGGCGGATGGTGAGGCTGAACACGGGCTACGTCCTGTCTTGGGAGTTGGTTATTGCAGTGTGGTTACCGGGTGCTGCACCGTCATTACCGGGTACGGCACCGTCATCATCGGGGTACTCGATCACGTGGCACAGCGCTTCAAGTCTGCCCTCGGACAGGTTCTGCACCACGTCCGGCAGGTCTGCAAACGGCGACGCGCCGGTAAGGAAGGCGTCAAAAACGGGGTCTTTCAGGAGCGAAACCGCCAGGCTCAGACGCTCGGCGTTGGTTCTCCGGTGCCTCCGCGCCCGGGCTACAACCCCCACCTGGCTGGCCCTGATCGACAGCCGGCGGGCATGGAAGTCTTCGCCAAGGGGCAGCGTGACCTCGCGGTTGGCATACCAGGACATCTCAATGACGTCGGCTTCGTCGCCGGCCAGTTGCAGGCTGCGTGCCAATCCTTCCTGCGACGCAGAGCAGTGGAAGACGATGTCGCAGTCCGCTGCGGCATCATCCGGGTGGGCAAATTCCACGCCCAGCTGGTCCGCCAGCTGTTTCCGTTCAGGATCCAGATCCACCAGCTGCAAACGGGCCAACGGGAACGTCCGCAAGAGGGTGGCCACCATTCCGCCCACCAGCCCGGCACCGACAACCGCAATCCTGTCCCCGAGCCGGGGGCCGGCTTCCCAGAGTGCGTTGATGGCTGTTTCCACGGTGCCGGTGAGCACGGCCCGGCGTGGGGGCACGGCGTCGGGAATCCTGGTCAGCGCCGAAACGTCCACGATGTAGCGGTCCTGGTGGGGGTTCAGGCAGAAGACCTTTTGGCCCAGCCAATCCTCCGGCCCCTGTTCGACGATGCCGACAGACAGATAACCGAACTTCACCGGAGACGGGAACGAGCCCTCCTGATGTGGGGCTCGCATGGCCTCGGCCACTCGCGGCGGGACGGAGCAGGTGTGAACCACAATTTCCGTGCCCTTGCTGATGCCGGAGTAGAGCGTGCGGACCAGGGCTTCGCCCGGTCCCGGGACAGGCAGTTCCTCTGCCCGGAGTTCACCGCGTTCCGGGCCGGTGGTCCAATATGCCGTTGCCTGATCTGTCTGAGGGGTTGGTTCATCTGGAGTAGTCATCTTGCTTATGAATCTAGTCCGCCGGAGGCTGCTGGCGGAAGTTGCGTCGATTCAACAGCAGTGAGTCAGTGGAACCGTGTTGCCCGGACAACGTTGCAGCGAGCCAAGCACGTGCTTGTTGCACCGCTCATTCACGAGGTGCCAACGGATCGACGGACGACACCTGCCCGTCGGCATATGGAGTAGTCGTCCCGGGCCAAATTGGCGGTTCCCAGTCGGGGTGTTCGCTTCGGTAGTGGCGTCCCGCCGGTGAGGTCCAGCCCGGTGGTTCATTCTTGCCGGGTTTGGTGGGGGTCCAGGCGGTGGTGTGCCGGAGCCGGTGATGACGGCGGCAGGGCTGGCCAAGATTGCTGATCCCGGTGGTGCCGCCCTTGGCCCAAGCCAGGACGTGATCGGCGTCGTTGTCCAGGGACTGGTTTGGACAGCCCGGAAACGGGCATCGACCGTCACGGAGCCGAAGCCACCGACGCTGGGCTTTGGTGACCCGGTAACTGGTCCGGCCGATCTCCAGGGGCGCCCCATCGCGGGGGTCGATCAGGACCCGGTGGAACGACTCGGCGCCGTCGGCAATAAGTCTCCTGGCCATGGAGGGCGGGACCGGCCCGTACCCGTCCAGCATCGCCGGTTCCTCCGTGACACCGAGCAGGGCCAGCACCGGGACCGTGATCAGCACCTGCGCCCGCGGCGGGGGCACATTACCGCTGGACACACTACGGCTGGGCACTCCATGTTTGCCCACGCCACGACTGGACACACCGCTGCCGGGCACGCCGGGACCGGGGTTGTCCGCAGCGGCCGCGTGATGGACAGTGCCGTCCCCGTCTGTGCCGCCGACAGCGGCATCCCCGCCCAGGAGCCACGCCGCGGCGATGTCCGCCCGCAACTGGGTCAGTGTGCGGTCCTCACCGGGGCCCTGCAGTGCCCGGGCGGCCGCGGTGGTCCGCTGCCAGATCCCCGACGCCGTATCCGCCGGCAAATACGCCGAGCACCAGGCCATGCCGTCCCGGTCCGGAGAAAACAGCAGCTGCCGGTCCGCCACGCTCTTCGCATGCCGCGTCTCGAGACTGACCGGGTGATGCCGCTCCCGCCACGCCCGGGCCCTGGCACGGAACCGGCCAGGAACCAACTCACCCGCCGGACACCCCCGCCCCGGATTCGAAGCCTCCGGACCCAGAAAATGCGCCTCCAACGCCCCCGCTCCCGCCAGCCCAAGCCCCCCGGCCTCATCCACCACGATCCGGGCGTGCTGCCACGAAATCGACCCGGCCTCCAGCGCGGACAACGTCAACGGTAAGGACGTGCTCAGCGCCCGGGCCTCAACCAGCAGACCCGCGGCGGCAGACTCGCGAACCGTTAGCACGCCCGCCACTTCCGCCACCAGCGACATCTCCCGCGCGGTGTGTTCCTGCGGGGATGCAGCCGGCGGACCGAGGGCTTCCAGAGCCCCGGAATACCCGGCCGCCAGATGGACCCGTACCGCAGCTACTTGGCTATCAATCAGGGATGTCACCGCCAACCCATCCAGGTAATCATCCGCCAGCACCTGCAAGGGATCAGCGCCATAATCCTCAGCGTAGGGTTCAGCAGCGGCAGATTTTGTCCCCCGCAACGCTGCAACGAGCGCATTGGCAGTCGCCGCCAAGGCCTCCGCAACCAACACCGCAGCTCCACGTTCCATAAGAAAATCATCCCGCGAGAATTGGGACTTCAGCGTCAGGTAAAACGCCTATGTGCATAACCCTTCGATTATCGGGACCACATCCTCGATCGCTCTAGGAGGGCCTCTCGGGCCGCAGGCCATCCGGCAGCCGTTTTGGGGATGTGAGCCTTGCTCCGGTACCCTAGTCAGGTTGGTGACGTGTCCGAGCGGCCGAAGGTGCAACACTCGAAATGTTGTTTGGTGTCAAAGCCAACGTGGGTTCAAATCCCACCGTCACCGCCAATGAGAAAGGCCCTGCTTGCCTTGTAAACAAAGGGAAGCAGGGCCATTTCTTTGCCTGCAAATAGGCCCCGCGGTAACGCGGCAGTAACAGAATTCCTGCAGTGCTCCGCGTCCGGCCACGCCGAGACAATGTCTCGGTCTGCGAAGGACACCCATCGGGCCAGTCGAATGGCTGGATGTGTGGGCTTAAGAGGCGGCACATAACAGGGAATGTCCGGCTCCCGAACGCGGGCCTCCAAAGAAGCCCGATTGGACACCGTGATCCAAAGATGGCGACAGGGCAGCCATGCAAAGGCGCCAACAGTCGACGGAGTGCTACTCGCTGGCTACAGCTACTGGTTCTTTATCTCCTCGACAAACTCCTGCGCAATCTGCGACATCAGGCTGAGGCCTTCTTCCGCAGTTATCACCTGCCCCGTGTTGACCCCCATGTCAACAGAAATCGTTCCGTAAAGGACCCGAAGCCCGACAAAGACGCTGTTCCCGTCGAAGGATCCCTTGGTCACGTAAGCCTTCTCTCCGATGGCCGGACCCTGGAGAAGTTGGATGGTGAACCTCTGTGGCCCGGTAGCCGAGGACACCGTCTGGTCGAATGTGGCGCAGTGAACCATCAGCTCCTGACTGTAATCAAAGTCAGCTCTGGCTAGAGTCTCCCGGGGAGCGCTCCTGACATCAAAGAGGATCGTGCCGACTCCGTGTTCGCCAAGGTTGAACACTTCGCCCAGTGCGAAGTTCACAGCGGGATCCAACTGCGCCTCGTGCTGCCACGACCTGTGGAATACGTTGCACTCACCTGGATCGGTGGGGCCCAATATGGACGATGGCGATGCAGACGCTGGCGGCTGAGTCATCAAGGCATAAGACTTGCGGGCCATGGCCGTGTCCTCGGCCCTTCCGCCGTGTGGCTCCAGCACTCTGCTGCTAATCGTCATAAGTTCCTGGTCGGTGAAGACCTTCGGCAGCGTAGCGGTGGGCTCAGCTGATGGTGTGGCAATGCTGGGCGGCGCTGTCTTGATGGTGGTGCTGCCGTTGGTTGGCACAGTGTCAGCAGGCGTTTCGGATCCGCATGCCGTGAGGATCAACAGTCCTGCGACCACGGCCGCCCCGAACGGGGCCGAACGTGAGTTATTCTTCCCGGAGCTTCTGAAATCTCGATACATCTGAACCTCTCTGGGAGATCCGTCGCCAAACCTGTTGAGCCGAAGCGGAGGGTGGGTCAGAAGTCGATGCCCTTGACGAGGGTGACCAGCTGATCCTGCGTCTGCTCGATTGTGGGACCTGTCGGGGAGACGAGGATCTGTGCGGTGAAGATGCCCATGTTTTGGCCGCGGGCCACCATGAGGGACATGTACGTGAGCGGTACATCGCTCGGGGGTCGGAGGGATTTCGATCCCCCCGCGTCCGACCGCACAATGAGGATCGCCCTGTCTCCGACGCCGTCGATGTTTTGGCCGTCCGGCACCGGCCGTGACAGCAATGATGCGCCGCCCTGATGGATTTCGATGGAGAACATGAGCGAGTCCGGTCCGGGCGTGCCCGACGCGCCAAATATGTACCGGCAGTTGCCCTCGCCCGGGAGGACCTGCGGCTGGGTTGTCGCGCCGAAGGCCTGCTTGAGCGCATCGGCGCTGACCAGTGCGCACACGGGACTATCTGTCACGGTCTGCGGACCGACTGGCGGCGCGGACGGAACGCTGGGCGCGCTCCCGTTGCCCCACCCGCCCTGGACGGCTGCCTGGGTGAGCGCGCGGGCCGTGGCGTTGCCGTCCGGGAGCGGGCGCGTGCCAGTGGGTCCCGGGACGGTGGGTGGAGGGAGCAGATAGCGGAGGTCGAGGGACTCGTTGCCCCGGACGGCTTTGAGGACCGTGTTGGCCGACGCGTTGGCCTCGCCACGGAACCACCCCGTCCACTGCATGCATGCTAAGTCGCCGATGCCCTCCACCGCCGAGCAGTCAGGGGTCTTTTTCGCCTGGGCGATCTCCGCCGCCGATGCCGGAGAGGTCAACGACACGGTAAGCACACGGCCCTTGTCCGACATACTCATGTAGCTGCACACGTAGGCCCGGCTCCCGGGCGGTTTGCCGCTCTGCCCCATTTGAGCCAGGCTCGGGTCGATCTTGGCTGCTATCTCCTGCGTGATCAGATCACAGGCCGGATTGCCAGACCTGGATGACGGCGACTGCGTCGACGACGAGGGCTGACCCTCCTGCCCACATCCCCCCAGGAGAAGCGCAAGCGCCACGGAGAGCGCGAGGCCTAATCGAGGATCACGGATCCAGTGAGCGCGCATTACTCCCCCTCAGTGTCCCAAAGCTGCCTTGTCCCACGCCAGAGGGAGGCGCTCCTGCGCTCATGCTATGGATCTGTGGGGAGTGCCAGTAGAGGCCTAGGGCCCGCTGCCATGGGCGAGGCTCAGAAACGCCGCGACGGGGAGGTCAACTGGACCAGGAGAAGTGTCCCAGCTCAGCGGGCACGGCGGATGCACGTCCAACCGAAATCCGGCACACGCCAAGCCGGCTCAACCCTCCAAAGCGAAGTAAAAGCCTGGGTCAGCGCACTCAGCGCCAAGCGCACTCCAACGCAGTGACCGTCAACGGCCATATCATCGTCGGCACACCAAAGACACCTGAACGCACTTGCTCGGGCACGCCTCCGTGCGATGACGCTGGATCGGTATGCTGACCTCTTCGAGGACGACTTCGATGCAGTCGTCGCCGCCCTCCACCAGTCCGGTCCAAGCAGACTTTGCAGTAACGCCGCGGTAACGGAACATCTGCGAGCGGATGTTTGGACGCGTAATTAGACGTGGTCAGGACCCGCGGCCTTTCAAGGATTTTTGGGGTTCCGCTTAGTGCCGCGTGTGTTTATCTCGGTTCAAATCCCACCGTCACTGCCAATGAGAAAGACCCTCCTCCTCTTTACTGAGGGGGCAGGGCCCTTTGCCTTAAGCCATAAGCCCCCCCGGGGTTAATCGACAGGGCGACGTCCTCAACGCAAGTACCGGCGAGGGGACCGTTATACGGGCGTGGCAGGCAAAAGCCACCCATGTTCAAACGCCCGGCCCACGATGGAGCGGTGGCCCCTGTTCTTCCTTGGACCTGAGACGTACCCTTAGCGGAACCCCGGGCCCAGGACTGCGGGCTTGAGGACATGAGAAGGGTGAATTACGAGATGACACTCAAAGAAGAGTGGGATCGGCTTGATTCCAAAACGCGTCAGTGGCTTTTGAACAACCCGGGCTGTGTGATGGTGCCGAGAACCGTCGCTGCGACGATTAAACGGCATTCCGCCGGGCACATTGAAGTCGACGTCCATGGCCAAATGATCCTTTCCCGAGAGGACCTCGATTTCATTCGGGACAAGGGGGCCGGCGGGGAGACGGAGCTGGTTAGCGAGGAATTCCGGTTCTTCGATGCGGCTCAACCCGGAGAACGCACGTAGCCTGTCGGCCGCCCATCTGCTGACAGACCCACGGCTGTCGGCCCCACGTGTGGTCGGGCCGCTGAAGTTGGCTGTTGGCCTACTTCCCTCATAATCAGCTGGGAAGTAGGCCAATCGTTGCGCCCGGAACGGCTGGGGGAGTTAGTGATCAGCCTCGGCAGCGGCCATCTTCTTGGCGTTCTTCTCGGCGTCCTTCTCGGCCCGGAGAGCCTCGGTCTCGTGTTGTTCCTCGGCCTTTTCCTTGTGGATGACCTGCGCGAAGAGCTTCTCCATCTCCTTGGCCACGCCGGCGGCCGAGGCCGGGTTCTGGCCGGTCACCAACCTGTCGTCAACTACGACCATCTCCTCAAAGACACCAGCTGAGACGTGGGTGGCACCCTGCTCCTCCAGCCGGTCTGCCAAAAAGAACGGGATGACCTTGTCCTTCCCTGCCGCAACTTCCTCCTCGTTGGTGAAGGCGGCCACCTTCCGGCCTTCGACGAGGCGGAGCCCGTTCGCCAACTCAACATTGAGCAGCCCGGCCGGCCCGTGGCAGACCGCGCCCACCAGGCCGCCCGCGTTGTAGACGCGGGCAACAAGTTGCTGCAGACCGTCGCTGTCCGGGAAGTCCCACATGGTGCCGTGACCGCCGACGAGGTAGACGGCGTCGTACTGGTCGGGATCCACGACGTCGACGCGGGCCGTGTTGTACAACCCGGCCCGGGTGGTCTCGTCCTCCGTGAAGGCGACCTGGATGGGATCATCAGCGTCCACCTCGTCACGCGGGGGCTGGCCTCCCTTGATGGATGCAAAGTCAACGAAATGCCCGGAATCCTTGAAGACCTTCCAGGGGTGTGCTGCCTCGGCCACGTTGTAGCCGGTCTTCTCTCCCGTATCGCCGATCTCGGAAACGCTGGTCAGTACCATGAGGATTTTCTTCATGAAGTGCTCCTATCGTCCGGTCCCCACCCTACGCGCCCCAATCCTGGAGATCTCCTGCGGAGCGGTTGCCCTGGTCCCGGCGAGACGAGGACCATGGGTTCATGACTCGTCGCACAGCCCCCTTCCGGCAGGAGCAGCAGACCTCGTGATCATCCGCCGCAGCCAAGGGCCCGGCCGGCCGTCCGCGCTGCCTCCCGGCGCTGCTTCAGTCGTGCTCGACCTGCCCTTCCGGGGAAGCTGGCGGGTGGAGAACAGTCCGGCACGCCGTGTGCCGAGCCATGGTACATACGCTTTCGGGACTGCCCACGCGATCGATTTCGTGGCCGTCAATGCTGCCGGCAGGTCCGCGCCCCGAACGTGGCGCTCCCTCATCGCGGCGGAACGCCCCGAAGCGTTCGTCGGGTTCGGACAGCCCATCCTCGCTCCCCTGTCCGGGACTGTGGCAGCTGTTCTTGACGGCCAGCCAGATCATGAGGGGCGCCGTTCGCAGCTCGCGCTCGTGCCGTACATGCTGGGCCAGGCAGACCGGATCCGCCAAGGCATCGGGGCTGTGGCCGGCAATCACGTGGTGATCGCCGCAACAGCCAACGGCCCCTTCGTCCTGCTTGCGCATCTGAGGCAAGGCACGGTCCGGGTACACCCGGGACAGCGGGTGGAGGCCGGCGACCTGATCGGAGAATGCGGGAACTCCGGTAACAGCACCGAGCCCCACGTGCATGTGCAGGTGACTGATTCGACTGACTGGCCTCGGGCTCACGCCGTGCCGATTGCGTTCCGTGGCCGGGATGGGACGGTGTGGATTCCGCAGGAGTCTGAAATCGTCAGAACCTGATCCGATCGGGCCTCCCCGTCCGTGCACCCGGGTTCTTGGCGCGATGCGACGTTCCCAGATCCAGTCCAGCCTGGCTGTCGTGAGCATCGTCCCGATCCCCCGCCGGCGCCACCGCTGTGACACAAGGATCCCTCCCAGGTAGTGCCCCGCAGGCGCCTCCGCCCGGGCCTCGGGATGATGGTGTGTCTTTGCCACGCCCACGAGCTCCCCGCCCACGGTGGCAACCACTACGGTCCTTGCAGGATCCGCAGCGATCATCCCGGCAGTCCAAGCCGCGCCGTCGCCCGCCAGCCGGAGCCCGGCCACTCCGGCCAGGTCACCGTCCCTTGCCTCGCGCACCAGACACGGTGGCACGGCAGCCTCCAACCCAACCGACACTACGTGCCCTCCGCGCCGGCAACCCGGAACCGGCAACCCGGGAAGCGGACCCCGGCCTCCTGCACGAACGCAGGCACAATGTCGATGCCTTCTGCATCTGCACCCAGGCTGGCCAGGAAACCTGTCCAATGACCCGGGCCGCAGCCGGCATCGAGAACCGGCCCGCGCAGCGACTTCGCCCACTGAGTTATGAGCCGCCGGTCCCGCTGGTCTGCCGTGTCCACGGACCCGAACAGTGTGGTGTACTCCGGCGCACGCCTGGCATAGGCATCACGAACCTCTGTTTGTGTCATCAGCTCTGACCCTACCCCGCTCCCGCCAAACTGGACCGTTGACCGTCCTCTCGGCCCGTACGTACTGTTGAGCACCATGATCCGCACCTGCGGAGGCACCAAGGAGAACGCCATGCACCGTGAAGACAAAGGTGAAGTGCTCTGGCTGACTTCGCCCGAAGAGCAGGATTATCCCAACGCGTCCAGCTACCTTTCCCTGCTCGGTGCGGCCGAGGTGGTCGGCTCGCTCGTCGCGGCCCTCCGGGAGGCCCCTCTTGAGTACCGCAAGGCCAAGGACATCCTCAGGGCCGCCCGCTTGGAGCTGCTGCCTCCGGACAACGCCCATGTGGCTGCGGACCTGAAGAAAATCAAGGAGGGCAAGCCGCTCTCGCCCATCCTGATGGTCCGGGGCGCTTTGGCCGGCGGGATACCGGCGCAGGTAGCGGACGGCTATCATCGTGTCTGCGCCAGCTATTATACGGATGAGAATACGGACATTCCGCTCAAAATGGCCCACCTGCCCCAGTAACTGCAGCCGCGTTCACCAAGCGCCAATCACGCACGCCAGCAGAGGAGGCACGTGTCATTTCTTCAGCTTTCACTGATAGCCGCCGTCGCGCTGCTCGGCCCCTTGCTCGCGTTACCCCAGAAATGGCACCTTCCCGTAGTGCTCGGGCAACTGCTGGCGGGGATTGCGATCGGGCGGACCGGCCTGGGCCTGGCGGATTCCACCGATCCAACCTTCACCTTCGTGGCCGACGTCGGCTTCGCCCTCATCATGTTTGTCGCCGGGTCACATGTTCCCGTCCGGGACAAGGCCATCCGTCCGGCGCTCGGCGTCGGCGCCCTTCGGGCCGGCATTGCGGCGGGGCTCGCCGTCGTCATCGGGATCCTCATTGCGCTACTTTTCGGCACTGGCCATGCACCGTTGTACGTGGTGCTGCTGGCCTCCTCGTCAGCGGCACTCGTGCTGCCCATCGTCGACTCCTTGCGCCTGTCCGGGCCCAAGGTCCTGACCACAACGGCTCAGGTGGCGATCGCCGACATCGCCTGCATCGTGGCGCTTCCGCTGGCGGTCGACCCGCCAAACGCCGGGAGGGCCGCCATGGGTGCCGCTGCCCTGGCCGGTTGTGCGGCGGTGCTCTACTTTGTCCTGCGGGCTCTGGAAAACAGCGGCACGAGGGCCCGGCTGCACGAAGTTTCCGAGGACCGGAAGTTTGCCCTCGAACTGCGCATCCAGTTGGCTTTGCTGTTCGCGCTGGCAGGCCTGGCTGTTGCGGGACACGTCTCGATCATGCTGGCCGGGTTTTCCTTTGGCCTGGTGGTGACCGCGGTCGGCGAGCCGCGACGGCTGGCTCATCAGCTCTTCGCGGTCAGCGACGGATTTCTTGGGCCGGTATTTTTCGTCTGGCTGGGGGCGTCGCTGGATTTGAGTGCCCTGGCCGGCAGCCCCCGGATGATCCTGTTAGGGGTCTGCCTGGGCGCCGGAACCTTGCTGGTGCACGGAAGCCTTCGGCTCCTGGGTCAGCCGATGTCGCTGGCTATCATGTCGGCGTCGCAACTCGGAGTTCCGGTGGCCGCGGCCACCATCGGATCACAACTGCACCTGCTGGAGCCGGGCGAAGCGGCTGCCATGATTCTGGGCGCGCTCATCAGCATAGGAGCCAGCGCCGCCGCCGGTTCCCGGGCGGCCCGGGCGTTCGGGAAAAGCAAGCCACCGACTCCCCATGATGCAAGCCCGCAGCCGCCGAAAAACGCGGTGTAGTTCCGGGCCCCGGGCAGCTTAGAGCTTGTCCGTCTTGTCCTCGCCCCGGTGACCGCCGCCGCGAAGGTTCTCCTGGACCTTGCCGAAGAGATCCTTGATGGTGGACTCGGTGTTCGTCAGCATGTCAGGCTGCAAATAAACGTTCTGGCTGCCGGGCAGGCTGTAACTCGACTGCAGGCCGCCGCTTCCTTCCACGCCGCGCAGGGCGATGGTGACCCCGCCTTCCTTCCGGGCGATGGCCGCGATCTTTCCAAAGACCAACGTGAAATCGTCCGGTTCGAAGCTGATGGTCTGCCCAACATGGGTTCGGTTGAGTTCGCTGGCCAGAACGGCTTTCTCGTTGCCAGTCCCTGCGTAGTTCATGGTGTCTCCTGAGATCGTCGGCGACTTACGCGAGCAGTGTAGCCCGCCCCTCGGACAGGGTACATAGCCGTCCACAGGCGGGAGGGGCTTGGGAGCCGGGCGTACGGCTGCGAGACTGGAGCCGAGAAGCCGCCAGCGACCTTCCAGGAGCAGACATGACGCCGGAGCACCGCACCCCCACTCACCGGAACCGCCTCACCGAACTGTTTGGCATCGAAGTTCCGGTGGTTCTGGGACCCTTCGGCGGAGTGTCCTCCGTGGAACTGACTGCAGCAGTGAGCGACGGCGGCGGGCTGGGTTCCTACGGCCTGTACGGCTTCACTGCCGACGCCATCCGTGACACCGCGGCGCGGCTGCGGGAGACGACAGCGAAACCCTTTGCACTCAACATTTGGATCCCCACCGGAGACGAAGCGGCCTCGCTCCCTCCACAGGACTTCAGCAACTACGTTGAAGCCCTGAGGCCCTACTTCGAAGAAGTTGGGCTGCCCCTTCCGGACATGCCGGACCGCTACATGCCTGATTACGACGAGCAGGTGGCCGCCACCCTGGAGGCAGCTCCCGCCGTCGTCAGTTTTGTCTTTGGGGTGCCCGCACCAGACCTTGTGGAGGAAGCCCACAGGCGGGGAATCCTCCTGATGGGCACTGCCACCACCGTGGCCGAAGCCGTAGCGCTGGAGGCAGGCGGTGTGGATGCCGTCGTGGCCAGCGGAATGGAATCCGGCGGCCACCGGGTCTCGTTCCTCAGACCGGCGGAGGAGTCGCTGATCGGCACGTTCGCCCTGGTCCCGCAGGTTGCGGACGCCATCAAGATTCCGGTAATCGCGGCCGGCGGCATTGTGGACCGCCGTGGCTACTCAGCCGCCCGGGCCCTCGGTGCCGACGGGGTGCAGGTGGGCTCGGCATTCCTGGCCACCCGTGAGTCCGCTGCGGTGCCGGCGTACCGCGAGATCCTGCACAGCCCGGCCGCCGGCGAAACTGTGCTGACACGGGTCCTCAGCGGACGGCTGGCCCGCGGAATCCCTAACCGCATCATCCGCGAACTCTCCGAGGCCACGGAGACCGCCCCCTTTCCCGTCCAGAACTGGCTCACCGGCAGGTTCCGGCCCCAAGCGGCGGCTCAGGGAAACACCGAGTTGATGTCGCTGTGGGCCGGCCAGGGCGCGCCGCTGATCCGCCACGACTCCGCCGCGGACGTCCTGGCCGAACTTCTTGCCGGCAGCCCTGTTTTGTAAGCTCGATATACGCGCGGAGGGCCCGCGAACCACCAAGGGGGGACCCTCCCCCGCGACCGGAGGCAAATCCTTGGCGAAGAAAACCAGCAGGTCCAAGACCAAAAGCAAGAACCAGCGGCACCTCAAGGCAGTACCCCAAGCCCCCAAGATGCCCCTGCAGCTGGTCCTGAACCATCGGTCCGTTGATTCGATGGCTGTTGAGTTCATTCAGTGGCACGGGACTGAGTCCCCCGATCCGGCTGATGCCTTCGAATGCCTTGAACTGGTCAAACTCTTCCTCACGGCGCAGCACGCCATCAGCGATTCGAGCTCCGCCACGGAACTTCCCGCCGACAGCGTTGAGCCCGCCGTCGGATCAGTCATGATGTCCCTGGACCCGGCGGAAGCCGAGGACGCCCTGGTGGACTTCTACTTCGCCCTGCACTCTTTCGCCCATTTCCTCAAGGAGACTGGCCGCTGGAGCGGCAGTGAAGAGGCGTATGAGGACTTGCATCTCCTGCTGGAGAGCGGCCTCGGCGCGTCGGGCCCGGACCTTCCGGACATCCTGGTGCCCCGGCTCAGCAACGAGGAGCAGGACGCCGCGTTCGCAACCATGCCACTCATCCAGCGGGCGTCCGCGCTGCTGGAGTGGCTGGGGACGGGCAAGGAAGTCACGGCAACAGGGGCGCTGCGGCTCAAGGACATCGAGCCGGCCGCTGCCGCGGTGAAGGTTGAGGCCCGTGGAAAACGCGGTGCGCGGAGCACGGTGGCACCAGATCCGCAGGACGTCCCCGGAGGCGGGGCGGACACACCTTTGGAGGTGAGCACCACACCTTTGGAGGTGAGCACCATGTTCGATGTGCCGGTGCTCCGTGAGATCTGGACGGCCGTGGTGGGGGCCGGCCTGATCACGCTCAGTTCCACCCGCGCAGTCCCCGGTCCGGCGTTGGCCGCCTGGAACAGTGCCAAGCTTGAGGACCGGCTGGATATGCGTCGGATGCTCGCCGTGGTCCTTCTGGTCCGGGTCCTCAGCGATGCAGACGATGCCTGGGACCGGGAAACCGTATTGGAGACGCTGAGTACTGTCCTCGCCTACGGCACCAGTGAGGAGCCGGTGCCCGTGGCGCAGCTCGACCGTGTGGCTGCGATGGACCCCGCCGGACCCTTCCCCGGTGACGCCGGGTTTGCGGATCAGCAGCTGGTCGAGAGCCAGTTGGAAGCTGCCTACGCGGCATACGCAGCCCTCGCGGCCCGGCAGAGGTTGTCATTGCTGGCCGAATTGGGGCTGGTGGAGGCCGCAGCTGATTATCGTGTTCCGCCGGTGGCCGTGCAGTGTGTGGACCTGGCCTTGGGTTTCCTGAATTCCGCCCCCGAACCGGCCGCCGCGGCCGGGGCGCAATCCAACGTGGTCCCTCTGCACGTCCCGTCACGGACTGGCCGTCCACTCGGAAATCGGTAGAATCTGAACGTTGGCTGTGCGGCATTGCAGTGACCTGCAGTGCTGATGCTCCGGCACCAAAACAAGGGAGGATCCAGTGCGCACCCACGCCCGGGCTCCTTTTCATTTCCTGCGTGCCGCGTCGCTGGCCACAGGCACCCTCACCCTTGCAGCCGGGGCCCACGTGCTGGGCGGCGGCGATCTCCCCGGCCCGGGCATCCTGCTGGCGGTGCTGGCACTTTCAGTTTTGGTGGCCACCGCGGCCACCCGCCTGAAGCTGAATTTAGCCGCCGTCACCGCGCTGCTGGGTGCCGGACAGTTCGCCCTGCATGAAGTCTTCACGGTGTTCAGCACGCCCCTGGCTGCGGGTCCCCCGCCGCCGGACGCACACCACTTTTCCGCCGCGGCGATTCCCCTCCTGGACACCGCCGCCCATGTCCATGCCCTGGCAAGCCCCCCGAGCATCCTGATGCTCGGGGTCCACGTATTGGCCACCGCCGCGTGTGCGCTCCTGCTCGCCAAAGGTGAGGCCGCACTCTGGGCCCTCGCCGCCTGGCTCAAACCCCTCGGCCGGCTTCCCCGCCCGGTAACGCCCGACGCCGGCACCCCGCGGGCGGTGCCCCACACGCCTGCGGTTCTCCCCCACCGCCCCTGGCGGAACCTCAGGCAGGACAGCCGGCGCGGCCCGCCTTCCGCCGTCGTGCTTTCCTGATCCTGCCCGCACCGGACTTGACCCGGGTGGCGGGCCTTCCCCGTACTTCCGCATGCCTCAACCGGCATGCGTCCGAAAGGCATACCCATGAACACCACCGCCCTGCGCCGTACCCTGACCCCGGCGGCCGCCGTTGCCGGCGCTGCCGTCCTGCTCCTGACCGCCGCCGGCGGCGCGTCCGCACACGTCGGCGTAACCCCGGACAAAACCGCGGCCAACTCGTACGCCCTGCTGACCTTCGGCATCCCGCACGGCTGCGACGAATCCGCCACCACCAAGGTGGCCATCACGCTGCCGGCCGAACTCAATGACGCCCAGCCCACGGTCAACCCCAACTGGACCGTGGAGAAAGTCACCGAGAAGCTCGCCGAGCCCGCGAAGCTGGCCGACGGCTCATCCATCACCAAGCGCACCAGCCAGATTGTCTACACAGCCAAAGCACCGCTGGACCATGAATTGCGGGACGCCCTGGTGCTGTCCGTGAAGCTGCCCGACGCCGCCGGCACCACGCTTTACTTCCCCACGCTGCAGACCTGCGAAACGGGGCAGACAGACTGGTCGGAGATCGCCAAGGACGGCCAGGACCCGCATTCCCTGAAGGCACCGGCACCGTCCATCACCATCAGCGGCGCCGCGGACGCGCATGCCGCGGGCCACACCGGTTCCGCTGCTGACGCCGGCACTGCTCAGGCCGGCACTGTTCAGGCAGCCGCCGTGACCAGCACTGATGCTGACGCCCGCAGCTGGGCAGGGCTGGCCGCCGGGCTCGGTGGCCTCGTGTTGGGTGGCCTGGCTTTGGCGCGCAGCGGCTCGAAGCGCAAGGCTGAGTCCGCTTCGTAACGTTGCGTGTTTTGATGCCCGGATCATCACGATCCGGGCATCAAATCGCCCTGCCGGACCGTGGCGTCGTTGACTCCGGTCACGGCAACAATAAAAGTTGGGGCATGACGTCTCAGCGCATTTCACAAGGGTTCTTAATTACGACGGCGGTCGCCGCGGCAGCAATGATGCTCACCGCGTGCGGTTCTGGCCAGGCGCAGCCGCAGTCGCAGGGAACCACGGCACCCGGCACCGAGTCGGCCAAGCCCGCCCCCACCTCGGCGGCTCCGAGCGCATCCCAGGCGCCGACGTCGTTGGCCACAACCGGCCCCACCGGGCCCTCCCGCTGCAAGGCAGCCACCCTGTCCGCCGCCACCGATGCCACCGGCGGCGGAGCTGCCGGCAGCGTCTACATGACCCTCACGCTGACCAACACCGGCAGCGAACCCTGCCTCCTGAAGGGTTACCCGGGCGTTTCCCTCACCGCGGATGCCAACGGCGCACCCATCGGCGCCCCGGCCAAGCGCGACGAGTCCACCCCTGTTGCCGAGGTTCTGCTGGCTCCCGGCCAGGGCGGCAAGGCCGTCCTCCGGTACACGCACGCAGAGAACTACACGGACTGTGCCCTGACGCCCGCGGCCGGGTACCGGATCTATCCGCCGGAGGACACCGCATCCCTCTTCCTGCCCCAGCCCACGCAGGCCTGCGGCAATGCAGGTATTGAACTGCTGACTATCGGAGCGTTCCAGGCGGCGTAACCTTCCGAGCGGCGAGCCTTCCAGAGGCGTAAGGCTGCGTCCGGCTGCGTGCGGCCTATGGGCGTAACGGCAGGTAATAAGTACACTTAGCTTTCATGAAGTCCCTCTGGTTGGACCGCGACAAGACCTTCAGTTCCGATCCCTTCCAGCCCGGCGCCAGGTATGACACGGTCGTGGCCGGCGCCGGGCTGACGGGCCTGACCACCGCCTTGTTGCTTGCCCGGTCCGGGCAACGGGTCCTGGTCCTGGAAGCCCGGTCCCCGGGTGCTGTGACAACAGGGAACAGCACGGCGAAGGTCAGCCTCCTGCAGGGAACCGTCCTGGGCTCCCTGGCACGGCAGTATTCGGAAAAGCAGGTCCAGGCGTACGTTGATGCCAACCGCGAGGGGCAGGCGTGGCTGCTGCGCTACCTCGACGAAAACGCCCTCCCCTACCAGCGCCGGGACGCGTACACGTACGCCACCACCGGGGAAGGGGCCGAGCGGCTCCGCGAGGAACTCATCGCCGCAACAACTGCGGGCCTGGACGTGGAGTACGTGCTCGACGCCGGCCTTCCCTTCCCCATCCAGGGCGCCCTGAAGCTGACCGATCAGGCCCAGATCAATCCGATGGACGTTGTGGAGGCCCTGGTGCTGGACGTCCGCGCCCACGGCGGCCTGGTGGCTGCCGGGGTCCGGCTGCGGGATGTCACCGGGCACGGACCGGTGACGGTACAGACGGAGCAGGGCAACGTCACGGCTGAGCATGTTGTCCTGGCCACCGGCATCCCGGTACTGGACCGGGGACTCTACTTCGCTAAACTCAAGCCGCTGCGCTCCTACGCCGCCGCGCTTGAGCTGCCTCCCGGGCTGACGCCGCCGCCGGGGATGTACCTCTCCGCGGAGGAGCCGACGCACTCGATCCGGGACTACGAATCCTCCGGGCGCAGTCTGCTGCTGGTGGGCGGCCACGGCCATCCCGTGGGGCGGACGGCGTCCGAAAAGTCCCACCTTTCAGGCCTGCTCGAATGGGGCGGCACACATTTCCCCGGCGCCGCGGCCACCCACACCTGGTCGGCCCAGGACTACCAGGCCACCAACCTCATGCCGTTCTTTGGCAAGCTGCCGCGGGGACGGGGAAGGATCCTTTTCGGCACCGGCTATAACAAGTGGGGCATGACCAATTCGGTGGCGGTTGCCCTCGGCATCACGGCCGAGATCCTGGGCGGCAAAATTCCTTGGGCTGACACCATCCATCACCGCATCACCTCACCGGCCGGGGCCTACTCCGCGGTGGCCCTCAACGCCAAGGTGGCGGCCACCCTGGCTTCCGACTGGGGGAAACTGGCCGCGGACAGCATGCGCCCTGAAGGAGCGGCACCGCCCGACGGCGCCGGGAAGGTATACCGCGACGGCGCCCGTCCGGTGGCAGTCTCCACAGCCGGGGGAACCACGTGCCGGCTGTCTGCCGTTTGCACCCACCTCGGCGGAATTGTGCGCTGGAATGACAGCGAACAGTCCTGGGACTGCCCGCTGCACGGCTCCCGTTTCAGCAGCGACGGGCAGCTCCTCGAAGGCCCGGCCACCCGGAATCTTCCGCCGGCGGGGAAGGGTTGATTGCCTCTGTGGACGGCCCCGGCAATCCTGTCGGTGGGGTAAGGCATGATGGAGGAATGCAGGATCAGCAGCCGCCGGCAGCGGCCCCGGACGCCTATGCCGGCACCTCCATGGGCCGGTTCAGCAGGCCCACCCGGGATTGGTTCCTAGGCGCTTTTTCTGAGCCAACGCCTGCCCAGGACGGAGCCTGGAACGCCATCTCGTCCGGCTCCCATGCCCTGGTGGTGGCGCCCACCGGTTCGGGGAAGACCCTCGCCGCGTTCCTCTGGGCCTTGGACCGGCTGCTCGTTTCGGCTCCCGCTCCCGCCGTTGAGCTGCCGGGGCTCGAAGGCGTGCAGGGCAAAGGAAAGCGGCAGCGGGCACCAAAGCGCAAGACCCGGGTCCTGTACATCTCACCGTTGAAGGCCCTCGGCGTGGACGTGGAGCGGAACCTGCGCGCGCCGCTGATCGGGATCACCCAGACGGCCAAGCGGCTTGCGCTGCCTGCCCCGCTCATCACCGTGGGGGTCAGGTCCGGCGACACCACCACCGCTGACCGCCGCTCGCTACTCAGCAACCCGCCGGACATCCTCATCACCACGCCGGAATCGCTGTTCCTGATGCTTACGTCCAAGGCAAGGGAGACCCTCACCGAGGTGGACACCATCATCGTCGACGAGGTTCACGCCGTGGCGGGCACCAAGCGGGGAGCCCACCTGGCGGTGTCCCTGGAACGGCTCGACGCCCTGCTGCCCAAACCCGCCCAGCGGATTGGCCTGTCCGCAACAGTGGAACCGCGGGAGCTCGTGGCCCAGTTCCTGGCCGGCTCCGCGCCGGTGGAAATCGTAGCGCCGCCGTCGCGAAAGACCTGGGACCTGACAGTGTCCGTGCCGGTGGAGGACATGTCAGACCTTCAGGGCGCGGCCGGTGCCTTCGATTCCGGGCCGGCTTCGGGGCTGCAGCCGCAGGCCTCGATCTGGCCGCATGTTGAGGAAAAAATCGTTGACCTGGTACTGGCCAACCAGTCCACCATCGTGTTTGCCAATTCCCGCCGCCTTGCGGAGCGGCTTACTGCCAGGCTCAACGAGATCTATGCCGAACGCCAGCTCGTGACGGCCGGCGGCGGGTGGGATTCGGCGGGTGCCGGTGAGGCCGGGCCCGGCCTGCCGGCTGTCCCCGCGTCCACCGTCACGCCGGCCCACATGATGGCGCAGGCCGGCAGCACTGCAGGGGCGGATCCCTTGCTGGCCCGCGCACACCACGGGTCAGTTTCGAAGGATCAGCGGGCCATCATCGAGGACGACCTGAAGTCGGGCCGCCTACGCTGCGTTGTGGCCACTTCCTCCCTGGAGCTGGGCATCGACATGGGCGCCGTGGACCTGGTGGTGCAGGTGGAGTCCCCGCCGTCGGTGGCCAGCGGGCTGCAGCGCGTGGGCCGGGCCGGCCACCAGGTGGGCGAAATCTCCCAGGGTGTGCTCTTTCCCAAACACCGCGCGGACCTGGTCCACACCGCCATCACCGTGGAGCGGATGCTCGAGGGAAAGATCGAGCGGCTCTTTGTCCCCGCAAACCCCCTGGATATCCTGGCGCAGCAGACCGTGGCCGCCACCGCCCTGGGCAGCATTGACGTGGAGGAATGGTTCGCCACGGTCCGGCGGTCAGCTCCCTTCGCGTCCCTCCCCCGTTCTGCGTTCGAGGCAACCCTTGATCTCCTGGCCGGCCGCTACCCCTCCGATGAATTCGCCGAACTGCGGCCGCGGATCATCTGGGACCGCAACGCGGGCACCATCGAAGGCCGGCCCGGCGCCCAGCGTCTGGCCGTCACCTCCGGCGGGACCATCCCGGACCGGGGGCTGTTCGGCGTCTACATCATCGGCACCGAGGTTGAAGGCTCAGTCTCTCCCTCCGGTGACGGCAAGGCGTCCACTCCCTCGCCGGCCAAGGGCGGGCGCCGGGTGGGCGAACTGGACGAAGAGATGGTCTACGAGTCCCGGGTGGGTGACATTTTTGCCCTCGGTGCCACGAGCTGGAAGATCGAGGACATCACCCACGACCGCGTCCTGGTCTCCCCCGCCTTCGGGCAGCCGGGCAAGCTCCCGTTTTGGAAGGGCGACTCGCTGGGCAGGCCGGTGGACCTGGGCCGCGCCCTGGGCGCGTTTGTCCGCGAGCTCTCCGCGTCCGACGTCGGCCCTGCCACCGAACGCTGTACGGCCAGCGGGCTGGATACGTTCGCCGCGAACAACCTCATCCAATACTTGAGTGAGCAGAAGCTGGCCACCGAGGTGGTCCCCAGCGACACCACGCTGGTGGTGGAACGGTTCCACGACGAACTGGGTGACTGGCGGGTCATTCTCCACAGCCCGTTCGGCATGCCCGTGCACGCGCCGTGGGCGCTCGCCGTCGGGCAGCGGCTCCACCAGCGGTACGGCCTGGACGGCTCCGCGATGGCCGCGGATGACGGCATCGTGCTGCGCGTTCCCATGATGGAGGACGAACCGCCCGGGGCGGAGCTGTTCCTCTTCGATCCCGAGGAACTTGAGCAGATTGTCACCGCGGAAGTAGGAGGCAGCGCCCTGTTTGCCTCCAGATTCCGGGAGTGCGCGGCGCGTGCCCTGTTGTTGCCCCGCCAGACGCCGGGCAAGCGCCAGCCGTTGTGGCAGCAGCGGCAGCGCTCGGCGCAGCTGCTGGACGTCGCGCGGAAATACCCCACGTTCCCCATCGTGCTGGAAACTGTTCGCGAGTGTCTTCAGGACGTATACGACCTCCCGGCGCTGAAGGACATCGCCGCCTCGGTGGAGCGCCGCGAATTGAGGATCGTCGAGACCACCACCCAACAGCCGTCGCCGTTCGCCAAGTCCTTGCTGTTCGGGTATGTGGCCCAGTTCCTGTATGAAGGCGACTCGCCGCTGGCCGAACGCCGCGCGGCAGCCCTGGCACTGGACTCGACCCTCCTGAATGAACTACTCGGGCGGGTGGAACTGCGTGAGTTGCTCGACGCGAAAGTCATCGACGCCACCGAACTCGAACTCCAGCGGCTTGCGCCGGACCGCCGGGCCCGCGGCATGGAAGGTGTGGCGGACCTGCTGCGGCTGCTGGGCCCGCTGTCTCCTGAGGAAATCGCCGCCCGGCTGGACCCTGGAGTTGGACCGGCCACCAGCGGGGTGGCTGAGGCGGCCCCACTGGTGGAGCCGGCCAAAACCCAGCCGGACGCCGCGGTGGTTGAAGTCCCCCATGCCGGCACCGCCCTCGCTGCCGAGCACCTCGCCGTACTGCAACGGGCCAACCGCGCCATCAAGGTCAACATCGGCGGCTATGAGCGGTTTGCCGCGGTGGAAGATGCAGCCCGGCTCCGGGATGCGATCGGTGTGCCGCTGCCCATGGGTGTGCCGCTGGCTTTTATCGAACCCGTCGCTGACCCGCTCGGCGATCTGGTCTCCCGCTATGCCCGCACGCACGGGCCCTTCACGGCGATGGAAGCCGCTGCCCGGCTGGGCCTCGGCGTCGCCGTAGTTGCCACCGCGCTCAAGCGGCTCGCCGCCGACGGCCGCGTCGTGGAGGGCGAGTTCCGGCCACACGTGACACCGCCGGAACCTCCCGCGCTGGAATCCGAAGGGCAGTCCAAGCCGCTCCCGCAGGAACAGCATCCGGAACACCAGACGGCCGCTACCGGCAGCGAATGGTGCGATGCAGATGTGCTCCGCAAGCTCCGGCGTCGCTCGCTGGCAGCACTGCGCGCCGAAGTGGAACCGGTGGATGCCGCGGCCTACGGGCGTTTCCTTCCCGCCTGGCAGCACGTCCGCACACCGGGTTCCGGGCGCGGGCAGCCGTCCTTGCGCGGACTGGACGGGATTGTCACCGCCATCGACCAGCTGTCCGGCGTGCCCATTCCCGCTTCGGCATGGGAGCCGTTGGTGCTGGCCAGCCGGGTTTCCAACTACCAGCCCGCCATGCTGGACGAACTCATGGCCGCCGGCGAGGTCCTCTGGTCCGGTGCCGGCTCGCTCCCCGGCAATGACGGCTGGGTGAGCATGCACCTGGCCGATTCCGCCGACCTGACGCTGAACCCCGCCATCGAGTACCAGCCGGGGGATGCCCAGCAGCGGCTGCTCGACCATCTCCGGAACAACGGCGGTGGCTATTTCTTCCGCCAGCTCACGGACGTTGCAGGCGGCATGGACGCCGTCCTGAGCGACCAGGACGTGGTTGGCGCTTTGTGGGACCTGGCCTGGGCCGGCCGCATCACCGGGGACACTTTCGCGCCGGTCCGCGCGCTCATCGCCGGTGGCCACACCGCCCACCGGCAGGTCGCACGGGCACCCCGGGCGCGTGCACCCCGGCTGAGCAGGCTGGGGCGCTCCCACGGCACCGGCCTGCTGGGATCTGCGGGGCTGGGCGTGCCGGGCTCCGGCGGCCGGTACGGCTCCGTGGGCGGTGCGGCGGCCACGCCGCCGCTGGCTGCAGGACGGTGGTCCGCGCTTCCTTTGCCCGAGCTGGATGCCACCATCCACGCACGGGCCACTGCGGAGTTGCTGCTGGACCGTTACGGCGTCGTCACGCGCGGATCGGTGATGGCGGAGCAGATCCTGGGCGGTTTTGGCCTGATGTACAAAGTGCTCGCCAGACTGGAGGAGGCGGGCCGGTGCCGCCGCGGGTACTTCATCGAACACCTCGGCGCTGCCCAGTTCGCCGTCCCGGCCACCGTGGACAGGCTGCGGTCCTACTCCGAGGACAGCCAGTTGGCGAAACCGGAGCCCGTTGCGCTGGCGCTGGCCGCCACGGACCCGGCCAATCCGTATGGTGCCGCCCTGGCGTGGCCCGCCCTTAACGAGGAAGCCGGTACCGGCCACCGGCCGGGCCGGAAAGCCGGTGCCCTGGTGGTGCTCGTGGACGGCGCCCTTGTCCTCTACGTGGAGCGGGGCGGCAAGACGCTGCTGGCCTTCAACGACGACGAAGCCATCCTCGCAGCAGCAGGCGCCGCACTGGCGGGTGTGGTCACGCGGGGCGCCGTGGACAAGCTGATCATGGAGAAGGTCAACGGCCACGACATCCTGGACACCGCCGTGGCCAGGGCACTGGCTGCCGCCGGCGCCTATTCCACGCCTAAGGGGCTGAGGATCCGTGCCTGAGGGCGATTCGGTCTGGCGCGCCGCCGCCCAGCTGCACCAGGCCCTGGCCGGGCAGACACTTACCGCGTCGGATTTCCGCGTACCCCGGTTTGCCACCCTGAACCTGGCCGGCTGGACCGTGACCGAAGTGGTGCCACGCGGGAAACACCTCCTGATGCGTGTGCAGGGGCCGGGCGGAGACGGGCCCGGCGGAGACGGTCCGGGGGATCAGGGATCAGGGCGCAGACTCACCATCCATTCCCATCTGAAAATGGAAGGCACCTGGCAGGTCTATCCCCCGGGCGGACGGTGGCGCAAGCCGGGATTCACGGCACGGTGCGTGCTCCGCACTGCCGCGGCGGACGCCGTCGGCTTTTCTTTAGGGATCGTCGAGGTGGTTCGCACCGCGGACGAGGACACAATCGTGGGTTATCTGGGGCCGGATCTGCTCGGCCCGGGCTGGGACCTGGACGAAGCAGAACAGCGGATCCTCGCGGCGCCCGAGGTCCCCATCGGCGTTGCCCTTCTGGATCAGCGCAACCTGGCCGGGATCGGCAACATTTACCGCTGCGAGGCCTGCTTCCTCTCGGGGGTTCACCCGGCCACACCGGTTTCCGCCGTCGGCGACCTCCGGACCCTCATGACAGACGCCAAACAACTGCTGGAGGCAAACCTCGGCCCCGGCCGCCGGGTCACGATCCTCAATCCCCACGGGATGCCCGTGGGACGAATGGCCGGCCGGCCGGGCTACTGGGTCTACCGTCGCGAACACCAGCCCTGCCTCAAATGCGGCACACCCATTCGCCGGGGCGTGCTGGGCAAGCTCAACGGTGAGGAAGAACGGGACATCTACTTCTGCCCGAAATGCCAGCCGTTGGCGGACCCGCCGCAGGCGGGTTAGGACCGGACGGCGCAAGGGTCCAGGGCCTCGGGCTCAATGGCCGGAGCCTTCACCGCGGCCGGGACCATAAACCAAGGCAGCATCAACTGGACCAGCGGTCCAATGGCCAAGGCATAGAGCACGGTTCCCACGCCCACGGATCCGCCCAGCAGCCAGCCGATCCCCAGGACCACCACCTCGATCAGGGTCCGGGACACCCGTACGGACCAGCCGGTGCGGTGTGCCAGGCCGGTCATCAGGCCATCGCGGGCGCCGGGACCGAGGCGCGCGCCGATGTAGCAGGCGGAGGCGATGCCGTTGAGCACCACCGCCCCGGCGAGCATGCCGATCTGGCCGCCCAGGTGCGAGAACGCGGGGATCAGTGCCAGCCCGATGTCGGCGAAGACCCCTACCAGGACGGCGTTCGCCAGCGTGCCAAAGCCGGGCTTCTGGCGCAACGGGATCCACAGCAGCAGCACCAGGAAGCTCACTGCCACCACTACTGTTCCGATGCTGAAGCCGCTCAACCCCGCCAGGCCCTGATGGAACACGTCCCACGGGTCCAGTCCGAGCCCGGCCCGGATGAACATCGCCAGTGAAATCCCGTACATCGCGAGGCCGATCAGGAGCTGGGTGATTCTGCGGATCATCATGAACCCCATACTGCGGGAGAACTGGCCTTGTTTTCCATAGCCAGTTTGCAATACTGGACTGATGTCGACGTCCCTGAACGCCTCCGCACTCGTCCGGCTGCTGGGACCCTGGAACACCCGCGCGGGGCCCGCCTACCGGGAACTTGCCGACGTCGTCCGTCTTTTGATCATGGACGGCCGCATCCCGCTCGACGCCGCGCTGCCCAGCGAGCGCGCACTGGCCCAGGCCCTGGGCGTGAGCCGCACCACCGTGACGGCCGCCTATGCCGGACTGCGGGAGCAAGGGTTCCTCAGCGCGGGCCAGGGCAGCCGCGGGCGGACCGGCATCCCGCACCGGACCGTGCCCGTCAGCTCACCGGGGGTTGCTGTCCCGGACGGGATCCTGGACCTGGCGCACGCCTCGCTCCCGGCCACCGGGGAGGTGGTGCACCGGGCCTTCGCGGATGCCCTGAAGAATCTGCCCGCGCTGTTGCCCGGCTTCGGCTACGACGCCCTAGGTTTCCCGCCGCTCCGGGAGGCCATTGCCGAGCGGTATACGGCTGCCGGCGTGCCCACCACCGCCGGGCAGATCCTGGTCACCTCGGGCGCGCAGCATGCACTGAACATTGTGTTGCAGACCATAGCCGGCCGGAACCACAAAGTCCTGGTGGACCACCCCACCTACCCCAACGCACTCGATGCCATCCGCGCCTCCGGCTCCCGGGTGGTTCCCGTTCCGCTGCCGCCGGCAACGGTTGGGGTTGCGGATGCGGGCCCGGGCTGGGACATGGACCTGCTGGAGACCACCCTTCAGGAACAACGTCCCGCCATGGCCTACCTGGTGCCGGACTTCCACAATCCCACGGGCCGGCTGATGTCCGATCTCCAGCGTCGCCGCCTGGCGCGCGCGGCCGCGGCGGCCGGGACAGTGCTGGTGGTGGATGAGACCCTGCGGGCGTTAAACCTCGACGGCGGGACCACCTCGCCGCTGGCAGCGTTCAGTCCCGCCGTGGTATCCATCGGATCACTCAGCAAATCGCACTGGGCCGGGCTGCGGACCGGGTGGATCCGCGCCGAGGAGGGACTGCTTGGCCGCTTCATCGCCACCCGGACCACCATGGATCTGGGCGGGGCCGCCGTCGAACAGCTGGCGGCGACGGGGTTGGTCCGCTCCTTCGACCAGCCACTCGGGGCCCGGCTCGCCCTACTGCGCGAGAACCGGGCCTTCCTGCTGGACCTGCTGGCCGAACATCTGCCGGGCTGGCAGCCGGAGCGGCCGGCCGGTGGCCTCGCGGTGTGGTGCCGGCTGCCCACAGCCTCGAGCACCGCGCTGACCGTCATCGCGCCCGAGTTCGGCATCCGTCTGGCCGCAGGGCCGCGCTTCGGCGCCGGCGGGGCCTTTGAGCAGTACATGCGGGTGCCGTTTACCCTGCCGCCGGCCCAACTCTCGACGGCGGTTCTGGCCCTGCGGGCCGCCCAGGACAGGCTGGATGCCGCCCCGCAACTCCGCCGGACCCTAAAGCACGCTCCGGACGTGGCCATCGCCTGATCCCCAACGTCGGCGGCTCCGCCAGCAGCCACAGACACGGCCGGACACGCCCGTTTCCGGGAGTTCACAGCTGATCGCGTTTGATTCCGTTCGATCGGCGTTTAGCCCTACCTTCCGAAGTGCGGGGGCGCCATTGACGTTTACCGGGCCTTGTTCTAGATTCAGGAATTATAAACCTGCCGGACATTTTCAAAAGTTCAGAAATTCATACCAGGGCTGGAATGGGACTATGAATCAGTCAGTTGACAATACCGTCATGATCCTCGGCGGCGACGGATATTTGGGCTGGACCCTGGGTCTGGCAATGGCCCATCGCACCGACCGGCAGGTGGTCCTGGTGGATAACTTTGTCAAGCGCCGTTGGGAAAAAGAGGCAGGGGCCAAGGTCCTGGTTCCATTGGAAAGCCCTCAGCGTCGAATCGCCGAATATGAGCGGATCTTCGGAAAACGCAACCTGTCCTTTGAAAAAGTGGAACTCCTGGACCCCGAAGCTGTTGAGCACATCATTGCCAAGTATCGGCCGGCTGTCGTCATTAATGCGGCCCAACAGCCGTCCGCGCCGTTCTCCATGAGCAGCGCCAAGAACGCGGCGGCCACATTCTCGAATAATGTTGCCGCCCACCTCAACGTGCTGTGGGCCATCGCCCACCTCAGCAACGCTACGAAATACATTAAGGTGGGCTCCGGCGGCTGCTATATGGCTACGGACACCGACTATGTCCCGCTGGGAAAGAACGACTTCACCTTTGAGCTGGACGGCCAGCAGCACAAAGTCCTGCAGAGCTTCCTCCCCATGCAGGCTACCGACTTCTACCATCAGTCAAAAATCACCGATTTCCTGATCGATGACCTCTGTTCCAAAATGTGGGGACTGAAAGTCATTACCGTCCAGCAGGCCACCATCTTTGGCGCGACGATCCCGGAAAACCATTGGACGGAGCGTGAGGGCCTTGCGGCCCGTTTTAATTACGATGCTGTCTTCGGCACGGTCATCAACCGATTCATCTGCCAGATGGTCATTGGCCACCCACTGACGGTCTATGGTGACGGCACCCAGAAGACAGGCTTAATCAGCCTCACGGATACTGCCGTAAACTTCCTCAAGTTTGCAGACCTCGACGTGACGCCCGGTGAACATATGGTTGTCCACAATTACACCCACCGTTTGAGCATCAGCGAAATCGCCGAAAGGCTCGCAGATATCAGTCCCTCGACGAAGATCAATTACCTCACGAACCCCCGTGAGGAACCGACCGGCAAGTTGGATCCCCAGGTTGAAGTCCATGAAGCCATCAAGGCTGTGGACAGCAACAAGGACGCCCGGCTTCGGGAAGAAATGGCCAACATGCTGGAGTTTGCCAGTCGCTACAAGGACGACATCGATCCCTCCATCATCCTGCCCGAGGTCAAGTGGTTGGCAGCGGAGAAGAAAGCTTAGGCCTTTTCATCCCGGTCCGTCGTTCCGCCGTTTCCGGCTTTCCCAGGCTGCCTGAGCGAATGCAGTTCCTGCCCGCGTGGAGAAATTCATGCAGATGCCGGGCCATGACTTCGACGTCCTCCAGTTTGGACTCATGGATGAATGAAACCCGGGTCACGTCCTGGATAGCTTTGATATAGACGCCGCGCTCCATCAAAAAGTTGGCCAGAGCCGATGGATCAGCGGTGCGCAAAGACACGATGTTGCTCTGGCACATACCGTGATCGATAAAATCGATCTTGTATTCCCGCAGAATAGCTTTGATCCCTTGGAGGATCGCAAGGTTCTTCTGTTCGATGGCGTCCATGCCAATGGCATTGATTTCACGGAGCGATGCGTTCAGCGCCGCCAACCCCGCCATGTTCTGGGTTCCATCCTGGAAGCGGGCAGCCGTATTTCTCAGGACATAGGAGTTCTCGTCGAAGTGCTCCATGCTTCGGATGCCGACCCTGCTGTCACGCAGGGCGGGCAGGACGTTCTGGCTGACGTACATGAAGCCAATGCCCAAACCGGCACGCAGATATTTCTGGCCACCACACACGAGTATGTCCACCGGTGTCTTCGCCACATCGATCGCGCGTGCCCCTATATGCTGCACTGCGTCGATCACCAGGAAGATGCCCTGGTCACGGCACCGTTCGGAAAGCAGGGCCAGGTTCGGCATAAATCCGTCGTAGCGTTGGGCTGAGGACATACTGATTGCCCTGGTCTGCGGGCTGATGCTCTCAAGCAAACGCCGGAACGCGGCCTCATTGTCACTGCCCGTTATCACCTTGACCGTCACACCGTCATGACGCTTACGTAACCAGGGCAGCAGGTTGGCCGGATATTCATTTCCCAGCACCAGCACCTCGTCTCCGCACCCCAGCGGAAGCGCCTCGCTCGCGATAATTATGCCCTCGGTCGTATTCTTCAGGTAGGTGATTTCCGCAGGCGCGCAATTGATGAGCCGGGCCGCTTCGGCGGCCATGTTGTCCGCCAGCGAGTCGTAACGGTAGAGCACTTCCGGCGGCCCGTACTGATAAAAGTCGTCCATGAAAGTGCGGGCGGCTTCATAAGCCGCCCGGCTCATGGGTGCGACGGTGGCGAAATTAAAGAAGCTCTTTTCGGATGAGGGCTTCATGCCGTTGCTGATCCCGACGCGGACGGAGTCTGCATTGAATTCCGGCACCGAGGCAGAATTGGCTACAGTTTGCGTCACTGCTGCCTCCTGGACGTAGCATCAGCGCCGCTGCCAGCAGAGTCAGGATTACCTGGCAGCGCATTCCGGTGGTATCGAAGAAAACCGGCGCTCGGCCGGTTGCCTGAGGCTGCTAGGTTCGCCATTCTCATCCTCGCGAGTGAACCGCGCCTGCAGGTGTCCTTGCAGGCCAGAGACGGTTCAGCCGCTGAGGGAACGGGCCGGGGTCTGACTCTTAAACCTCGCGCCTGGGCCCGGCCGATCGGACTGTCATCTCGTTCAATGACCTTAGAAGAATCACCCGGGATCTACATGCGTAGAAAGTACTCTAAATGTCGCACTGTCATACCTGATTTCACCTTTGTCATACCCGATTCGAAGGACCTCGACGCTAAAGCCCCCCGTTCCACCCATCGCCCGACGCTCTAATTGGCCAGCGACGCGCAATTTACCCGGCACACCCCCCCAGATACGCGCACCCCAGATACGCGCACCCCAAAGATGGGGCGCGCCAGGTAATGCGCGGGTCGAAAAGTACTTTGCGGGTCCTCAGTAGACCTTTGCCAGGAACCTGCCCCACGCCTCGGCGGTTGCCGCCGGGTCGCCGCTGCCGCTGAAATCGTGCACCGTCATGCCCACCGGGGCACCGAAGGCGTTGCGGCCGAAGAACCGGTACATCGCGTCGGCGGTCCGGAGCCCCAGGAAGTGCTCGTTGGCGAAGTCCACTTCCCCGGAGAGCCTCCCGACGCCGTCGACCTCCAGGTCCACTGTGGAACCCTGCGCAGCGGAGTCCACGCCGAGGGCCTTCTTCAGCCGGTCGAATCCGTCCGGCGCCTGCGAGGCCGCGGGCCCCTGGATGTCCGTGAACACCACAGGCCGGCCGTCGAAGTGCGCCAGATACTGCCCAAGGGTATGGAGATAGAACTCGGTATGCTTGCTGGCGCCGTCGTACTGCTCGTCCCAGTTGTCCGCGAAGATGCCGCTGTGCACGTAATGGAGCTTGGCGCGGCCGCCGTCCAGCGGCTCAAGGACATGCTCGAGCTGGTTGAACCAGCCGTCCGGGCCATCCATCCGCGAGACCAGGTGCGTAGGGTATTCCTGCACCGTTTTGACGTCCGGCCACTGGTCCGTGGGAAACATCCATGCCGGCGTACCCGTGGTCACAGCCTCCCAGACGCGCTCCGGAGTGCCCGGCAGCTCAGTGTCGTAGACGATCTCGAATTCACGCTTGTCAGTCATTGTCCTGCTCCTTCGCTGAGGTGGTTTTGGTAGGGGTCTTCAGTGCGGGGTGAAGCGCGACGACGAGGCGGTGCTTCCGCCCGCCGCCCGCCGGGGTGCCGCTGGTTTGGGTGCGTTCCCCGCCCGCACTCGGCGCACCGCCGTCGTGATATTTGTCCACCAGCCGGGTCACCGCGACGCCCAGTTCCTCGGCAAACGCGGCCCTGTCCGCGGCTGTACGGAAGGTGATCTCGCCGTCGATGGCGAAGGTGGCCAGCTTCTGCCGGGCCGCCGCCGCGCCGGCAATCAGTTTGCCCATTTCCTGCACCATCCGGCCGGCCAGCGCCAGGAGCCAGAAGGCCGAAAAACGGTCAGAAAACCGGTGCGGGTCCGGCGCCACCGAGGCGAGGGCCGCCGGCGAGATCAGGTAGGAGGCCGCCGTCGCCTGGAGGACGCGCTCGGTGACGTTGCCTTTGCGCCGCTCCTCCACCAGCTCCACCAGCCCGTGCCGCTCAAGGGCTTTCAGGTGGTAGTTGACTTTCTGCCGTGCCAGGCCAACCTTGGCGGCAAGCTGGGTGGCCGATCCCGGTTCCGACAGCTCCCGGAGGATGCGGGTGCGGATCGGGTCCAGCGACGCTTCCGCCGCGGCCGGGTCCTCGATCACTTCGATATCCAACATGCATCCATCCTGCCAACCGACAAGTTTTCTTGTCAAGAACTTTTTATCCGTCGGTTGTGGTGGCTCGGACCCCGCTCCCGCGAGGCAAAGTAGAATGGACCGGTGATGCAATCCCCCCTCCCCGTGCGCGACGGCGTCAATGCCACCCGCCTGCGCCTCCCGGATGAGGGGCCGTGGGACACCGCAATGGACTACATGATGCACCGCTGGGGCCACATAGATCCGCAGGGGATCGAGGACAGGTTCGACGCCGGCGAGATCGTGGGCGAGGGCGGCGTCCCCCTCGACCGGGCCACGAAGCTCGATGACCACACCTTCATCTGGTACTACCGCACGCTTCCGCCGGAGACCCGCATCCCGGTGGACATCCGCATCCTGCACCAGGACGAGCACCTCCTGGTGGTGGACAAACCGCACTTCCTGCCCACCACCCCCGGTGGAACCTACATCCAGGAATCGGCGCTGGTCCGGCTGCGGAACCAGCTGAACCTGCCGGACCTCATTCCCATGCACCGCCTGGACCGCATGACCGCCGGCGTGCTGCTTCTGTCCACGAACCCCGAAACCCGCGGCCGCTACCAGGTGCTGTTCGAGAAGCGCCAGGTGCAGAAGGAATACGAATGCATCTCCGCGGCGGAGCCGGCGGCCGGCTACCCGGCCATCGACTTCCCCGTGGTGGTACGCAACAGGATGACCAAATCCCGCAGCTACCTGTTGGCCGAAGTGATCGACGGCGAACCGAACGCGGAGACCCGCATCGAGCGGCTGGAAACGTTCGACGCCGGCACCTCCCCGCGCACGCCCGTCACCGCCGGCGCCGGCAACCATGGCATCCGGCGCCTTGCGCGCTACCGCCTCGAGCCGCATTCCGGGAAAACGCACCAGCTGCGGGTCCACATGGCGTCGTTGGGCCTGGGCATCGTGAACGACGCGTTCTACCCGGACCTGTTGGACAAGGCACCGGACGACTACACCAAACCGCTGCAACTCCTTGCCCGCGGCATCCGGTTCGTGGACCCCATCAGCAAGCAGCCCGTGGAATACCGCAGCACCCTCGGACTCAGCGAGGCTGTTCAAACACCGCGCTGAACGAGTCCTCCATCTCGGCGCTGAACAGGACGAACTCCACCACCTCGAGTGCACTCTCCGGATGGGAGGCACCAAACCCGGTAACGGCGTCGTGCGCTGCCTCAGCCACCTGCCGCCCCGCCCAGCCGTACACGCCGCCGCCCACGGCAGGAAATGCGATGGAAGCAGCACGCAGCGAATCCGCCAGCCGCAGGCTTTCGCTGAAACAGGAGACCAGCAACGCCCGGTTTGTCTGCCCCGCGCGCCGGTTGGGCCCCACAGTGTGGATGACCCAGCGGGCCGGGAGCCGGAACCCGGCAGTGGCGACGGCGGCACCCACGGCGAGACCGTGCGGCAGCCTCGCCTCGCGGAGTTCGCGGCAGGCAGCCACAAGTTCCGGCCCGGCTGCCCGGTGGATGGCGCCGTCCACCCCTCCGCCGCCCAGCAGCGACGAATTGGCCGCGTTGACGATCGCGTCGACCTCGCGGGTGGTGATGTCGGCCTGGAGGATGCTGATCCGCATGCGGCCAGTTTCCCACGTGTTGAATCCCGGATAAATGGGCATCCTGGCCCCGGTCGGCCCCCTGCCTGCCGCCCGCGGTCGCGGCTGGTGCCGGCATTCCACCCGGCCGTGTACTGACAGCCTCTCCGCCGAACGAAAGTGCGGTACTTTGTGGCCATGGACTTTGGCAATGCCGATAGCTGGGGCGCGGCGATCTACTTCTGGATCATGCCCGTGGTGCTCGGCGACGCCATCTTCCCGCCCATCCCCTCCGAGATGGTGGTGATCACCGGCGGTGCCCTCTCGGCGGACGGCCGGGCCAACGTTTTCCTCGTGGCGGCCCTGGCTGCGGTGGCCTCCTGGCTCGGCGACATGGTGGTGTTCCAGCTCTTCAAGCGCCGGCTCAGCCACGTGCTCGACCGTTGGCGCTGGGGCAGGAAGGTCCACCACGGCATCCATGAAGCCATCGCCAGGGCGGGCCGCTCATCCACGTACGGAGCCATTATCGGCGCCCGTTTCATCCCCGGCGGCCGGCTGGCAACCTCCGCGGCAGCCGGAATTGCCGATGTCTCGGTCCGCGGTTTCAGCCTCTGCGCCGGGCTCGGGGCGGTGCTCTGGGCCTGCTGGCTGGTGGGCCTCGGCTACTTCACGGGCTCAGCCACCAAACTGCCGTTCTGGGCCAGCTCCCTGATCGGAGTCGGGGTGGGCCTGGTGATCGGCGCCGTCGTCGGTGTCATTGTCACCCGCCGGCGCGGCACCCGTTCCCCCGTGGATGAGCCGGCGCCCGGCGACTGAGGGCCGCCATTTGGCGCCGGGACGTGCGGGCTACACAGGTGCCCAGCGCCCGCGATTGCGTCGCAGCACAGTCAGTGAGCCGGTCAGCGCAACGCGTTCGACGGCGTCGCGCATCATCGCTGCCGATTCCCGCGCCTGCCGGTTCTCGCCGTTGTATTCGGTGGCCTCCACCAGGAACCGGAGGTTCAGTTGCGGCACACCGCCGGCCAGTTCTATCTGGTTGGCCTCAACGTGATGGCGGGTCTCCAGAGCCTCCACCGCGGCGGCCATCACGGCTTCAGGCGGATTGCCGGGCTTCAGGCCGGTGATCTTCAAGCGGGTCTGGAACGAAGGCATGCCCTCCACCCTATCCCGGCCGCCTCCTGGTCCGGCTAGCCGCGCTGTTCGGGGCCGCCCTTCGGAACGGGCAGCGACCAGCGCTCCTCGATGTGCCCGAAACGCCACACGCCCAGTGCAACCAGCCACGTGAAGATGAACAGGGCAACGGTGGTGTAGCCGACGGCTGCGAGGTCGAGCCCGCCGATCACTGCCAGCGGCCCGGACCGGATCCCGGCACTGTCCACCAGGAGGGAAATGAGCTGCACGGAACCGATGCCCAGCGCAACAGCCACGGACAGCCCGGTCACCACCACGTTGAAGTAGATACGGCGGACGGGCCTGGAAAGCGCCCACCTGTAGGCGAAGGTCATGAGGCAGCCATCGAGCGAGTCCAGCAGGCTCATACCCGCCGCGAAGAGGACCGGAAGCGTGAGGATCGCATACCACGGCAGTGTCGAGGCAGCGGCTCCGGCTGCCAGGATCAGCAGGCTTACCTCCGTGGCGGTGTCGAAGCCCAGTCCGAACAGCAGTCCCACGCCGTACATCTGCCACGGCCTGGTGATGAGGCGCGTGACCCGGCCGAACAGCCGTGCCATCAGGCCACCGGCGGCCGGCAGAATCTCCAGTCCGGCGTCCACGTGCCGGTTGGACCGCAGCCGCCGTGCCGAGCGGAGGACCTCCAAGAGGATCACCAGGTTCAGGATGCCGATAATGTACAGGAAAACACCCGATATAGCCGTTCCGAGAGTATGCAGGCCTGCCTCGGTTTCGCCCGAAACCACGCCACCCCCAGCCGATGCGGTCCGGATTCCGGCGGCCAGCACAGCACACAGGCCGAAGACGATGCTCGAGTGGCCCAGGGAGAACCAGAAGCCCACTGTCATGGGCCTGTGCCCGGCCACGGAGTGCCCCGCGGCGCGGGGAGTGCTCCCCAGCAGCGGCGCGGCGCCTGCGGGTTCACCGCCCGCGAGTTTCCGTGTGGTGTTGTCGATGGCCGCGATGTGGTCGGCGTCGAACGCGTGGCGCAGACCCAACGTGTAGGCAGCAACGCCGAGGCCAACACCAAACACTCCGAACGAGCCCGCCGGAAGGTTTTCCGGTGCGACGACAAGCAGAAGCACACCCCAGCCCACCGCGTGCAGCAGCAGCACCACAGCAGCCATTCCAGCGATCGAGGACCGTTCCCGCTTGGTCAACGCGACGGCGGACCCACCCGTCCGGGCCCTGGGCTGCGTGCTGTTTTCAGCTTCCGGTTGCTTCACTTCCCAGCCTCCGGCTTCCGCGTCATTGCAGAACAATGACACGACTATACGCCCATACTCGATGTGCGTGCAGCTGTCAAATAATTGGGTTGCGTTCTGACCGGGACGAGCCTATCTTGACAGGAGGGAGGCACAGCCGATGCATGAACTCTCGATCGTACAAAGCCTCATAGACGCGGTTCTGGACAAGACAGGCAGCCGGGCGGTGACCGGCGTCAATCTTCGGATCGGGCCGCTGTCAGGTGTGCTTCCGGATGCCCTCCGTTTCTGTTTTGATGTAGCCTCGGCGGGAACCCCTCTGGCAGGGGCGAGGCTGCGGATCGATGAGCCCCAGGGCCTGGGCCTGTGCCGCACCTGCGGCAGCGACTTCGCCCTGACTGACAAGTTCCTCCTCTGTCCGTGCGGCAGCGCCGACGTCCACGTGGTGACCGGACGCGAGCTCCAGCTCGTGTCGGTGGAGGTGGCATAGGCCATGTGCGCAACATGCGGCTGCGGCGAGGACGCCACACCCCGGGTTTACGCCCTGGATGTCCCCGGTTCGGAGTCACATGATCACCCGCACACGCACGACCACGGGCACTCCCACCCGCACGAGGACGGACACGACCACGCGCACGACGCCGACCACACGCACGAGCACGCGCACAGCCATACCCACGCCCCGGAGCTCATCTCCCTGGAACAGAACCTGCTGGCCAAAAATGACCTCCTCGCGGAACGGAACCGCGGTTGGCTCGCGGGACGGAAGGTGCGGGCGCTGAACATGATGAGCTCCCCGGGCGCCGGCAAGACAACGCTCCTGGTGCGGACGCTCATGGAACTGGGAGACAGGCTGCAGGCCGGGGTCATTGAAGGGGACCAGGAAACGTCCCTCGATGCCGAGCGTATCCGTGCGGCCGGCCGGCCCGTTGTGCAGATCAACACCGGAGCGGGCTGCCACCTGGACGCCGACATGCTCCGCCGCGGACTCGACGCGCTCGATCCCGCGATGGGTTCCACCGTGTTCATCGAGAACGTGGGCAACCTCGTCTGCCCCGCCCTCTTCGACCTGGGCGAAGCCGCCAAAGTAGTAGTTGTCTCAGTGACGGAAGGTGATGACAAGCCGCAGAAATACCCGCACATGTTTATCGCAGCTGACCTGGTGATCATCAACAAGTCAGACCTGCTTCCCTACGTCGAGTTCGACATCGACGAATGCGTCCGCCGCATCCGTCACCTGAACGCCCACGCAGAATTCCTGGTCCTCTCGGCCACTACCGGCGACGGCATTGCCGCCTGGTACGACTGGCTGGACGGCCGTCCCTCCCGGACAGAGACCCGCCTGGGGTCTCATGCAGGGCCCTTGGAAGAGACCCTGACAGACGCACACTGAGCCCCCTCGCGGGCCGCGGAAAGAGGCAACGATGCCTACTGAGACTTCCCTCAAGGCCGAAGAAACCCTGATTCACGTGCTCTGGATCAACGCAGGGCTGAGCTGCGACGGCGATTCCGTCGCCCTGACGGCGGCCACCCAGCCCAGCGTGGAGGAAATCGCCCTCGGCGCCCTGCCCGGCCTGCCCCGCATCGCCATGCACTGGCCCCTGATCGACTTCGAATGCGGCCCGCAGGAAGGGGCCGACGATTTCCTGGAATGGTTCCGCAAGGCAGACCGTGGCGAACTCGAGCCGTTCGTCCTGGTAGTGGAAGGTTCCATCCCGAACGAGAAACTGCACGACGCCGGGGGCTACTGGTGCGGGTTCGGCAACGACCTGACCACGGGCCAGCCGATTACCACCAGTGAGTGGCTGGACCGCCTGGCACCCAAGGCAACGGCAATCATCGCTGCGGGCACGTGTGCAACGTACGGCGGCATCCACGCCATGGCGGGAAACCCCACCGGTGCCATGGGCGTCCCCGACTACCTGGGCTACGACTGGAAATCCAAGGCCGGCATCCCCATCGTCTGCGTTCCCGGCTGCCCCATCCAGCCGGACAACCTCTCGGAAACCATGACCTACCTGCTGTACCAGGCCACCGGCCAGGCCCCGATGATCCCGCTCGATGATGCGCTGCGGCCCACCTGGCTGTTCGGACAAACGGTCCACGAAGGCTGTGACCGGGCCGGCTACTACGAGCAGGGCGACTTCGCCACCGAGTACGGCTCCCCCAAGTGCATCGTAAAGCTTGGCTGCTGGGGCCCTGTGGTCAAGTGCAACGTGCCCAAGCGCGGCTGGATGAACGGGATCGGCGGGTGCCCGAACGTCGGCGGCATCTGCATCGGCTGCACCATGCCGGGCTTCCCGGACAAGTTCATGCCGTTTATGGACGAGCCTCCCGGCGGCAAGCTCTCAACCAGCACCATCCGCCCCTACGGCGCAGCCATCAGGGCGCTCCGCGGCATCACCACCCACACGCTGAACCAGGAGCCCAAGTGGCGCCGGACCGGAACCGAGCTGCTGACCGGCGCACGGCGCACCTGGTAAATCCCCCATTCCAGACAGGTGAAGAACATGACCTCAACGATTCCAATGCCGTCCGGGAGCGGGACGGAGAACAACAACCTGGTGGAGATGAACTGGGACCCGATCACCCGGATCGTCGGCAGCCTGGGCATTTACACCAAGATCGATTTCGCGAACAACCAGGTGGTGGAGTGCAAGAGCACGTCCTCGATCTTCCGGGGCTATTCCATCTTTATGAAGGGCAAGGACCCGAGGGACGCCCACTTCATCACCAGCCGCATCTGCGGGATCTGCGGCGACAACCACGCCACCTGCTCCTGCTATGCGCAGAACATGGCCTACGGCGTGAAGCCGCCGAACCTGGGCGAATGGATCGTCAACCTGGGCGAGGCCGCCGAGTACATGTTCGACCACAACATCTTCCAGGAAAACCTCGTGGGCGTGGACTACTGCGAGAAGATGGTCTCCGAAACCAACCCCGGTGTCCTGGCCAAGGCGGAGAACACCCGGGCTCCGCACGAGGGCGATCACGGCTACCGCACCATCGCGGACATTATGCGCTCGCTGAATCCGTTCACCGGAGAGTTCTACCGCGAGGCCCTGCAGGTCAGCCGCGCCACCCGCGAGATGTTCTGCCTCATGGAAGGCAGGCACGTGCATCCGTCCACGCTCTACCCCGGCGGGGTGGGGACCGTTGCCACCATCCAGCTCATGACGGACTACATCACCAGGCTCATGCGATACGTGGAATTCATGAAGAAGGTCGTGCCCATGCATGACGATCTTTTCGACTTCTTCTATGAGGCACTCCCCGGCTACGAGCAGGTGGGCCTGCGCCGGACGCTGCTGGGCTGCTGGGGTTCCCTCCAGGATCCTGACTACTGCAACTTCGAGTACAAGGACATGACCGAGTGGGGCCGGAAGATGTTCGTCACTCCGGGCGTGGTGGTGGACGGCAAACTCGTCACCACGGACCTGGTCCGAATCAATCTTGGCCTGCGGATCATGCTGGGGTCCTCGTACTACGAGGACTGGGAAGACCAGGAAATGTTTGTGACTCACGATCCGCTGGGCAATCCCGTGGACCGCCGCCACCCCTGGAACCAGCACACCAATCCGCGGCCGCAGAAGCGGGACCTGAAGGAGAAGTACAGCTGGGTGATGTCCCCGCGCTGGTTCGACGGCGAAAACAACCTGGCCTTGGACACCGGAGGCGGCCCGCTGGCACGGCTGTGGGCCACGGCGCTGGCCGGGCTGGTGGACATCGGCTACCTCAAGGCCACGGGCAGCAGCGTGCAGATCAACCTCCCCAAGACGGCGCTGAAGGGTCCTGTCTCCTTTGAATGGAACATCCCACAATGGAGCAACACCCTGGAACGCAACCGGGCCCGCACCTACTTCCAGGCTTACGCGGCCGCGGCGGCCCTGCACTTCGCGGAGAAGGCGCTGGAAGAAATCCGGGCCGGCCGGACCAAGACCTGGGAGACTTTCACGGTTCCGGACGAGGCCATCAGCTGCGGCTTCACCGAAGCGGTCCGCGGTGTCCTGTCCCACCACATGGTGATCCGGGACGGCAAGATCGCCAACTACCACCCGTACCCGCCCACTCCCTGGAACGCCAGCCCCACAGACTCGTCCGGCACGCCCGGCCCCTACGAGGACGCGGTGCAGGGCCAGCCGATCTTTGAGGAGAACGACCGCGAGCACTTCAAGGGCATCGACATCATGCGCACGGTCCGGAGCTTCGATCCGTGCCTGCCGTGCGGTGTCCACATGTATCTGGGCAACGGCCAGACCCTGGAGCAGTTGCACTCCCCCACCCAGACCCTCACCGGGGAGTAACTGCCATGCCCGCCGGGGAACGGCCGCTGCAGACAGGCGAACGGCGGCCCGGGGAATGGGCGACCGGAGAACTGCGGACCGGCGCACGCATAGGCACGCTCCTTGACGCCCTCGGAGCCGGCGGGGCGGTGGCCCGTTCCCGTGCCGAAGAACTGGTCCGCCAAGTCACGGACATGTACGGCTCCGGGCTGGAGCGGATCCTGGCAATCCTGGATGAGCAGGGAAAGCTCGACGACCGCACGCTGGCGGCGCTCGCGTCCGATGAACTGGTGTCCGGCCTGCTCATCATCCATGGCCTGCATCCGGAGTCTATGGAGGCCAGGGTGGCGGGCGCCCTGGACAGCGTCCGGCCGTACCTGGGTTCCCATGGCGGGGACGTGGAGTTGCTGGACATCAGCCCGGAGGGCGTGGTGCGGCTGAAATTGCTCGGCACCTGCCAGGGCTGCCCGTCGTCGTCCGTTACGTTGAAGTTCGCCGTCGAAGAGGCGATCGAAACGGCTGCCCCGGAGGTCACCGCCATCGAAGTGGTGGAAGCCGAAAAGCACGCCCCCACCCCTGCGTTCATCCCCGTGGACTCCCTGCTGGTCAGGATGAACCACACGGACCGGCCGGAGGGGGCCTGGGAGCCGGTCCCGGGTGTGGCCGACCTGGAACCCGGCGACGTGGCCGGATTCCAGGTGGGCGGCTATTCAATCCTGGCCTGCCGGACCGGGCAGGACGTCTACGCGTACCGGGACTTCTGCCCGCGCTGCGAGGGGTCCATGGCGGGTGCCTTGCTGCAGCGTGCCCTGGCTGCCCCTGCCGGCGGCGGCCTGCTGCGCTGTCCCACCTGCCGCTCACATTTCGACGTCCGCCAGGCCGGCGCCTGCCTGGAGGACCGGAGCTTGCACCTGGACCCGCTCCCACTGCTCGTCCGGGGCGGCGTGATGTCCGTTGCAGTGCCGGTTGCCTCCGCGAAGGGCGGCTGAGATGGAATCGCCCGGCCTGCCCGTCGCGCTGCTGCGCCGGATCGCCGCCGCCCCGCCGGCCGCTCCCGCCGGCGAGCGCTGCGAAATGTGCGGGGAGCCCATCGCGGCCGAACACCAGCACGTGGTGGACCTGGAGAGCCACGCCATGATGTGCACGTGCCGGCCCTGCTACCTGCTCTTCACTGACAGCAGCGCCCACCTGAGATATCGGTCGGTGCCGGACCGGTACCTGTCCTTCCCCGATTTTGAGCTCGGCCCCGGCCAGTGGGACGAGCTGGAAATACCCGTGGGACTGGCGTTCTTCTTCCGCAGCTCCAGGATGGAGCGGACGGTGGCGTTCTACCCGGGCCCTGCCGGGGCCACCGAGTCCGAGCTGCCGCTGGACGCCTGGGACGCCGTGATGGCACGGAATCCCGCCCTGTCCGTTGCGGCCCCGGACACTGAGGCGCTCCTGATCCGCGGACCCGGCAACGACCGTCCCGAGGCCGATTGCCATCTGGTCCCCGTGGACGCCTGCTATGAACTGGTGGGGCACCTGCGGCGCCTCTGGCGGGGGTTCGACGGCGGCCAGGAGGCGCGCAACCAGCTCACCGCGTTCTTCGAAAAGGTCAGCAGCCGCAGCAGGCCGGTCCACGCTGCCGACCGTGCACCCGATGCCGCCGGAGACTCAACGTCCGGGGGCCGGCCGTGATCGCACTCGCCTTCGAAGTTGTGGATATCCAGCCCGAACCGTACGCGGCGGCACCCCAGCTCACGGCGACGCTGCGGGTGACTGAGTCCTCCGGCGCCGCAGTGCACGCCATCGCCCTGCGCTGCCAGGTCCGGATCCTGCCCCAGCGCCGCGGCTACACGCCGGATGAGGAAGCCGGCCTGCTGGACCTGTTCGGCGAGCGCGGCCGCTGGCCCACCACCCTGAAGTCCTTCCTCTGGTTGCAGTGCAGCACCATGGTGCAGGGCTTTACCGGGGAAACCGAGGTGCGGCTGCCGCTGCCCTGCACTTTTGACTTCGATGTTTCCGCTGCCAAGTATCTGCAGTCCCTGCGTGACGGTTTGGTCCCGCTGGAACTGCTGTTCTCCGGCACCGTCTTCACCCGGGGCGAGGCGGGCTTCGGCGTGGAACAGGTGCCTTGGAACCTCGAAGCCTCCTACCGGCTTCCCGTCGAGGCATGGCGCCGGCTGATCGACCAGTACTTCCCCAACACCGGCTGGCTCCGGCTGGACCGGGACGTGCTCTCTGGGCTGCTTCAATACAAGGCCGCCCACGGCCTGACCTCGTGGGATGCCACCATGGAGAGCCTGCTGGCGAACGCCACGGCGGTGTCCGCGGAGTCATTCTCGCCATCTGCGCTGTCAGGAGACCCGCGGCCGTGAGCATGAGCCTGAGCCTGGCCCGCGCCGTGGCAGATGCCGTCCTGTATGAGGGCTACCTGCTGTACCCGTACCGCGCGTCCTCACAGAAGAACCAGGCGCGGTGGCAGTTTGGCATCCTTGGCCCGCCCGGCGCCGCCGCGTCCGGCTCGGGCGAGGAAGCGGACATGTTCGCCGACTGCCTGCTCGCCCCCGGCCCGCAGGCCGACGTCGAAATCCACCTGCGATTCCTGCAGCTGCAGAGCCGGACCGCAGAGAAAACGGACGACGACGGCCGGTTCACGGCGGTGGATGAGCTTTCGGTCGGTGCCGCCCGCTGGCTGAGCTGGGACGAAGCGGTGGAGCGCGAAATTACGCTGGGACCGTTTACCGTTGCCGGCCTCGGTGAGAGGGAAGCAGTTCTGCCGGTGGAGGTTCCCGGCGGCGAGGACACCGAGGAACTGCACGACGCTTCGGGGCGGCTGGCTGGGAGGCTGGTCCGCCGTCGTCGTCCGCTTCATGCTGAGGTGAGGCTGGCAGCGGCGTCGGCCCCCGGGGGCCTGGTCAGGCTGCGCGTCGGAGTCGCCAACAGCGCTGCGAACACAACCGCGAACGGGACAGCCGGCGCGGCGGCTGACCGGGGCAGGCAGGATGCCATCGCGGAATCCTTCATCGGAACGCACCTGCTCCTGAGCCTCCAGGACGCCGACTTCATGTCCCTGCTGGAGCCACCGCCGGCGGCCCGGGCCGCGGCGGCCGCCTGCGGGCAACACCGCTGCTGGCCTGTCCTCGCCGGTCCGGAGGGGCAGTCGGATGTGGTTCTGGTGTCCCCCATCATTCTGTACGACCACCCCGCTGTGGCCCCCGAAAGCTCGGTGGCGCTGTACGATTCCACCGAAATCGACGAGATCCTCACCCTGCGCGTGCTGACCCTCACCGAAGAGGAAAAGGCCGAGGCCCGCGCCACGGATCCGCGGGCAGCGGCCATTATCGACCGGTGTGAGGCCATGTCCCCCGAAGAGCTGCAGCAACTGCACGGCATCCTGCGAAATCCCCATGCCATGGACATTCCTTCGATGGACACTCCGGAAACCCGCCCTTCAGACGCCGGCGCGGCCGCGTGGTGGACGCCCGAGGCCGAAGCCTTGGTCCAGCCACACCTGGATGCCGTCCTGATCAACGGGATTCCGGTGGCGCGGGGCAGCAGGGTCAGGGTGAATCCGAGCAGGCGCGCCGATGCCCAGGACCTGTTCTTCGCCGGGCAGACGGGCCGCGTTACCAACGTCCACTTCGATGTTGACGGCAGCACGCACGTGGGCCTTGTCCTGGATCAGGACCCGGCCGCAGACCTCCACGAGGGCTACGGCAGGTCCTTCTATTACTCGCCCGACGAGCTTGAACCACTGGGTCCGGATGGAAAGGAAGGCATGCCATGAGAATCATAGGAATGGCCACGGTAGCGCTGCTGGTGGGGTTGGGGCTGGGCGCCATCTACGTGGGGATCCGGTCTGTTCCCGACATCCAGCGCTATCTGAGGGCCCGGCGGATGTGAGCCGGGCATGACTGTGCTGGTTGCGGGCGTGGGCAACATGTTCCTGCGCGATGACGGATTCGGGCCCGAGGTGGCCCGCCGGCTGGCGTCGGACGTGCGCCTTCCGCCCGGTGTGGAGGTGGTGGATTACGGCATCCGCGGGATGCACCTCGCCTACGACCTCCTTGCCGGCGTGGACGTGCTGGTCCTGGTGGATGCCGTGCCGCCCGGCCATCGGACAGATGGCGACGGCTCCGGGTCCCCCGTTCCGGGGAGTCTTCGGGTGCTCCGGATCCGCAGCGGGGATCTCGACGGCGGCGCTTCCCTGGACCCCCATGGCATGGACCCTGCCGCCGTCCTGGGCAAACTCCGGACCCTGGGTGGCGAGGTCCCCGAGACCTACGTGGTGGGCTGTGTTCCGGCCGACGTCACCGAGGGCGTCGGCCTGACTCCACCGGTGGCCGCCGCCCTGCCGGGGGCGGTCGCCGCTGTCGTTGATCTCCTCAGCCAGCACACCTCCCGGCCGATCCCCACACCCACCTAAGGCGGACCCACTATGTGCCTCGGAATTCCCGGCCAGGTCATTGGCCCGATTGAAGGCTACGGCGATCAGCTCGCCCTGGTGGACGTGGCCGGCGTGCAGCGGAAGATCAACATCGGGCTCCTGGATGACGGACCGTTGCCAGCAGGCAGCTGGGTCCTGATCCACATGGGCTTCGCGCTCGAGCGGGTGGATCCTGCGGGAGCCGAACAGGCGATGAGCGGCCTGGAACTGATGGGCCGGCCACGGCCATCCGACGACGCCGGCCAAGGCGGTTAGGCGGATGCACTGGCGGCTAGCGCTCCACTCCTTACCGCTCGAGGGCGATGGCCGCGCCGCGGTGCTCCACGCCGCTGTTGGCGATTTTGAGGTGCCTGCCGGTGAAGAGTTTCAGTTGCTGCAGCTGGTGGGGTGTCAGCCGGTCACAAACCCAGTCCCAGTGGAGCGACACCACATCACCCGCCGCAAGCCCGGCAATGAAGCCGGTTCCGTTGACGGCATACTTGGCCGTTTCCACCACAGGCTCCCCCACCGCCAGGGAAATGCCGTCCCAGGTAAGGGGACGGGATTTCACCACGGCTTCATCACCCGTGATGGCCATGACTTCGCCCCACCGGATCCGGCAGCGGTCCAGCACGTTCAAGGCAGTGGCGTAGCGCCGGTCGTCACGCAGCAGGCCCAGCCAGGGATAGATTTCGAAGACGTGGAAGCTGTGGTGCGGGACGCCGCCGGCCAGCACTCCTTCCACGAGGTGCGGAAACTGCCGGCCGGTGCGGGCCCGGAACCGGTCTTCCATCGAGTTGCCCATGGTGCCGATGCCCACGGTGTCCAGGAGGCTGTTTCCCACCCAATAGGCCTCCACCACGCGGGCGTCGAGTGGATCGTGGATTCCGTGGGAGCCGGCAATGAGCTCCAGGTAGGGAAAGGCTCCGGCAAACCCTCTCGCGAGTTCCCGCAGGCCCTGGTCAGTAACTCCGGACTGGCCGTAGTGCAGCAGGGCATCACTGTCGGGAGGGCCGCAGCTGCCTCGGGAATTGGGCGGGTACGCGTACCGGACAAACAACTGGGCACCATCGACAACCATGGCGTGGCCACCTTCTCCGAGGGTCTTTCGAAAGTAGCACCGCAGCCTGCCCCGGACAAGGGCACGCTGCCGGCACCAAAATATCCGTTGACAGCCTCCGCGAAGGTGCGGACGCCAATCAGACCGAAAGCCGGGGTCGCCCACCATGGCATCCACTGATCTGAACCGCCGCACCGCCCTTCAACTTCTGCTGGCGGGAGGCTCCGCAGCCCTGCTGGCCGGGTGCGCCGGCACGCCCGGTGCGCCGCCGCCGTCGGGCCCTTCCACAAACGGCACGAACGGCGGCAGCAGGACCATCAGCGTCACCGACCAGCGTGGCAAGACCCTCACATTCGCCCGGCCCGTGACGCGGGTGGTGACCATTCCCATGCCGGCCGCGTCCCTGCTGGTGGCCGTGGACCGGACCGCGGACCACCTCGCCGCCATGCACAACGCTTCGTGGGTGGCCATGCGCGATGGCATCATGGGCACCATCTTTCCCAAGGCCCTGGAGCTGCCGCACGAAATCGCCACCCAGGACTTCACCGCCAACGTGGAGAGCGTGCGTGCACTGGACCCTGACGTGGTGATCCAATGGTCCGACGCGCAGCTCATCGATCCCCTGGAAAAGGCCGGCCTGAACGTCATTGGGCTCACCAACACCGGCAAGCAGGAGGATGTGGACGCGTGGATGGCCATGTTCGCCGCAATGCTGGGGAAGCCTGAACGCGCCGCGGACATCAAAGCCCGGAGCGATGCGGACCTGGCCGCCGTCAAGGATCTGGCAGCCGGCAGGGGCTCAACCAGGCCCAGCATCCTGTACTTCAACCGCTTCACCGGCGGCCTGAAGGTGGCCGCCGCCAACAGCTACAACGATTTCTACATCAAGCTGGTGGGGGGCACGAATCCCGCCACGGGGAACGATCCCCTGAAGGGCTCGGGGATGGTGGGCCTGGACGTGGAGCAGGTCCTTCGCTGGGATCCGGAGATCATCCTGCTGGGGAATTTCGACAACGCCGTGCCCCAGGATCTGTACTCAAACCCCGTCTGGCAGCCCGTATCCGCAGTCAGGAACCGGCGCGTCTATAAGGTGCCGCTGGGCGGATACCGGTGGGATCCGCCCGGGCAGGAATCACCGCTGATGTGGCACTGGCTGAGCGATATCGCGTTCCCGCGGCAGCAGTCCCTGCTCCGGAACAAGGTGGTGGAGTACTTCGATTTCCTGTACGGCCACAAGCCCACGGCGGCCGAACTGGACAAGATCCTGTGGACCACGGCCAACGCCGGCTCCGACCACTACGGGCAATTCAATGCTGCATGATGCCAGCGGCGAACGGCTCGAGGCCGGCGGGGCCCGGGCTTCGGCTGGTCCGGACCGGGGCACCAGCCCGGCCAAGGACGTTTACGACGCCGGACGGCCGGGACCAGCAGCCCTGAAGCCCATCGCCCTCAGCACCGCCGTCCTCGTCGCCGTGACCGTCGTGGCACTCGCCGTTGGCCGGTACAACGTTCCGGTCTGGCACGTGGTCCAGATCCTCGTAGGGCAGGCCGTCCCGATCCCCTCCGAGGCAACCGCCACTGAGGGGAATGTGGTGCTGCTGGTCCGGCTGCCCCGCGTCCTGCTGGCGCTGCTGGTGGGCGGCGGCCTGTCCATCGGCGGCGCGGCGCTGCAGGCCATCTTCCATAACCCCCTGGTCAGCCCGGACATTATCGGTGTGTCCGCGGGCGCGTCCTTCGGCGGGGCCCTGGCGCTGCTCCTGGGCCTGGGGACCTTCGCGCTCATCACGAGTTCCTTCGCGTTCGGCCTGGTTGCCCTGGCCACGCTGTTCCTGATCACGTCCGGCCGCGGCGGGACTCCCCTACTGATGATTGTGCTGGGCGGCGTGGTCACGGGATCGTTCTTTTCCGCGCTGGTTGCCCTGGTCACGTACATCGCAGATCCGAACACCACGTTGCCTGCCATCGTGTTCTGGCTCCTGGGCAGCGTGGCCACAGCCACCTTCAGCAAGGTGGCAGTGGCACTGGTTCCCGTCGTCGGCGGCGCAATTGTGCTCCTGGCGCTGCGCTGGCGCATCAACGTACTGTCGCTGGGCGACGACGACGCCACGGCCCTCGGGATCCGGCCCCGGCCGCTGCGCTGGGTGGTCCTGGTTTCGGTGGCATTGATTGTGGCCGGAGCCGTGGCTGTCAGCGGGGTCGTCAGCTGGGTGGGCCTGGTGATCCCCCACCTGGCCAGGATGTGGGTGGGGCCGGACCACCGGGTGCTGCTGCCGGTGTCCTTCCTCCTGGGCGGCGCCTACATCATGCTGGTGGACACGGTGGCGCGCACCGCGACGGCGGGCGAAATCCCGCTCGGCGTGCTCACGGCGCTGATCGGGGCGCCCGCATTTTTTGTCCTGCTGCGGCGGAACCGGGACAGGATCTGGGAAAATGCTTGAGCTGGCAGGCGTGGGCTTCGGCTATGGGCGGGCGGAATGGGTCTTCCGGGACGTCAGCTTCCAGGTACTCCCCGGAACTGCAACCGCCGTCCTGGGCCCGAACGGCAGCGGCAAGACCACGCTGGTTCGCTGCGCGGCCGGGCTGCTCGCCCCCGTCGAGGGAAGCGTCATGCGTACGGCCGGGGCCGGCTATGTCCCCCAGGCCCATGGCAGTACGTTCGGGTACCGGGCCCTGGACATGGTGCTGATGGGCCGGGCCCGCCAGATCGGACTCTTCCGTTCGCCGGGGGCGGCGGACCGGGCCGCTTCGCTCGAGGCAATGGACAGGGTGGGCATCGCCGGCCTCCGCAGCAGGTTCTTTCCCACACTCAGCGGCGGGGAGCAGCAGCTGGTCCTGATCGCCCGGGCCATCGCCGCCGGCTGCCCCGTCCTGGTGCTGGACGAGCCCGCCACCGGACTGGACCTGAAGAACCAGGTCCGCGTCCTGCGGCTCCTGCGCGAACTGATGACGGACGGCATGGCGGTACTCCTCAGCACCCACCACCCGGACCATGCCCTCTACCTCGCGGACCGCGCAGTCCTGCTCGCCCCCAACGGACCCCGGACCGGCGACGCCCGGGAGCTTCTCAGCGAGAAGGAGCTCACGGCGTTGTACGGCGTGGGCGTCAGCACCATGCCGTACGCGGATGGGCCCAGCATGCGCCGGACCGTGGTGGTGCACTACGGCGACCGGTGAACGGGCGTCGTCACGAAAACCCGCATTTACTGCAAGAACGTCTGCCGTGTGCTGACGCTCTATCACTTAATACCCAAAATCCACCAACGCTCTATCACTTAAAGTGCCCTTTCGGTCGACGCTCTATCACTTTCCTCAGGAGAGTGATAGAGCGTCAGGGGGGAACCCACTTTAAGTGATAGAGCGTTTGGAAAAAACCCGCATTAAGTGAGAGAGCGTCCGAAGGGGTGGGGGGTTAGCCGGTGTTGCGCAGGCCCGCGGCCACTCCGTTGACCGTGATCAGCATGGCCCGCTGGAGGCTTTCGTCGATCTCCGTGTTGGTCAGGCTTTCGTCCGGTGAACCCTGGGCGGCACGGATGCGCCGGAGCAGCTCCACCTGCAGGTAGCTGATCGGGTCCAGGTACTGGTCCCGGATTTCCAGCGAACGCTTCAGTGTGGGCTGGGCGTCCAGGAGGACATTCTCACCGGTCAGGTTCTGGATTTCGGTGACCGTGAGCTCGTACTCCTCACGGATCGTGCGGAAGATCCGGTGCAGTTCCTCGGGAACCAGCGTGGCCACGTAGTAGCCGGCGATGTCCAGATCCGTTTTGGCCAGGGTCATCTCCACGTTGGAGAGCACGGACCGGAAGAAGTGCCACTGTTCCATCATCTCCACCAACTGGGCGGAGTGGCCGGACTCGCGGGCTGCCTTCAGGCCCGAGCCCACGCCGAACCAGCCCGGCACGATCTGCCGGGACTGGGTCCAGCCGAATACCCACGGGATGGCGCGGAGACCCTCCAGGCCGGCCCCGGAATCCGGGCGCTTGGACGGGCGCGAGCCGATGTTCAGCGAGCCGAGCTGTTCCACCGGGGTGGAGGCCAGGAAGTAGGCGGGCAGGTCGGGATCGTCAATGAGCCTGCGGTACCGGTCGAACGCGCCGTCAGAGATGGTTTCCATGACGTGCCCGTAGCGTTCGCGCTGGTCGTCCGAAGTCCGCGGATCGCGGTGCAGCGCGGAGCCCTGCAGGACCGCTGCGAGAGAGAGCTCCAGATTTTCCCGGGCCAGCTCGGGCAGCGAGTACTTGTCCGAGATGACCTCGCCCTGTTCGGTGAATTTGATCTCGCCTTCCAGCACGCCGTTCGGCTGGGCCATGATGGCATCGTACGTGGGGCCGCCGCCGCGGCCCACGGACCCGCCGCGGCCATGGAACAGCCTGACCCGGACGCCGTGCTTGGCCGCGACGTCACGCAGGTTCCGCTGGGTTTTATGGATCTCCCACTGGCTGGTCATCACGCCGGATTCCTTGTTGGAGTCCGAGTAGCCCAGCATGATTTCCTGGACGTCGCCGCGGAGCCTGACCAGGTCGCGGTAGGACGGGACGGACAGCAGCTGGTCCACGATCTCCGCGGAGGCCCGCAGTTCTTCCACGGTTTCCAGCAGCGGTGCGAAGCCGATCTTGGCGTACGGCGACTCCCCGAACAGGTTGATCAGGCCGGCCTCACGGGCCAGGACCGCCGCTGCAAGGACGTCGTCCGCGCCGCGGGTCATGGAGATGATGTAGGTCTCGATGACGTCAGGGCCGTAGGTGCGCAACGCCCGCCGGATCTCACGGAAGACGTCGTACGTTCCGTCCGCAACGCCGTCGAGCTTAATGGGGTGGCCGGAGAGCGGACGGCGTGAGGCGAGTTCCGAACCCAGCACCTCGAAGCGCTCGGCACGGCTCAGTTCGGCGTAGCGGAGGCCGGGGCCGCCGATCCGGTCCATGAGCTGGCCCACGGCGTCGTGGTGGTGGTCCGCGTGCTCGCGGATGTCCAGGGTGGCCAGGTGCAGGCCGAAGGATGCGACGGCGCGCCGGACGCGGGCCAGGGCACCGTCGGCAACGAGCGACGCCGAGTGGTTGCGGAGCGAGAGTTCCAGCAGTTCCAGGTCCGCCAGGAGTTCGGCCGTGGACCTGTAGTCGCGGCCGTGCTCGTGGGCGGAGTCCACAGCTACCCGCTTGCCCGTGTTGATCAGCTTGGCCTTGATGCAGGTGAGCTTGAGGCGGTAGGGCTCCTGGGCGTTGAGCTCCAGGACGCGGCGGTCCAGGCCCGGGAGTTTTTTCAGGTCCGCCTCGATCGAGTCCAGCAGGCCCTGATCCGCGCCGGACAAGGAAGTGGAGTTGGACAGGATGGAGATCAGTTCATCCATCATGGCGATGCTGATGCGGACCGCGTGCTGGTTCTGGATCTGCAGGATTTCGCGGGTGACCCCTGCCGTGACGTTGGGGTTGCCGTCACGGTCGCCGCCGATCCAGGAACCGAACTTAATGGGAGCATCCTGGGATGCGAGGCTGACGCCGTGCTCGGCGAGCAGGTCGGAGAAGTCCGAGAGGATCTCGGGCATGGCGTCGGTCAGGATGCCGCCAAGGTAGTAGATGGCGTTGCGGGCTTCGTCCACCGGGGTGGGACGCACCTGGCGCAGTTCGTCGGTCTGCCACATCTGGTCGATGACCTCTGACAGCTGGCGGTCCTGCCGGCGTCGCGCTGAGGTGCCTTCCTTGGTGGGCTGGGCCAGAACGTCGGAGATTTTGCGGATTTTATCCAATACTGAACGGCGCGAGGCCTCGGTGGGGTGGGCTGTGAAGATGGGCCGGACGTCCAGCCCGTTCACCACTTCCTGAAGCCGTGCGGATCCTGCCTGCGCCGCGATCTCGGCCACGGCTTTGGCCAGCCAGCCGTCCTTTTCCGGCCGGGTCCGCAGGGTGCGGACGCGGTGGACCTGCTCGGCGGCGTTGGCCAGGTGGAAATAGAAGGCAAAGGCGCGCACCAGGTCGGTTGCCTGCTCAATCGGCAGGGAGCCCAGCAGCTCACGGACCTGTTCGACGACGTCGTGCGCGCTCCACGGGCCGGTGGCATCGGCGCCTCCGCGGGCTGCTTCCTTGGACTCCTTGGTGAGGAGCCGGACCTGCTCCACCAGGCTCAGGAGCTCCGGACCGTGCTGGCGGACCAGGGATTCGCCCAGGAGGGACGTGACCCGCCGGACATCGGCCCTCAGTTCAGAGGCGAGATCGGTGGTGGGATTCACTGCAGTGTTAGCCATGGAAACTGTCTTTCGAGGGTTCGGACTTGGCTCGTACACTGCGCTGGATACTGTGAGCCGCGTTACTACCTCCCGATGCTACCCGCACCCGATGGCGAAGCGGGAATCCGTCTCAGAAGATGTCCGTCCGCTTGACCGGCGCCCCTGGAGCGGGTTTTCCGGGCGCGGGCGGACCCTGGATGGTGACCTTACCGCCGTAAACCCCGTACGGCCCGAAGCCCTTTCCGGACTCCGCCGCTTCGTGGCGCTGCTGTTTCTGCTCTTCCCGGGCGGCGGCCGCCTCCTGCCTGGTAGGCGCCCCGGTGGCGGGGTCCATCATGCTCAGCACGCTCCCCAGCGTTCCGGTGGCGCCCTTGGAAGCGACGCCCCGCTTCATGACAGAAATTCCTGCGAGCGCGGAGCACGCAATCAGCGCCGCGCAAACCACGATGGTTGCCAGGGCCTCCACGTTCACGGCGGGACTCAGCGGGCTATCTTGAAATTGAATTCGCCCGTCCCCAGCGCACCCCATACGCGCAACCAGAGGGGCAGGACCATCTCCGCGCCGCGGGCGGTGGTGATGTCCCCGAGGTCAAGGACGTCCTTATGGCCAAGGGCCGTGAGGATCTCGGTGACTGCCGCCTTGGCGCCGGCATCGTTGCCCGAGACGAACACGGTATGGTCTCCGCCGGCTACGCGCCCGGGATCAACCATCACGCTGTTGGTCATGGTGTTCAGCGTCTTGACCACCTTCGCTTCGGGGAACGCCCGCTGGATCTCTTCGGCCAGGCTGTCTGTGTTCACCGGGTTCAGGGACGGCGGGAAACCCCGGGAGAGGTCAAGCGGGTTGGCGACATCCATCAGGATCTTCCCGGACAGGTTCGCCGTGCCGGCCTCAGCCAGAACCTTGAGTGAGGCCATGCCGTTCGTCGCGTTGACCACCAGTTCGCTGGCCGCGGCGGCATCGGCGAACGTGGCGACGGCGATGTCCGGGTGGGAGGCATGCCACTGGGAAAACGCCGGCCCCCCGGTGGCGCCGGGCTCGGTGCGGGCCAGCGTGGCCTCCGGGTCACGGGTTCCCACCACCACATCGTGGCCAAGAGCTGACAGGGCTCCAGCAAGGGCGGCCCCCACACTTCCGGTTCCAAGCACTGCAATCTTCATGATCGCTCCTGTTCACTTGCGGCGGTCCCCTAAATCAGAGGTTACTCGCCTCCGGGAGTGAGCGCGCCTGGCGCGTGTCAGACGATCGCGGAGACCCCCGTGACGGCCCGGCCCACGATCAGCGTGTTGATTTCGTAAGAGCCTTCGTAGGTGAAAATGGCCTCGGCGTCCGCGAAGATCTTGGCCATCCGGTAGTCGGTCACGATGCCGTTGCCGCCCAGGATGGAGCGGCCCAGCGCCACGGTCTCGCGCATGCGGGCGCTGGTATAGGACTTGGCGAGGGCCACTTGGGGCATGTCCGCGGCGCCCGCGTCCTGGAGCTGGGCGAGCCGGGCCATCATGCCCATGCTGGCCACCGCATTGCCCAGCATGGTGACCAGCTGCTGCTGGATCAGCTGGAACTTGGCCAGCGGCCGGCCGAACTGCCGGCGCTCCACTGCATACTCCCGTGCGACGTCGAACGCCGCCAACTGCTGCCCCACCGCCTGCCAGGCCACCATGATCCGGGAGCCGCGCAGCAACTGGTTGGTGTCCTCGAAACTGTTGATCCCCGCGAACCGGTCAGCCTCGGCAACCTGGACGTCCTTAAAGACGATGTCCGCGTTCTGCACGGTCCGGAGCGCAATCTTGTTTTCGATCCGGGTCCGGCTCACGCCCGGCAACGAAGCATCAACAATGAACCCGCGCACCGCGCCCGGCGCCCCGTCGGCGCCTGCGGATTCGTCCCCGGCCCACACCAGCATGTAATCGCAGAACGTTCCGTTGCCGATCCAGCGCTTGGCGCCGTTGAGCACCCAGGTGTCACCGCCGTCGTCGGCCTTTCCCGTGGCGCTGGAGATGCGCCGCGCCCGCGTCTCCATGCCGCCGGCGACGTCGGAACCATGGCCGGGTTCGGTGAGGGCGAAGGCGCCGGTGATGCGCAGGCCGGCGGCATCCGCCAGCAGCCGTTCTTTTTGGCTTTCCGAACCGAACCCGTAGAGCGACTCCACAAAGAGGTCGTGGTGGACCAGGAAGAATGTGGCGATTGAGGTGTCAACGCGCGTCATCTCGGCGATGACCAGGCCGGCGAAGAGGTTGCTGTAGCCCCGTTGCGCCGGTGCGCTCAGCTCCAGCGCGGCGAGCTTCGGCAGGATGTGCGCGGGAAATTCGGCCCTGTTCCACCAGTCCGCCGCGTGCGGGGCGATCTCCGCGGCGAGGAACTCGCGCAGCTCGGCCAGCTTGGCCTGCTCGTTCGGACTGAGGAGCGACTCGAAGGCGAAAAAGTCGGCGCCGGGCAGCCCGTTCACTTGGGGCCCATCCGGATGGCGCCGTCCAGGCGGATGGTCTCGCCGTTGAGCATGGCGTTCTCCACAATGTGGGCCACCAGGCTGGCGTATTCGGCCGGCTTGCCCAGGCGTGAGGGATGCGGAACCTGCCGCCCGAGCGAATCCTGCGCGTCCTGCGGGAGTGTTGCCATCATGGGTGTTTCGAAAATGCCCGGCGCAATGGTCACCACCCGCACCAGCGAGCGTGCCAGTTCCCGGGCCAGCGGCAGGGTCATCGCGGCCACCGCCCCTTTCGACGCGGCGTAGGCCGGCTGGCCGATCTGCCCGTCGAAGGCCGCCACCGATGCCGTGTTGACGATGACGCCGCGCTCCGGGCCGCCCAGGTCGGTACTCACCGGCTCGGTGGCCACCATCGCGGCGGCAGCCAGGCGCAGCACGTTGAACGTCCCGATGAGGTTCACCTGGATAACGCGGCTGAAGACGTCCAGCGGCAGGACGCCGTCCCGGCCCAGCACCTTCCCGGGCGTCGCAACGCCGGCGCAGTTGACCACGATCCGGAGCGGTCCGAGCGCCACGGCAGTATCGACGGCGGCCTGGACGTCAGCTTCGTTAGTAACGTCCGCAGCGGCAAAGACGGCCCGCGGACCCGCGCCGGTGGCAGTGGCGGTGCCGGTGGCGGTGGCGGTGGCGGTGGCGGGGCCGGTGCCCGCGCTCCCGGCGTTCAGCTCTGCGGCGTAGGCCGCCCCGTCGGAGGACGGCAGGTCAACCAGCACCACCGAGGCGCCGGCGTCGAACAGTCTCCTCGCCGTCGCGGCCCCCAGGCCCGATGCCCCGCCCGTAACCAGCGCGACCGTACCCTTGACGTCCATACATCCTCCTTGATGCGGCCCCGCGAGCATGCCGGCGGCGAGTATTAGTTAGTGAATGTTAACTGAATTACCGCCCGGCCGCACCCCGCACCTGCCTTCGGGGCCCAGGCGCCGCCGCCCATTAGGCTGGACGCATGACTTCGCCGGACACCAGCCCCGCACCTGCAAACCGGACACCGGACGACTGGCAGGCCCGCGCGAACGAGGCCGCCCGCGCGGTGACATCGCGCTTTGGCCGGCGGCTGATGTTCCTGCCCGGAACCCACCTCGGCTCGGTCAGCTGGCCCTCGAACCGGCTGCAGAACCTCTTCCGCCCCTGGCACTACTGGTGGCAGGCCCACTATGTGGACTGCCTGGTGGATGCCGGGCGCCGCGAACTGGGCAACGGTGCCACGCCGGCGGCCCGGTTCAACGGCCCCGGGAACCCCAGCGCCGGAAAACTCGCATCCCGGCTGGTCACCGGCATCAGGCTGCGCAATGCCTTCACCTTCGTCAACAACTACTACGACGACATGGCCTGGCTGGGCCTGGCCACCCTCCGCCTGCAGGATCTGGCGGAGGAGACGCGAAAACCGGGCCGCCGGCGCAATGCCCGGGTCCGGAAAACCCTGACGCTTCAGTTCGATTCCGCCTCCACGGAGGACCTTGGCGGCGGCACGTTCTGGAGTAAGAAACGGGACTTCAAAAACACGCCGGCAACTGCGCCGATAGCGCTCTACTATGCCCGCACCGGCCACCAGGCCAAGGCGCAGCGGCTGGTGGACTGGCTCAATGCGGTCCTCTTTGATCAGGCACAAGGCCTTTACAGAGACGGGGCACGGCTCAACGCGGCCGGCGAAATCACGCTGGAGAACACCATCTACACCTATAACCAGGGGCCGGTGCTTGGGGCACTGCTGGAGCTTGGCGGCGAGGAGAACCTCAGCCGGGCCGCCACCGTGATCAGGGCTGTGGATACACACCTGACCGTCCCGGCCCCCGCGGTGCCGCCCGGAAGCTCCCCCGGCGTTCGGACCAGCATCCTCCGCTGCGATGGAACGGGCGACGGCGGACTCTTCACCGGGATCCTGTGCAGATACCTGGCACTCGCCGCCCTCGATGCCAGGCTTCCGGAGGGCACCCGGACCACTGCTGCTGAACTTGTCAGCGCGACCGCCGAAGCGTTCTGGGCGGGCCGGCGCACCAGCGGCGGTCCGATTTTCTCCGTTCACGCAGCGCAGCCGGCGAGCGCCACCTACCCGGCGGGCGCCGCCGTCGAACTTTCCACCCAGCTGCAGGCCTGGATGGTCCTGGAGGCTGCCGCCACCCTTGGCCCGGGTGCCATCAGCGGGGCAGCGCCGGCTGCACCCTGACCGGCGCCAGCTGGGTGATCACCAGGACGGCGGTGACTGCTCCGGCCGCCATGATCGCCGCGAGCACCACGATCTGGAAGCGGCCCGCTTCCAGGGGCGAAATTCCGCCGAAGATGGCGCCCACGAAGGCGCCCGGGAGGGTGACCAGGCCGGTGGTCTTGGTCTGGTCGGTGGCCGGAATCAGCGCTGCGCGCACCGATTGCCGGGCCAGATCAAGGGTTGCCCGCCGCGGCGTGGCTCCCAGCGCCAGCCAGCCTTCCACTTCATTCCAGTGGTCATGCACTGTCTCCGCGAACCGCCGCCCGGCCAGGACCGCTACTGTCATCGCGTTCCCGATCACGATCCCGCCGATGGCCAGGGCATAACGCGGACTGAAATCGATGGTGCCGGTGCCAAAAATGATCAGCAGGGTGGCTACGATGCCGGCGGCCATGGAACCTCCCACCAGGGCGAAGCCGGGCCAGCTGCAGCCCACCCGCCGGGTGGCGCTCACCGCCGCCACCGTAAACATCACCAGCAGCCCGACGGCCACCCACTGCGGACTCGTGATGACGCCGCTGAGGACAAAGCTGACGGCCGCGAGCTGCACGGCGCCCCTGAGGATCGCCGCTGCCGGGGAAAATGCGAACGGTACCCGGAATGCCAGCAAGACGGCGACGGCCAGAGCCAGGAGCAGGCCGACGCCCACCAGCGTGGGCAGGAACACCGCGAGCTCAGGCATGAGGCCAGCATAGCCAGCGGAGGGCAGGCGTCATGTTTCGTCGATTAGGTCACATAAAGTTTGCATAATTCGGAATGGTCTGAGTAATCTCACTTTAGGTAAGCCTAACCTTGGCTTCCATGAGCGCGAGGTATCCACCCGCAATGACTGCAAACTATCTGATTGGCCTCCGCGAAGGCCTTGAGGCGACCTTGGTCGTGGTCCTGTTGATGGCGTACCTGGTCAAGAGTGGCCGGCGGCATCTTCTACCGCGGATGTGGGCGGGTGTTGGCTTCGCCGTGGCCGTGTCGTGCGCTTTCGGCGCCCTGCTCACCTACGGCCCGCGCGGACTCACCTTCGAAGCCCAGGAGGCCATTGGCGGCACCCTGTCGGTACTGGCAGTAGGGCTTGTCACCTGGATGGTGTTCTGGATGGCCAGGACCGCCCGGACACTCGGCAGCGACCTCCGTTCGCGGGTGGACCTGCGGTCCGACGGGACAGCCTGGGGGCTCGCCCTGGTGGCGGCCGTGGCTGTGGGCCGCGAAGGCCTCGAGACCGCATTGTTCCTGTGGGCGGCCGCCCAGTCCTCGGGCTCCTCGGCGTCCCCGCTGCTGGGTGCGCTGCTTGGACTGGCCACGGCGGCGGCCCTGGGCTACCTGCTCCACCGCGGGGCACTGAAGGTCAACCTCGGAAAGTTCTTCACCTGGAGCGGCGCGGCCCTGATTGTCATTGCCGGCGGTGTGCTGGCCTACGCGGTCCACGATTTCCAGGAGGCAGGCATCCTCCCCGGGCTGCACACCCTGGCCTTCGACGTCTCAGCCGCCGTCCCGCCGTCGTCCTGGTACGGCACCCTGCTCAAGGGAACCCTGAACTTCTCCCCTGCCACAACCTGGTTTGAAGCTGCCGCCTGGCTGCTCTACGTACCGCCCGTCATGTACCTCTACCTCCGTTCCAACCGGCGCGCCCACAGGGTCACCCCGGGCCCTTCCACGGCCGCCGCAGCAATTTCCTGACCCCCAGCCAACGCATCACACCCCAAAGGATCCGCCCGTGCCCAACTTCTCCGCGCCCAAATTCCCCCTGCCCAACTCCCCCAGGCGGACGCTCAGCTACGCAGCCCTCCTCGCCGCCGCAGTACTGCCGCTGACCCTGACCGCCTGCACCGACAACACCGCCGTCCCGGCCGCCGGCCCCGTCAAGGTCTCCAGCACGGCGGACGCCTGCACACTGTCCACCCACACCACCGCGAGCGGCAACATCACCTTCGCCATCCAGAACGACGGCACCCAGGTCACCGAGTTCTATCTGCTGGCTGCAGACGGGCTGAGGATCGTCGCCGAGGTGGAAAACATCGGGCCTGGACTGACCCGCAACCTCGTAGTGACAGCCCCCGCCGGCAACTACACCGCGGCCTGCAAGCCGGGCATGGCGGGTGACGGCATCCGCGCCGGGTTCAAGGTCACCGAGTCCGGCGACAATCCGGCCGTGGACACCAACCTCAAGGCGCTCACGGACCAGGGCACCGCCCAGTACGTGTCCTACGTCAAGGACCAGGCCGAGCAGTTGCTGGCAGGAACCAAGGAGTTCGCCACGGCGTACGCCGCCGGAGACGCCGCCAAGGCCCGTGACCTCTACGCCGCAACCCGCATGAACTGGGAACGCATCGAACCCGTGGCCGAATCCTTCGGCGACCTCGACCCCAAGCTGGACGCCCGCGAAGCAGACCTCGCACCCGGTGAGGAATGGACGGGCTGGCACCGGGCCGAGAAGGATCTCTTCCCGCCGGCAGGCTTCCCCGCCCTGACCGGCCCCGAACGGCAAACACTGGCAGCCCAGCTGGTGGCGGACACGGAGGACCTGGCCTCCCGGACCCGGACTGTGGAATTGACGGCGGACAAGCTCGGCAACGGGGCCAAGGAACTCCTGGACGAGGTGGCGACCGGCAAGGTCACCGGTGAGGAAGAGATCTGGTCCCACACCGACCTTTGGGACTTCCAGGCCAACGTTGACGGCGCCCGGATTGCGTTCGAAAACCTCCGTCCCGTGCTGGAGCGAAGAAACCCCGAGCTCGCCACCTCGCTGGACACGAAGTTCACTGCCCTCCAGGCCGAGCTGAAGCAGCATGCCCGCGGCGAAGGGTTTGCCTATTACAACGAGCTGAGCCCGGACCAGGTCCGGAAGCTCGCCGCCCTCGTGGACGCCCTCGGGGAGCCGCTGTCCCACCTCACCGCCGGCGTTGTGCTGTGACGGGCTGCCCGTTCAGGGGCGGCGCGCACGACGCCGGCGCGGCAGGTTCCGCCCCCCAGGCACCCTCAGCAGCGGCTACCCGCGCCCCTTCCGCAGCGGCCGCACCGGCCGCACCGGCCGCAGCGGGGCCCGGTCAGGAGGCCCCGGCGTCGCGCCTTTCGCGGCGGGGGCTGCTCTCCCTTGCCGGTGCCGGGGGTGCCGGTGCCCTCGCCGGTCTCGCCGCCGGGCTGCTCAGCCAGGACACGCTGGCGGCCGCCGCCGCGCCGATTCCGGCAGGACCCGGCGATACGGTGCCGTTCCACGGGGCAAACCAGGCCGGGATCACCACCGCCGCGCAGGACCGGCTGCACATGGCTGCCTTCGACGTCATCACCGAGGATCGCGCCGCCCTTATCCGGCTCCTGAAGGACTGGACACAGGCGGCCGAGGCAATGACCCTGGGCCGGGAAACCGGCACCACCGGGGCCGTGGATGGCCCGTATGACGCACCGCCCGAGGACACCGGCGAGGCCCTTGGCCTGAGCGCCGGGAATCTCACCGTGACGTTCGGCTTCGGTGCAGGGCTCTTCGAGAAGGACGGGGCCGCACGGTTTGGCCTCGAAGGCCGCCGCCCCGAAGCCCTGATCGATCTGCCCCACTTCCCGGGCGATGACCTGCAGCCCAACCGCAGCGGCGGCGACATCATTGTCCAGGCCTGCGCGGACGATCCGCAGGTGGCAGTCCACGCCATCCGCAACCTGGCGCGGATCGGCTTCGGCAGGGTACGTGTCCGCTGGTCCCAGCTCGGCTTCGGCCGCACATCGTCCACGTCCCGGGACCAGCAGACGCCGCGGAACCTGTTCGGTTTCAAGGACGGCACCAACAACCTCCGGGCAGAAGACACCTCACTGCTTCAGGACCACGTCTGGGCCGGGCCGGGCTCCCGCCCCGGAGAGGCCTGGATGGAGGGCGGCAGCTACCTGGTGGCACGCCGGATCCGGATGCACATCGAGATCTGGGACCGGACGTCGTTGCGGGAACAGGAGCAGCTGATCGGGCGGACCAAGTCCGACGGGGCGCCGCTTTCCGGCGGCAAGGAATTCACCGCGCCGGATTTCGCCATCGAAGGAAAGGATGGCAAGCCCCTGATCGGCCTGGATTCGCACGTCAGGCTGGCCCACGCAGACCAGAACGGCGGCGTCCGGATGCTCCGCCGCGGCTACAACTACACCGACGGTTCGGACGGGCTGGGGCACCTTGATGCGGGGTTGTTCTTTATCGCCTTCGTCAAAGATCCGCGCACCCACTATGTGCCCATGCAGCTCGCCATGGCGAAGCAGGACACCCTGGCCCTGGAATACCTCAAGCACACGGGTTCCGCCCTGGCCGCGGTCCCGCCGGGCATCCGGCCAGGCGGGTTCGTTGGCGAGGGCCTCTTCGCCTGATGGGTGCGCGGAAGGAGTCTCTGCAGGCTCGTTCAAGCTGTTATGCCAGCCCGTGCGGCCGTCCCGCCAGCCAGATCCCCTAATTACGTCACGCAATAGTTTCGTAATGCATGTGATCCTGATCACTTAAGGCTCTTCGCGCTTGGAGTCTTAGGTTTGGCTAACCTACAGTTTTCTCCAGTGAGCCACCGATACCCCGGTTCGCAAGACCCCCGGGTCCACAAACTTTTGTCCCCAGAAAGTAGCCCTCAATGAAGATCCGCAACAGCGCCCTGGCGGGCATTGCCATCGCCGCCACTGCAGCCCTCGGACTGACCGCCTGCGGCGGCTCCACCACCCCGGCAGCCTCAGGCTCCGCATCCGGCTCCGCTGGTGCCGCCTCCGGTGAAATCACCGTTTACAACGCCCAGCACGAAAGCCTGACCCAGGAATGGGTGGACGCGTTCACGGCTGAGACCGGCGTCAAGGTGACCATGCGCCAGGGCTCGGACACCGAACTGTCCAACCAGATTGTGCAGGAAAGCGCAGCCTCCCCGGCAGACGTTTTCCTCACCGAAAACTCCCCGGCCATGGCGCAGGTTGAGAACGCCGGCCTGTTCGCCGACGTTGACAAGGCCACCATCGATCAGGTGCCGGCGGAGTTCCGTCCCTCGACCGGCAAGTGGACCGGCATCGCCGCCCGCTCCACCGTCCTGGTGTACGACAAGACCAAGATCAGCGACGACCAGCTGCCCAAGTCCATGCTGGACCTGGCCAAGCCGGAGTGGAAGGGCAAGTGGGCCGCTTCACCGTCCGGCGCCGACTTCCAGGCCATCGTGGCTGCCCTGCTCGAACTCAAGGGTGAGTCCGCCGCTGAAGAATGGCTGAAGGGCATGAAGGAAAACTTCAAGGCCTACAAGGGAAACAGCACCGCCATGAAGGCAGTCAACGCCGGCGAAGTCGACGCCGCGCTGATCTACCACTACTACTACTACGGCGATCAGGCCAAGACCGGCGAGAACTCCAAAAACGTCACGCCGTACTACTTCAAGAACCAGGACCCGGGCGCCTTCCTCTCCGTGTCCGGTGGCGGTGTCCTGAAGAGCTCCAGGAACGCAGCGGCGGCCCAGGCCTTCCTGAAGTTCATCACGGGCAAGAAGGGCCAGGAAGTCCTCAAGAACGGCACCTCCTTCGAGTACGCCATCGCCTCTGATGTTCCGGCCAACGACAAGCTGGTTCCAGTCAAGGACCTGCAGGCTCCCACCGTGGACCCGGCTAAGCTCAACTCCGCCAAGGTCACCGAGCTGATGACCAAGGCAGGACTCCTGTAATTCTGTGACCTCTGATCTATCGGCTCCCCCCAAGGCGGGGAGCACGACGACGGCGGGCCGGGGCAAGAGCCCCCGCCCGCCTCTCGGCGTTTCCACGGTGTCCATCCTGGCTGTGCTGATTGCCCTGTTCTCCCTGATCCCCCTCGGCTACGTGGTCTACATGACGGCGGCAACCGGGTGGGACACCGCCGTCGAACTCATCTTCCGCCCCAGGGTGGGCGAGCTACTGCTCAACACCATCCTGCTGATGCTGATCACTGTCCCGCTCTGCCTCATCATCGGTGTTGGCGGCGCGTGGCTGGTGGAGCGGACGCGGCTGCGGGGCCACAGAATCTGGGCGGTTCTGCTTGCCGCACCGCTGGCCATTCCCGCGTTTGTGAACAGCTATGCCTGGGTGTCGGCCGTGCCTTCACTGGAAGGGCTGGGGTCCGGTGTCCTGATCGCCACGCTCTCCTACTTCCCGCTGGTCTACATTCCCGCGGCGGCGACGCTCAGCCGCCTGGATCCGGCGATCGAACAGTCCGCGGCTGCCCTGGGCCTGGGCAACTGGCGGGTCTTCTTCCGGGTGGTGCTACCGCAGCTGCGCATCGCGATGACCGGCGGTGCGCTGCTCGTGGCACTGCACCTGCTGGCCGAATACGGCGCCTTCGCGATGATCCGCTTCGACACCTTCACCACGGCGATCATGATTCAGTACCAGTCCACCTTCAACGGCACGGCGGGCAACATGCTGGCCAGCGTGCTCGTGTTCCTCTGCCTGGTCCTGCTGGTGGTGGAGGTCCGGGGCCGCGGCAGTGCCCGCTATGCCAGGATCGGCTCCGGCGCGCAGGCCAAAGCCCTGCGGCTGCCGCTGCATGTCTATCAGTGGCCGGCGCAGCTTGCCCTGCTCGCCCTGACGGCGTTGGCTTTCGGGCTGCCGCTCTTCCTGGTCCTGCGGTGGGTCGCGGCGGGCGGCCCCGCCATCTGGGCGGCGGACGAGTTCCTGCCCGCCCTGCTTGCCACCCTGGGTTACGGCCTGGCTGGCGCCGTGGTGACCACGGTGGTGGCGTTTCCGATGGCCTTCCTTGCGGTGCGGCACCCCAGTTGGTTCAGTAAGTCCCTGGAACTGTCGAACTACGTCACCAGTTCCATGCCCGGAATCGTGGTCGGTCTTGCGTTTGTTACGGTCAGCATCCGGGTGGTCCCCGGCATCTACCAAAGCGCCGGGTTACTGGTGGCCGCCTACGTCCTGCTGTTCCTGCCCCGTGCACTGGTAAACCTGCGCGCCGGGCTGGCGCAGGCCCCGAAGGAACTTGACGAAGCGGCGCAGGCCCTCGGCAAGCCGCCGCTGGAGTCGTTCATCCGGGTGACGCTGCGGCTCACGGCCCCGGCCGCAGCCGGCGGCGCGGCCCTGGTGTTCCTGGCCATCGCCAACGAGCTGACCGCCACGCTCCTGCTCTCACCCAACGGGACCCGGACCCTGGCCACCGAATTCTGGAGCAAGAGCAGCGAAATCGATTATGCGGGCGCGGCCCCCTATGCCCTGCTGATGATCCTGCTCTCCGCGCCCATGACCTACCTCCTCTTCCAGCAGTCCAAGAAAGTGGCCGGACAGTGACCGAACAATCCCCCTCACGCCTCCCGGAACCCCGGATCGCGCCGTCCGTGGAGCCTTCCACCAACAGCCACCTGCAGATCACGGACGTCACCAAGAACTTCGGATCCCAGGCCGTGCTCAAGGGCGTCAACCTGTCCGTGGCCAAGGGCGGCACCACCGCCATTGTGGGCCCGTCCGGCTCGGGGAAAACAACGCTGCTGCGGCTCATCGCCGGCTTTGAACACCCCGCCACCGGCAGCATCTCGCTGAACGGGGTCAAGGTTGCGGGCGACGGCGTCTGGCTCCCCGCCCATAAACGCCACGTCGGATATGTGGCCCAGGACGGCGCCCTCTTCCCGCACCTCACGGTGGGCCAGAACGTGGCCTTCGGCCTGGACCCCGCCAAGCTTTCCGGCGGCCGCCGGGCAGTGGCCGCCCGGATCAGTGAACTGCTGGAGATGGTGTCGCTGGATCCGGCCATGGCCAAACGGCGCCCGCACCAGCTCTCCGGCGGCCAGCAGCAGCGGGTTGCGCTGGCCCGGGCGCTGGCCCGTGAACCCGAACTGATGCTGCTGGACGAGCCGTTCTCCGCCCTGGACGCGGGGCTCCGGGTGGCAACGCGGCGTGCGGTGGCCAAGGTGCTGAGCGAGGCTGGCGTCACCACCATCCTGGTTACCCACGACCAGGCTGAAGCGCTGTCCTTCGCGGACCAGGTGGCCGTGATGCGCGGCGGCAAACTGGCCCAGATCGGTAATCCGTTCGTGGTGTACACCCGGCCCGCCGATCGGGCCACGGCCGAGTTCCTGGGCGACGCCGTCATCCTCGATGCCTGGATGGAAGGTTCGCTCGGCACGTGTTCGCTGGGCGCAATTCCGGTCCGCCGGCCGCCGTCGCAGGGCCGCGTGCAGCTGATGCTGCGGCCTGAGCAGATCCGGATCGCCGAGGACGGCCCCATCCGCGGCGTGGTGGTGGATACCGACTACTTCGGCCCCGAAACCACGGTGCGGCTCAAACTCTCGGTGCCGCCCGAGCTGGCCGGCATCAGCGACCACCGCTACCCCGGCGGCGGCGAGATCATCACCATCCGGCACTGGAACGCCTCCATCGCCCGGCCGGGCATGGAGCTCTGCCTGCGGGTGGTTGGCGAAGCGGTCGCGTTCCCTATGGAGGACTAAACCCAACTAGGTAGCGCTAAGTGTCGTTTTGAGGGGTCAAAACGACACTTAGCGCTACTTACTTGGGCGGGGCGGCGGGCTTCCTCTTCTGCGGGTACGGCGCCTCACCGCGGGCCAGCATCTCCACAAACCCGGCGATCTTCCGTTCGCGGGTGGCCGCCTGTTTCACCGAATTCGTCCGGTAGATCATGGCATACCGGTTCACCGACGTGAGGACATCGAACATGGCCTGGGCGGCGGGATCGGCGGCGATCGCCGCGGCAAGGTCCGGTGGAACCTCCGCCGCCGCCTGGCCCGAGTAGGCCACCTCCCAGCGGCCGTCAGCCTTGGCGCTTTCGACGGCGGCGCGCCCCGCGTCGGTCATCTTGCCGGCGGCTTCCAGACGGGCGATGTGCCCCACATTCCTGGCCGACCAAACGCTTTTGGGGCCGCGGCGGGTCATGCGCTGGCTGTAGCTCCCGGCGTCGCGCTTGATGACCTGGCCGTCAATCCAGCCAAAGCAGAGCGCCTCATCCAGGGCCGCGTCGTAATCGAGTTCCGTGACACCGCCGCCCTTCTTGTGGAGGACCAGCCACACCCCGGGACTGTCCCGGTGGTTGGCTTCCAGCCACCTCCGCCACGCTGCGGCATCCGGCACCAGCAATTCCTCAAGTTCAATCGCCATGGCCCTATTCTGCACGGTGCCAGCCGTTTCAAGAGGTGGCATGATGGCGGTAGTTGCGCTGTCCCGGATTCGAGGAGAAACCCATGCTGCGTGTCAGGCCCGTCCACTACACGTCCCGCCCTGAACGGTGGGAAGAACTCCTGGTTGCCTTGGGCCTGGTCAAGACCGTTGACCAGGGCCCGTGGCGGGAGTTCGACGCCGGCTCCGGGCGGCTGGCACTGCACGCCGCCGCGGCGGGACAGGACGTCGACGGCACCACGGCCCTTGGCGTGGAGGTGGGCGACCTGGCCGAGTTTGCCCGGCGCACCGGCCTGGCCGCGGAAGAGTCCGGGAAAACCACCTCGGAACTCATCACCGCAGCCCACGGCGAGTCGTGCCGCATCACCAGCACCGACGGCTTCAGCTTCCTGGCGGACAAAGCCGCCCACGGCGCGAACTGCGCCGACGCAGACCCTGCCCTGGCCGTCGTCGGCGTCTGGTTCTCCGCCGATCCCGGCGCCGCCGCCATGACGCTGCAGGACATCGGCGCACGGTTCCGTCCGGTTCCGGATGCGGACGAAACCGCGGACTTTACCGCCAAGAACGGCGGTGTGCTGATGGTGCGCCCGGCGTCGGGCGGCCCCCGCTCGGGTTTGGGATTTGAGTACGACGGCGATCCGGGCACCCTGCGGGCGCGGCTTACCGCAGCCGGCTTTGAAGTCAGCGAAACGGAGGAAGCCTTCGGCCGGACCCTGCACGTAGCCAACCCGGACGCCGCTACCCCCGACGCCGCCGAGGGCACCCACCCGGCCGCCCACGTCCCGCCCACCCTCTGGATCTCGCAGCGGCCCAACTGACCGGCGGGATCCCGGCACTAAAACGGCCGCTTTACGCTCAGAGCTCACCACTCGCCGACCCGGACGCGTCCGATGGGGTAGAACTTAACCATGAACGTTCGCACTCCTGACCCCAATCCCGGCTGGCTCTCCGAGGAAGACCTCTTCGAGGCACGCGGGAGGCTTCCCATGATCTACGTGGAGGCCGTACCGGTCAGGCTGGATCCGCTGGGGTTCGTGAACGAGGTCGGCACGCTGCTCCAGGCCGATGAGGACGGCAACATGATCAGGTCGCTGGTATCGGGCCGGGTGATCTACCGGGAGACCATCCGCGGGGCGCTCCTGCGGCACATGGAGAAGGACCTGGGCCCGCTGGCGTTTCCGCAGCTCCCCATCAGCCCCGTGCCGTTCACGGTGGCCGAATACTTCCCGGCTCCGTCCCATACGGGCTTCACCGACGACCGCCAACACGCCGTGTCCCTGGCCTATGTCATCCCCGTCACTGGCGAATGCGAGCCCCGCCAGGATGCCCTGGAACTGACCTGGATGACCCCCGAAGAAGTGCTGAGCCCCGGCGTCCAGCTCGAATTCAGCGGCGGCCGCGGCGCCCTGGTCCGGCAGGCGCTGGCCTTCGCCGGAGTGGGTTTCTGAGGCCCGCGGAGTCCCCACCCTCCCGGATTTGGCCCGCCCCGCTCAGTAGACTGTAGGGCGGACCGCAAGAGAATTTAAGGATCCCCATGACCGAAACCCCAGCCGCACGGCACTACGGCGACACGCAGGCTGGATCTCTGACTTCCGGCGATCACCTCCTCCTTCCTGATGGCGGACGCACCGCCGAAATCGAGCGGGTTGAGCTCGAATTCGACGATTTCGGCGTCGCTGCGGTGATCCTGGCCAGCCTCACCGGCGGCGGCACCATCAGGATCGCGGCCGGCTCCACCGTAAACGTCCTGGACACCGCGGTCAGTCAAGGTGGCCTTGAAGCAGGGCCCGACGACGTCACGCGGCTTCCGGCGGCAGCGTCCGGGCATGAGGCCGCTGCCCGTGTTTCCCAAGGGGAAGCGCCCGACGCGGAAATACCCGGGGCACAGGCGCGCGGCGCAGAACAGCCAGGAAATCAGCCCGCCGCAACCGGCGGCGCGGCACCCACAGCACCCGCCGTCGTCGTGCCTCCCCAGCCTGCCATTCCGCCCGCGGTGAGCGGCCCGTCTGCGGACGAGCTCGCGCTGATCCCCGCGCCGGCCGGCACACCGGAGGCTGTGGTGGAAGCTGCGGCGGAGGCCCACCCGGATGCGGTGGGTGTGCTGCTGCTGGCGGACAAGCTGGCGAAAGGCATCAACTTCAAGTCCGGCAGCTGCCTGAAGGACCTCAGCGACCTCGCCCACGAACTGTTCATCACGCTGAAGGACCCGGACGGCGCACTGGCTGTGGCGGACCTGCTCAACGTGCTGCCGTTCGACGGCAACCCGGGCCGGTGGGCCTCGGTGGAGGCGTCGCTGGCGCTGTCCAGTTACATCTGCCGCCAGGACCGGCAGGAAGAGCGCGCCGAGGTCTACGAAAAGCTGCTCCGCACGCCGGAGAACCAGGAAACAGACCCGTTCAAGGCGCGCATGAACGCCAAGGTCCGCCAGCGCTCCCTGAACGAACCCAACCTGTACGACAAAGAGATCTTCCGCTCGATCGACAACTCCAACCACGAGGCCGAGCGGGAGTGGCGGTTGCTGCGCCTGGAGTCGCTGCTTTTCCTGCGGGCCCATGGCGGATCCGAAACGATCGGCCTCGGCGAGCTGCAGCGCCGCATCAGCAACGAACTCGAGGCCGTCCGCGCCTGAACCGTCAGGGTTGGAGCTTCTGCTCCGGGGTGTCCTGATGGGGGAATTGCCCCCTACCCGGAGCTGCGCACGCGCTGTACATTCGGGCTATGACGAACAATCTGAGCGTGGTCATTAATGCTGATGCGCCGCAGGTCTGGATCATGCTGCGCGAACCCGCCAAGGTGGCCCAGTGGCATGGCTGGGAGACTGAGGAGCTGCCGGCCGAGATCAACCAGATCTACTTTGGCAAGGGCGTGGTGGAGGCCCCGGACCATACGAGCCTCACCACCAACGGCGGCGACGTCTTCGACCTCAAACCCGTGCCCGGCGGGACGCAGGTCAGTGTCACCCGGGCCGCCCTGGACCACAACTCCGAGTGGGCCGCGTGGGACGAGGACATCACCCAGGGCTGGCTGACCTTCCTCCAGCAGCTCCGTTTCGCGCTGGAGCACCACCCGCACGGCAACAGGCACACCCTGTTCTTCGAACTGCCGGGAGGGCACGGCTCCGCCATCGAAAAGCTGGGCTTGTCTGATGTTCCCAAGCCGGGCGAACCGTACCAGCTGACCCTGGCCACCGGTGAGGAAATCAGCGGCAAGGTCTGGTATCGGAGCAACCACCAGGTGGGCCTGACCGTCCACGGCTACGCCGAACACGGCGATGGCCTGCTGATTGTGGCGGACCAGCCTGTCATCGAGGATGTCAGGCCCGACGGCGGTGCGATCGTGATCGCCTCGACGTATGACCTGGGTGCCCGCAAACTGGATTCCATCCGCTCGGCCTGGGACGGCTGGCGGACTGAGAACTACCCCACACAGACGGCGGCCCGCTGAAGGTTGGGCCGGGTTTGCTGGCACACTGTAACGGTGCCAGCAAACCCCGCCTCCGAGCCGCAGTCCCAGTTCTCCTTCACCGTAGGCACCCGCCTGGCTGACAGCTGTCCGCCGTCGGACGCCCAGGTCGCGGAGAACGGCGGCAAGTTCCTGGGCCGCACCGGCACCATCACCACCCCGCACGGCGAGATCCGCACCCCGGCCTTCATCGCCGTCGGAACCAAAGCCACGGTGAAGTCGGTGCTGCCGGAGTCCATGGCGGAGCTCGGGGCGCAGGCGCTCCTGGCCAACGCCTACCACCTGTACCTCCAGCCGGGCGCGGACATCCTGGATGAGGCCGGGGGCCTGGGCGCGTTTATGAACTGGGCCGGGCCCACCTTCACGGATTCCGGCGGGTTCCAGGTGATGAGCCTGGGGTCCGGGTTCAAGAAGGTCATCGACATGAAAACTGTGTCTGCCGCGAACGCGGCCCTCCCCGACGACGCCGTGGCCCCCGGCAAGGAACGCCTCGCCCACATCGACGACGACGGCGTCTGGTTCAAATCGCATCTGAACGGGGACCGGCACCGGTTCTCCCCGGAAATCTCCATGCAGGTCCAGCACCGGATCGGCGCGGACATCATGTTCGCCTTCGACGAGCTGACCACCCTGCAGAACTCCCGCGGCTACCAGGAGGAATCTCTGGAACGCACCCGGCTGTGGGCCCTCCGCTGCCTGGACGAGCACTTCCGGCTGACCGCGTCCCGGGAGGGAAAGCCCTACCAGGCCCTGTTCGGCGTGATCCAGGGCGCCCAGTACGAGGACCTGCGCCGCAAAGCCTGCCAGGACCTGGGCGCGATGAACTTCGACGGGTACGGCATCGGCGGGGCGCTGGAGAAGGAGAACCTGGGCACCATTGTGCGCTGGTGCAACGAGGAGCTGCCGGAGGACAAGCCGCGGCACCTGCTGGGCATCTCCGAGCCGGACGACATCTTCACCGCCATCGAAAACGGCGCGGACACCTTCGACTGCGTCTCCCCCACCCGGGTAGCCCGCAACTCGGCGTTCTACCACCCCACCGGCCGCTACAACCTCTCCGGCGCCAAGTACAAACGCGACTTCGGCCCGCTGCAGGAAGGCTGTGACTGCTACGCCTGCGCCAACTACTCCCGCGCCTACATCCACCACCTGTTCAAGGCCAAGGAGATGCTGTCCGCCACCTTGATCTCCATCCACAACGAACGCTTTGTGGTGAAAATGGTGGATGACGCCCGGCTGGCCATCGAGGCCGGCACCTTCTTCGAGTTCAAGGCCGAGACCCTGGCACAGTATTATTCCTGAGCGTTGTTCCCGGTTGCCTCGGTTATCCTGACCAGATGTTCATTGAGATCCCTGCTGCAGCAGGCACCGCCGAGGCCCTTGTTGTCCGTCCGTCCACCGGCACCGGGCCGTTCCCGGGCGTCATCCTGTACATGGACGCGTTCGGTCTGCGGCCGCGCATCGAGGAAATGGCGCAGCGCATCGCTGACTGGGGCTACATTGTCCTGGCACCCAACGTTTTCTATCGGGACGGGACCGTCGCGGAACTCGCACCGAAGGTGGACATGACCACCCCGGAGGGCCGTTCCGCCGCCGGGAAGGCAGCCTTCCCGCGGGTCGGGCACCTCACCGCCGAGAAAGCCCTCCCGGACATTGATGCGTGGGTTGCGGCCTTGGAAAAGCTCGACGGCGTCGCAGCGGGTCCCATCGGCACGTTCGGCTACTGCATGGGCGCCCGCCTCGCGGTCCGCACCGCCACCGCCCACCCCGAGGTGGTGGCCGCGTGCGGCGGCTTCCATGGCGGCGGCCTCGCCACGGAGACCCCCGACAGCCCGCATCTGGGGCTCCCCCAGGCCAAGGCCCGCTTCGTTTTCGGCCATGCGGACCATGACCAAAGCATGGATTCCGACGCCGTCGCACGCCTGGGTTCGGCGCTCGAGGCCGCCGGACTCGAGGCTTCCAACGAGGTCTACGCGGGCGCACCCCACGGCTACACGATGGCAGACACGTCCATGTTCCATGCTGAGGCGACCGAGCGGCACTTCACCGAGCTCCGCGCGCTCCTCGACGGGACGCTGAAGGCCTAGAGCCGAACCCCATCGGTTGCTCCCGGATGCGGCTAAAAGTACGACGCCGGGCGGCAGCTACGCGGCGCCGGTTACCGCGGCGTTGGTCACCGTAGCGCTCGGGACGCCGTAGCTTGGTTCGCGCTTCTTGATCCAGCCGATCACCAGCGACGTCACGGGGACGAACAGGAACTCCACGAGGGTCTTGTACACAAAGCCCACCACTACGTAGTTCACAAACATGCCGAAGTCCGTGATGCCGATGACGGAGGCGGCGATGCTGCAGAAGATCAGGGTGTCCACGAACTCGCCTGCGCCGGAGGATCCCATCAGCCGTGCCCACAGGGATCTTTCGCCGGAACGGGCCTTCATCTTTACCAGGATCCAGGAGTTGATGGTCTGCCCGGCCAGGAACGCCAGCAGCGAAGCCAGCACAATCTGCGGGACCGGGCCCAGTGCACCCTCCAGGGCGGCCTGCTTGGACGCGCCGAACTCGTCGTCAAAGCCGGGCAGGGCGATGATCACCCAATAGCAGACCGAGGCGAACACGGACAGCGCAAAGGTGGTGAAGATGGCCCTGCGCGCCACTTTGAAGCCGTAGACCTCGCTGATCACGTCGCCCAGGATGTAGGCGAGCGGGAAGAGGAAGAAGCCGCCGTCGGTGATGATCGGGCCGATCGCCACGCCTTTTGACGCGCCGATGTTGGACAGGATCAGCACAACGGCCATAGAGGCCAGCATGATGCCGAAGTAGGGCGAGCCGATGGATGCGAATTTCGCAACCGGGTGTGCGGGGACTGTGGCCGGCAGGACGCGCGGGCCTGAGGGGGATGGCATGGGGGTGTCCGTTCGTAGTGGTTCGCTCGGGCATCCGCCTCAGCCGAAGACTGACCGCGGGACGCCTGGCTGTATTAGCACTGTCACGCCATTCTCCCATCCGTCCGGAGCCCACCTTTTTGAACATGTTCAAAAAGGTGGCATACTCGATTCCCTGAACGTGTTCAAAAAGGGGAGTTCCGTGGCAGCAGTCAAGAGCGAGCAGACCAAGCAACGCCTTGCGGACGTGGCGCTGCGGATGTTCCGGGAGATCGGGTTTGAGAAGACCACCATGCGGGCCATCGCTGCGGAGGCGGGCGTATCCGTGGGCAACGCCTACTACTACTTCGCGTCCAAGGACGATCTGGTCCAGGAACTCTACGTCCGGGTGCAGGCCGAGCATGCAGCCAAGGCGGACGAAGCCCTCGAAGGAGTCAAGGACTTGGCCAGCAGGCTGAAGGCCACGCTGCACGCCGGCCTGGATGTCATGGCGCCCTACCACCGCTTCGGCGCCGACTTCGTGGCCACGGCCATCCGGCCGACGTCCCCGGTCAACCCGTTCGCCGGAGAGTCGACGGAGGCCCGTGAAGCCTCGCTGGGCATCTTCCGGGCGGCGGTGGAAGGCGCCAGTCCGCCCGCGCCGAAGAAGCTGCGCGCAGACCTGCCCGAGCTGCTGTGGCTGGGCTACATGGGGATCGCCCTGTTCTGGGTGTATGACACCTCGGACGGCCAGCGCCGCACCCGGAGACTCGTGGACGGAGCCGTCCCGCTGATCGCCCGGGGGCTCTCGCTCGCAAAAATTCCGGGCGTCAACAAGGTTCTGGACGATGTCCTCAGCCTGAGCCGCAGCATCCGCAACTGAAACATCATGGGGGAACAAATGATCAAAACACAGACGGTGGTCCTCGCCGGAGCTTCGGGCTTTATCGGCAGGTACCTCCGCGCGCGCTTCGAGCGGGACGGCTGGGCGGTGCGCACCATCGGCCGCCGGGTCACGACCGGCACGGCGACGTCGGCGGGCTGGAACGACGACGGCGCCATCGCCCGGGTGCTGGACGGCACCGATCTCCTGGTGAACCTCGCCGGACGCTCCGTCCACTGCCGCTACAACGCGCGAAACAAAGCCGCTATCCTCGATTCCCGCGTTGCCACCACCGCGGCGCTTGGCCGCGCCCTGGCACGCTGCCAGGCGCCGCCGTCGTGCTGGCTTAACGCCAGCACCGGCACCATCTACCGGCACGCGGACGACCGGCCCCAAGCGGAGGCCGACGGCGAACTTGGCAGCGGCTTTTCCGTGGACGTGGCTCGGGCCTGGGAAGCTGCCCTGGCTGCGGCGGACACGCCCGGCACCCGGAAGATTCCGCTGCGGATCGCCATCGTGCTGGGACCTGGCGGCGGTGCGCTGCGCCCTTTCGCCACCCTGGCGCGGCTCGGCCTGGGCGGGCACATGGGCCCGGGAGGCCAGAAGTTCAGCTGGATTCATGTGGAAGATCTGTACCGTGCCGTCCGCTTCCTGCACGCACGGACTGACATTTCGGGCCCGGTGAATGTTGCCTCGCCGGACGTGGTGGGCAACCGCGAACTGATGCGGCTGGTCCGGCGGGCGTACGGTGCCAGGCTGGGCATCCCCACGCCGGAGTGGCTGCTGCGCCTGGGCGCGGTCCTGATCCGCACGGAAACCGAACTGGTGCTGAAAAGCCGGTGGGTGCAGCCGCAAAAGCTGATCGACGCCGGGTTCATCTTCCGGCAGCCCGAGCTGGGGCGCGCCCTGCTCAGCATCACCAAAGGCCGGCCGTGACGGGCGCCTGCGCCGCCATCGGACGGCTGGCGGTAGTACGCCTGGTGACCACGCGTGACGAAGTCGAGATCGGCGCCTGAGCCTGGCGTCCAGTCCTCGGCGTAAAGTTCAACGAGGAAGCCGACGGCCGCTTCCCCTACGACAAATACCTGCCGATCAACCGGCGGCTCGACGGATCGGTGCATGACTGGTGAACAAGCCAACACAAAATCCCGCCACGCCGTTCGACGTCATCGTGATGGGCGAAATCCTCGTAGAGGTCGCCACGGACGTCGCGTTCGCCCACGGCGTCCCGGCCCAGCTCGGCATCTCCGGGGACGCCCTCAACGTCGCGGCGGCCGCTGCGGCAGCCGGCGCCCGCGTTGGCCTGCTCTCGGCGCTGACCGACGACGACCTCGGCAAGGCCATCGCCGCCCGGGTTGTTGAACTCGGCATTTCCCCCGCCCTGCTGACATTCCGGACGGGACAGCAGGGCGTTTACCTGGTGCACTGCGACCCGGAGGGGCAGCGCGAATTCTCTTACGCCCGCAGCGGCAGCGTCGGTTCCAGCCTGGGCCCCGACGACGTCGATCCTGCAGTTTTCGCCGCTGCCGGGGCGGTGGTGGCAGGCGGCATCGCCTGCGCCATCTCCGCGTCGTCCCGCGCTGCCGTGGTGAAGGCGGCCGGCCTTGCCCGGCGCTTCGTCTTCGATCCGAACTTCCGCCCCCGGCTCACGTCCGCGGAGGACGCGACGGCGGCCCTGCTGGAAATTGCGCCGCGCACGTTCCTCGTCACGCCGTCGTTCCCGTCCGAAACATCCGCGCTCCTGGGCTGCAGTACGGCGGAAGAGGCGGCGGCGAAGCTCCGCAGCCTCGGCGCCGCAAACGTTGCCGTGACCTGCGGGGCCGAGGGCATCCAGCTTGATGGCGAAGGCCTGGATGGCTCGTGGATCGACGCCATTCCGGCCCCCGCGGTGGTGGACCAGACCGGAGCCGGCGATGCGTTCGTCGGCACCCTGACCGCCCGGATGGTCTTCGGCGACATGCTCCCCGTGGCGGCCCGGTACGGTGCCGCGGCAGCGTCTCTGGTCGTGGGCGGCAAGGGCGGTACGGGCTTCATCCCCACCCTGGCGCAGACCCAAGCCCATGCAGGAATTACTGGTACCGCATCATCGACACCGACGGGCTGGACGGCCTGAGAAAAGAGATCACCCATGGCTGACGCAACCAGCGTCCTGCACGTTTCCCCCGTTATTCCGGTCGTCACCATCGCCGACCCACAGCACGCGGTTCCCGTGGCCAGGGCGCTGGCTCACGGCGGCGTGCGGATCATCGAGCTCACGCTCCGGACCGGCAGCGCCCTCGAATCGCTTAAGCGGATCGCCAACGAGGTGCCGGACATCCTGGTGGGGGCCGGCACCATCCTCACACCCGCGCAGGCCGACGCCGCGGCGGGAGCCGGTGCGCAGTTCCTGGTGAGCCCCGGGGTAACACCGGCACTGCTGGACCACATGCTGCGGCTGAACATCCCGGTCCTCCCCGGCGTGGCCACCGTGGGCGAGGTAATGGCTGTCCTCGAACGGGGTCTGACGGCCATGAAATTCTTCCCGGCAGGGCCCGCCGGGGGCCCGGACTACCTAGCCGCCATCGGAGCTCCCATCCCGCAGGTGCAGTTCTGCCCCACCGGCGGCGTCAGCCTGGACTCAGCGCCGTCTTACCTCAAGCTGGCGAATGTCTCCTGTGTGGGAGGCAGCTGGCTGACCCCGCGCGCAGCCGTCGAGAGCAATGACTGGGAGCAGATCACCAGGCTCGCGCACGATGCTGCCGGTCTCAGCCGGGGCTAGTTCACGGGCCTCCGGGCGAGATTCGGACCGAGAAAGCCACTGGCGAAAGCCATGCGAAAACCATGGCGGAAAGCCTCGGGCGGAAGCTACAGTGGAAGCCGGTCCGGTTTCCACGTCGACCGGACCGCAGCGGGAAGGGAGGTGTTTTTGATGATTGCCATTGCCGTGCGCCCTCGGCGCCTCGAAACCATCAAAATAACCACCCCCGCCCCCAGCTTCCGTACCGCATAGGGCACTGCCCGCGGGATGCCACACCCTTGGGCCTTGCCCGCTAGTGGCCGGTGCCAGGGGGCTCCTTCCCGAGGTATCACACAGTGAAAAATTCTTCAGGCCCCGGCCTGGCCAGTCCTGTTACGTCCACATCCGGCATCGCCGGCCCAACCCTTTACGGCTACAACCCGGCCGTCGCGCGGCACTTCGCCGAAAACCCCGCACCCGCCTCCAGCGCGGACAATCCCTGCGAGCCCGGCCGCGTGGTGCGGGTTGACCGCAGCCTCGTTCTGGTGGCTGTGGGCATGGAGCTCCTGCACCTCCCCTACCCGCTTGATGCGGATGTGCCGGTCACGGGCGACTGGGTGTGGGTGGGACCCAACCGTGCGGGTGACCGCCAGATCCTCAGCGTGCTGCCCCGGCATTCGGAGCTTAGCCGGAAGCGTGCCTTCGAGGACTCCTCGGCCGCCCAGGTCCTTGCTGCGAACATGGACGTGATCGGCGTCGTGGTCCCGGTTGACCGGCCGCTCACGCACAACCGGCTCGAACGGACCCTCGTCGCCGCCTGGGATTCCGGCGCCGTTCCCCTGGTGATTATCACCAAGGCCGACCTGACGCACGTGGCGGACGACGTCGTCGGGCAGGTCATCCTGCAGGCGGCAGGGGTTGATGTGGTCACCACATCGGCGGAAAACGGGGACGGGATCGATAACCTGCTGGCACATCTGCCGCCGCGCAGCACTCTTGTCCTGCTGGGGCCCTCCGGGGCAGGTAAATCCACCCTGATCAATGCCCTGGTTGGCCACAACGTGCAGCACACCGGCGAGGTCCGGGCCGGTGATTTCAGGGGCAAGCACACCACCACGTCGCGGGAACTGGTGCCGCTGGCGCACGGCACGGTCCTCATGGACACGCCCGGCGTCCGCGGGTTCGGGCTGTTCGACGCCGACGACGGGATGCAGCAGATGTTCGGGGACGTGGAGGAGCTTGGCCGCCTCTGCCGGTTTTCCGATTGCGCCCACCAGCACGAACCCGGCTGCGCTGTGCAGGCCGCCCTCTCTGACGGCACGCTCGATGACCGCCGCTGGAACAACTACCGGAAACTCCAACGCGAACAGGCCGCGCTGGCCCGCCGCAAGGATGCCGCAGCCACCCGCGCCTACCAGCGCGAGTGGCACCAGAAAGTGGTGGGCGCGGGAAAATCCCAGCGTTCAGCAGAACGGGCCAGATCAGAGCGGGAGGAGGAACAGCGCTCAAAGCGGAAGCGGCGCTGAGCCACCGGGTGGCGGATGGCAGGATGGATCCATGACCTTTGCTTCAACCGCTGCCCAGTCCCCCGCCCAGTCCCCCGCCGTCGTCCTCACGATCGCAGGCTCCGAAGCCACCGGCGGCGCCGGCGCCCAGGCTGACCTGAAGACGTTCCAGGAGCTGGGCGTCTTTGGCATCGCCAACCTCACCTGCATCGTCTCCTTCGACCCCAACGACAACTGGAACCACCGGTTCGTGCCCATGGAGCAGCAGGTGATCGCGGACCAGCTGGAAGCCACGACGGCGGCGTACGGCGCCGCTGCCGGGGCGCCCTCCGGCGGGACTGAGCCGGGCCGCCCGGTCCTGGATACCGTCAAGATCGGCATGATGGGAAGCCCTGCGACCATTGGCACCGTGGCAGCAGCCCTGGCGGCGGGTGACTTCCGGAACGTGGTGTTGGATCCGGTGCTGATCTGCAAAGGCCAGGAACCCGGCCACGCGCTGGACACGGACCAGGCCCTCAAAGCGGAAATCCTGCCGCTGGCCACGTTCGTCACGCCCAACCACTTTGAAGCGGAATCGCTGTCCGGCCTGGTGATCACCGACGTCGAGTCCCTGAAGGCCGCGGCCATCCGCATCCATGAGCTCAGCGGGGCCGTGGTGCTCGCCAAGGGCGGGGTGCGGCTGTCAGGACCGGACGCCGTCGACGTTTACTACGACGGCGAGACCCTCGAAGTCCTCAGCGCCCCCAAAGTGGGCGAGGTGGCCGTGTCCGGTGCCGGCTGCTCGCTGGCCGCCGCGGTGACGGCGGAACTGGCCAAGGGCGCCGCGCCGCTCGAGGCTGCGCGGACCGCCAAGGCCTTTGTCACGGCAGGGATCCGGAACCGGGTGGCCTCCGGAGCCCCGTTCGACGCCCTCTGGCAGGGCGGCTCGCGCTAGCCACCCCCCACCATCTCCCCACCCGACCCCACCACACCCGAGGACGCTCTCTCAGTTAATGCCGGTTTTCGGACGACGCTCTCTCACTTTCTTCAAGAAAGTGAGAGAGCGTTCTCGATTTTCTTGCAGTAAGTGAGAGAGCGTCCGGAGCAAACGGACGACGGCGGGCAGTCGCGGTAATGCCCGCAATCACCCGTTCCGAACCCCCGGGCAGCCAGCCGCTCCCCTACCGCGGGTCGGCCACCGTTCCCATGAACAGGGGCAGGCCGGTCTCCACATGCACAACCTGGTAGTGGAACGGCCGGTTGAAGTCGAGGCTCCGCTCGGGCTCCGGCGGGGCACCGGTCACCATGCCGTTGATCTGGGTTACCGCGGCGGCAACGGTGCCCTTCTCGGCGACCGTGATGTTCGCTGCCTGGGCGGCCTGGGTGATCATCATCTGATGCTGGATGGTGTTGAAGTCTTCCGTGGTGTTGAGCATCGTCTGCAGGCCGAGGGAGTCGAAAACCTTCCGCAGGTCAAAGCTGGACTTGTGGTCCCAGCGGGGCAGCCGGATCTGCACGGAGGCCGGCCGGGCAGCATCCAAGGCGTCGGCGATTTCTGTGAGCTTCGCCGGACCGAAGTCCGCAGGGACGGGGCGGCCGGCGGCATCGGATGAGCGTTCCGGCAGGACCAACCGCATGACAAAACTGTCCGCGTAGGGAAGGTCAACCCCCTGCCAGCCGGCACCTTCCGCATATTTCATCCTGACTTCGTTGTGCATGGCCGGCACGTCGATCTCCTCGCCGGCGGCTGTGGTGAAGGGCAGATCGGAGGTGTTGTTCGGGTCGAACGGCGCTCTCCAGGCGGCGGCGAAGTACAGGGAATTGAGCAGGCTGAACGTGTTCCGGGGGTCATACCTTGCGGGGGCTTCCTTGATCCGCCCGCCGGTGTTCCGGTTCACCCACGCATCCATGGCCGGCTTGGTTGTACCCTCATCGCTGAAGTCCACGGGATACACGCCGGTTCCGTAGTGCCGGGCGAGGATGTCCAGGAAGGACTTCCCGGCGGGCACGCCCCTGTCCACGAACAGTCCGTTCGCTGCGTGCATCACCGGTTTCCGCGGCGGGTTCTCCTCATCCACGGAGCCGGGGTCGCCGTCGAACTTCTCAAGCGAGGCGAGAACCGCGTTCATCGCCTCATCGCGCCTCTCCGCAGGGAATTGCAGGACGGCGTCCATCTCGGCGGCCGTACCGCCGGACGCTCCGGTCCGCAGCATGGCGAGGGCAACCAGCAGGCTGCCGGGTGAGGAGACCACGTTCCCGCTCGGACCGTCGCGGCCGTCGGTCAGCAGTGCCGAACCGAGGACGAATGCGGACGCCCGGAAGGCGCGCAGTTCAGCGGCGTAGGAGGCGCGGTCCACCGAAACCCGTTCAACGCCGTCGGCCGTGACCAGCTCCGGCGGCGCCGGGGCCGCGCATCCTGCCACTGCCAGCACCGCGCCGAACGCCATCATCCGCTGTAAACGAAACACTTCCGTTGCCTCCCCCGGCGCATCAGGCGGGAATCCGCCTCGTCCCAGTCAATCAGCGACGGCGGTCCACGGCGAGCGCGGCAGGGTCACGCTTTGCGCTCATTTCCGTCTCAGGCGACGCGCGGGCGCTGGCGGACGCACCGGACCCGGGCTTAGCGCCGTGGAATGTTTCGCAGGTTGCTCCGCGCCATGCTGACCGCCTCGCCGGCACCGCGGTTCAGCACCACCTTGGACATGGCCGTCGCGAACCCCAGCACCTGCGTGCCGGAGATCTTCGGCGGCAGCGAGAGCGCCTGCGGATCGGTGATGAGCTCCACCAGCGAGGGGCCAGGATGGGCAAATGCCGCCCGGTAGGCCCCCTCGATGAGCGCCGGATCGGCGACCCGCACGGCGTGGAAACCCAGCGCCCGCGCCACCGCGGCGTAATCGGCGTCGGGCACGTCTACCCCGAAATCGGGCAGTCCGTCCACCAGCATCTCGAGCTTGACCATGCCCAGGGTGGAGTTGTTGAAAACCACCACGTTGACGGGCAGCTTGTGTGCGGCCACCGTGATGAGTTCGCCCAGCAGCATCGACAGGCCGCCGTCGCCGGAAACCGAGACCACCTGGCGCCCGGGGTAGGCCAGCTGGGCGCCGATGGCGTGCGGCAGGGCATTGGCCATGGAACCGTGCAGGTACGAACCGATCAGCCGGCGGGTGCCCAGCGGATTGATGTAGCGGGCCGTCCAGACGTTGCACATGCCGGTGTCCGCGGTGAAAATGGCGTCCTCCGCCGCAACCTGGTCGAGGAGTGATGCCGCGTATTCAGGGTGGATGGGCTGCTTCTTCTCCACTTTGCGGGTGTAGGCACGGACGGATTTGTTCATCAGCCTGTCGTGCTTCTTGAGCATCTGGTCAAGGAACCGGCGGCTTTTCTTGGGCTTCAGCAAGGGCATCAGCGCGGCCAGGGTGGGCAGCACGTCGCCGTGGACGGCGACGTCCACATCCGTCCGCCGGCCCAGCCGGTGGGCGGCCCGGTCCACCTGGGCGGTGCGGGTTTCCGGCAGGAACTGGTCGTAGGGGAAGTCGGTGCCCAGCAGGATCAGCAGGTCGGCGTCCTCGATCCCCTCGGCGGCAGCGCCGTAGCCCAGCAGGCCGGTCATGCCGATGTCGAAGGGGTTGTTGTACTGGACGAAGTCCTTGCCGCGGAGGGAGTGGCCGATCGGGGCGTTGATAAGTTCCGCGAGCGCGATCAGCTCATCGTGGGCACCCTCCACCCCGGCCCCGGCGAAGATCGCCACCTTCCCGGCGTCGTTGATCGCATCCGCCAGTTCCTGCACGCTTGCCGGGTCAGGCGTCAGTGTGGCGCGCCGGAAGGTGGCCGGGAGGGGCGTCGGTGCGGTCGCTTCCAGCCCGGCAATATCGCCGGGGAGCGTCACCACAGCCACGCCGCCGAGCCCAAGGGCATGCTGGATGGCGCTGTGCACCACGCGGGGCGCCTGCTCGGCGGTGCTCACCATTTCCGAGTAGACGGAGCATTCGTTGAAGAGCCGGTCAGGGTGGGTTTCCTGGAAGAAGCTGCTGCCGATCTGCTTGCTGGGGATGTGCGAGGCGATGGCCAGGACGGGTGCCCCGGAACGGTTCGCGTCGTACAGGCCGTTGATCAGGTGCAGGTTGCCGGGCCCGCAGGATCCGGCACAGACAGCCAGTTTGCCGGTCAGCTGGGCCTCGGCTGCTGCGGCGAAGGCTGCCGCCTCTTCGTGCCGGACGTGGACCCAGTCGATCCCGCCTTCCTTGGCGCCTCCCGTTTGCCGGACCGCATCAACAATCGGGTTGAGGCTGTCGCCCACGATCCCGTAAATCCGCTGCACACCGGCAGCCTGGAGTTGTTCGATGAGCTGGTTGGCGAGTTCTTTGGCCATGGTGCACACTCCCGCGATCAGGTTGAAGGGCTGGCTGGTTGAAGAGCTGGCTGTTGATGAGCCGACAGGGCCAATATAGTCCCGCCGCGTGCGCGCACGTCAGGACCCAGCCGGAACGCTCTCTCACTTAACGCAGAAAAACCCCTGACGCTCTCTCACTTTCCTGAAGAAAGTGAGAGAGCGTCACGGGAAAACCCACGTTAAGTGCGAGAGCGTCCGTGGGTGGCGGGGGCACCGGGCGGAGTGGGCGGACGACGGCGGGTGGGCACCCGCCGTCGTACGTCACCTGAAACTCTCCCCGCCGAAGTCCGCCGGAGTGCACTGTGGACCCCAGGAGCCGCTAGGCGTTGACGGCGTCCTTGTCCTTGTCCCCGTCCGTGGCCGGTCGCTTCCAGGCGTGGCCCTGTTCGTGGTCCAGGTGCGTGGGCTTCTTGTTCTTCAGGGCGAAGATGTATACCACCAGCGAAATGGCAATGGCAACGGTGACGTAGGTGAAGAACAGATCCACCCGCTCGGCCTTCTGGAACGCCGCACCAATCAGCGGAACGGTGCCGCCGAACAGCGAGTTGGCAATCGCGTAACCCAGGCCAACACCCAGCGCACGGATCGAAGCGGGGAACAGTTCAGCCTTCACCAGGGCGTTGATGGAGGTGTAGCCGCCCACGATCAGCAGGCCGCCCATCATCAGCAGGAACGCGGTGAACGGATCCTTGGTGCCGGCCAGCGTGGAGAGCAGCGGCCAGGTGAACAGCACGCCGGTGATGCCGAACCAGAGCAGGAGCGGCTTGCGGCCCACCTTGTCGGAAATGATGCCGTAGACGGGCTGGAGCAGCATAAAGATAAACAGGGCCCAGAAGTTGATCACGGAGGTGTCGGTCTTGGCGATGCCGGAGGTATCGTTCATGAACTTCAGGATGAAGTTGGTGTAGGTGTAGAACGCCACGGTGCCGCCGAGGGTGACGCCGATGCAGATCAGCAGCGGCTTCCAGTAGCTCGTAAGCAGCAGGCGCATGGTGCCCGGCTGCGCTTCGCCGGCCGCAACCGGGGCCTTGGCGGCGAGGACCTGCTCTTCGGAAACGGTCTCTTCCATCGAGCGCCGCAGCCACAGGACCACCAGGGCAGCCACGCCGCCGATGGCGAACGGGATACGCCAGCCCCACTCGGTGAGGTCACTCTTAGGCATGAAGTTCTGGAGGATGACCAGCACCAGCAGTGCCAGCATCTGGCCGCCGATCAGGGTGACGTACTGGAAGCTGGAGAAGAAGCCGCGGCGCTTGGACGTGGCGGCCTCGGACATGTAGGTGGCGCTGGTGCCGTATTCGCCGCCCACGGAGAAGCCCTGGATCAGGCGGATCAGGACCAGCAACACCAGTGCCCAGACACCCACCTGCTGCGTGGTGGGCAGGATGGCGATGGCGAAGGAGCCCGCGGACATCAGCGTCACGCTGAGGGTCAGCGCCGCCTTGCGGCCCTTCCGGTCGGCGTAGCGGCCGAAGAACCAGGCACCGATGGGACGCATGAGGAACGACGTCGAGAACACGGCCATCGCCTCGAGGCCGGCCTGAAGGTCGTCCTTGGAGTTGAAGAAGTGGGACTGGAAGTACGCGGCAAAGACCGTGTAAACGTAGAGGTCGTACCACTCCACGAGGTTGCCTGCTGAGCCCTTGAGGATGTTGCTCACTGCCCGGCGGGTCTGGGCTGCCTCACTCGGGACTTCGGTTTGCTGGGTGCTCATCGCTGAACCTTCCTAAGCTGCGGCGCCGCGGCTTCCTGGCGTAATTTCCTGCTGTCCATGGCAACATTGCCCATGGTTCCTCCTCGACATTGACGGTCCCCCGCACACGCCGAGGGCCTTATCCACGGTATGGGTGATGCACGGCACAACCTACGTGGCAGGCCATTTCCTAACACTTCCTTAGGTTTCGCCGGGGGCTGGGGGTAATCTCCAAAGCGGGCAGATTTCGGGTGCCCACCATCAGGAAGAGGGACCGTGCCATGGAATTGCTGATCGTCGAGGACGACGACGCCATGGCTTCCGCGCTCGCCGCCGCGGTGGTGTCCGCGGGCCACCATCCCACCCGTGTTGCCCGCGGGGCCGATGCCCTGCTGGTGCACCGGACATTCGGCGTGATCCTGCTGGACCTTGGGCTCCCGGACATGGACGGCCTGGAGGTGCTGCGGAAACTGCGCCAGGTCACCGCGGTGCCCATCCTGATCCTTACCGCGCGCGACGACGAACGCAGCGTGGTGCTTGGGCTGCGGTCCGGAGCGGATGACTATCTCGTCAAGCCGGTGAAGCTCGTTGAACTCCTTGCGCGCATCGAGGCGGTCACCCGCCGCGCCGGCCGCTACTCCGCCGCGACGCAAAAGAACATCGTGCTGGGTGACCTGGAGATCGACCTCGAACGGCGGGTGGCGGCCCGCGGTTCGGAAGAACTGCCGCTGACGGCCACCGAGTTCGACCTGCTCGCGCTTTTGGCCGGCCACGCGGGTTCGGTAGTGACCCGCGAACAGATCCTGGACGCCTTGTGGGGCGACGCGTTCGTGGCCTCCTCCCGCGCCCTGGACGTCCACCTGACGGGGCTGCGTTCCAAGCTCCAGCGGCCGGGCTTCATCATCAACGTCCGTGGCGTCGGCTACCGGATTGAGGCGGACCCCGCGTGAAGCTGCGCGTTCTGGCCATCCTGAGCGTGCTGTCCATCGTTATGGTCGTCTTTGGTTCCACCGCCATTCTGGCGTCCGTCAGCCGGGAACTGACCCAGGAACTCCAGATCAAGAGGGTGACGGCGCTCAACCGGTTCGCCCAAGTGGCTTTCGACGCCGCCACGGCCGGCGGGTCCGCGGGGCTCCAGACGGAGATGGACAGATACTCCGAACTCTACGGCGAAGGTGTCCTGATCCGCCTCCAGGGCGGGACGCTGCGCTCCGGCGGTCTCAGCGAGGAACGGGCCGATGCGGGTGAAGCGCTGGCCCGCGCAAACCTGAATCTCAGCGATACCACCCTTGCACCGCTCCAGCCGTTCGGACCCGATTCTGAGGTGGTGTCACGGCCCTTCGGCAGCGCCAGCCAGGTGCTGGGCGCAGTGGTCCTGGAGGTTAATCTGGACCCCGCCCGGCAGAAACTGCGGGAGCGGTGGCTGCTGGTGGGTCTGGCAGCAGCAGCGCTCGCCGCCGTGCTGTTGCTGGTCGCAGCCAGGGTGACCGGCTGGGTGCTCCGGCCGGTCCATCGGTTGAACTCCGCGGTGACGGAACTCGAGGCCACGGGCCGGACCGCCCGGCTTCCGGAGGCCGGGCCGCCGGAACTGCGGGAGCTCAGCCGGTCCTTCAGCAGGATGGCCCGGACGGTCAGCAGCAGCCTGGAATCGCAGCGGCAACTGATCGCCGACACCTCCCACGAGCTGCGCAATCCCGTGGGCGCCCTCCGGCTGAGGATCGACCTGCTCCAGCTCGAACTGCAGACCGCCAGGCAGAAAGATGCGGCGGCCGGTGTCCTGGCGGAACTAGAGCACGTGGAGGGCCTCCTGGAGGGTGTGCTGAAGCTGGCGGCGGCGGAACACAGGGTGAGTGAAGACTCGTTCCGCGCATCGGCCGGTGAGTCCCGCAGCGTTTCGGGCGGGATGCAGGCACCCATCGATCCGTACCCGGCCCTCCAGGAGGAGGCCGAACGGGCCGGGCCGGCCGCCCGGCGCACCGGTGCCTCCATAACCGTGGACAGCCCGCCCGAACCGGCGGCGCACATCGTCTGCAACGCCGCCGAACTGGCCCAGATGGTTGCTGAACTGATCAATAATGCCCTCAAATACGCGCCGGGTGCCCACATCCGCATGGCCATCCGTCCGCTTCCGGGCGCGGTGGGCATTGAAGTGGCCGACGACGGTCCCGGGCTGTCCGCCGACGAACGGGCAGCAGCCACTGGCCGCTTCTGGCGCTCCCCCCGGAACCGTGGCACCCGCGGCACCGGCCTGGGCATGACCATCGTGGACAAGCTGGCGGCCGCCAACGGGGGCCGCCTGATGCTCTCCGACGCCACTCCGCACGGTCTGGTTGCGCGTCTCGAGTTTCCGCCTGTGGCCGCGGAGCCGGAGAAGCCGGAGAAGCCGGATGAATGATCCTCTCGCGTTCCCAATCGCTCTGCCGCGACGGGCGGTGCTTAATGCCGGTTTCGCCGCCGGGCTGGCCGGCCTCTTCCTGCCGGCTCTTAGCGGGTGCACGCGTGATGACCGGCCGGACGCCGTGACCGTCGCCGGCGGCGAACCGGGTGGGTTCTACCTGGAGTTCGCCGGGCTGCTGGCGGAGGCACTGCAACGCCATGGGGTGGCGGGCAAGGCCACGGCGCTGACAACGGGCGGCAGCCTGGATAACCTGGACTTCCTCCTCGCGGGCCGCGCCACGTTCGGCGTCGCACTCTCTGACTCGGCGGCCCAGCGGGCAGCGGCGGGCGACGCAACCGCCGTCGGGATTGCCGCCGTCGGGAAGGTCTATGAGAACTATGTCCACTGCGTTGTGCGGCGGGACAGCGGCATCGTGGACATTGCAGGGCTGGCCGGCCGGACCGTGGCCGTCGGGGAACCCGGTTCCGGGACGTCCCTGACCACACCCCGGCTGATTGAGGCGGCCGGGTTGAGCTCTGCGCCCGGACCGGGACCCGCCGCCGGGGGTACCGTCACTGTCCTGAATCTGGGGCTCAACGAGGGTCTTGCGGCGCTGCAAAAGGGCTCGGTTGAAGCGCTGTTTTGGTCCGGCGGCGTGCCCACTGCTGCCATCGCGGCTGCTCACAGCGCCACGGGCCTGAGGCTGCTGGACCTGGCCGCGCTCCTTCCGGCGCTGCGGGCCAAATACGGACTGTTCTACGATCGTGTCCTGATCCCGGAAGGCGCTTACCCGGGCATTCCGGCGGTCTGGACGGTGGGGGTGGCCAATCTCCTGCTGTGCCGGAGCGATGCGGACGCCGGGACGGTGCGGAAGACAGTGGAAATCCTGGTGGGCCACGCGGAGGAACTCGTTCCGCGGTCCAGCCTGGGCGTCCAGTTCCTCAGCCCCGAATCGCTGATCAACACCCCGGGGCTGCCGCTCCACCCCGCGGCGGCCGCGGCGTACCGGGAGCTCCACGGCTGATGAAACGCTCTCTCACTTAATGCGGAAAAATCCCGGATCCTCTCTCACTTTCCTCAAGAAAGTGAGAGAGAATCCGGGAAAAACCCGCATTAAGTGAGAGAGCGTCCCGGGGGGTGTCCGGGGGGGTCAGGTGCCTGAGTGGGCCTGCAGGAAGCTGTACACCTCGGTCTCGTCCACGCCGGGGAAGGCGCCGGGCGGCATCGCGGCCAGCAGGTGCGAGTGGGCGCGGGCCGAGGGCCAGGCGTTGCCGGCCCACTCAGAGGCCAGCGACGCCGGCGGCCGCTTGCAGCAGCTGGGGTCCGGGCAGGTGGACTTTTCACGGGCGGTGGTTTCCCTGCCGCGGAACCACTTCACGTGCTGGTACGGCACCCCGATCGACAACGAGAACTCGCCGTTGGCCGACCGCTCCGTCCGTGCCGTGCACCAGAACGTCCCGGACGGCGTGTCCGTGTACTGGCTGTAGGCGCTGAACTTGTCCGGCACATCAAAAACCGCCCGGGAGGTCCACGACTTGCACGACGGTTGGCCCTCAATGGCGCCGGTATGGTCCATGGGGAACGTCACGCCGTCGTTCTCGTAGGCCTTATAGATGATGCCGCTCTGGTGCGTTTTCTGGAAGTGCGTGGTGATGCCCAGGTGCTGCGTGGCCAGGTTGGTGAAGCGGTGTGCAGCGGTTTCGTAGGACACCGCGAACGCGTCCCGGATGTCCTCCACGGCGATCTCCTTGGCCGTCTTTGCTTTCTGCAGGAAGTCCACCGTGGCCTGCTCGGGCAGCAACAGCGCGGCAGCGAAATAGTTGGTGGCCACTCGCTGGGCCAAAAAGTCGCCGTAGCTTTTCGGGGTTTCATGCCCCAGGACGTAGT